>NZ_JBVOON010000003.1:0-358975 GCF_055664235.1 Rhodococcus sp. NPDC019050 | reverse complement strand
CGGTCCCATTCCGAACCCGGAAGCTAAGCCCCATTGCGCCGATGGTACTGCACTCGTCAGGGTGTGGGAGAGTAGGACACCGCCGAACACCCGTTTGCTGGAGGCCCCCAACTTTGTTGGGGGCCTCCAGTGTTTTCTATGGACAATGTTTTTGTCGAATAGTGTTTGTCGCAAGTGAATGCGAAAAGGGGACCCCACCTGCGGGTCCCTCTTTTCGCATTTGTTGATCTTTGCCCGGTCCTCACGCAGGATGCTCGTTGTGACGAGGAAGGCCGAGTTGTTGCGCACGGCTGTCGGACAGCCGGCGGTGGTCGACGGTGACCACGTTGCGTCGGCACGGGCGCATGCAGAACTGATCCGGTCGGCTCGTGCAGACGTGATTGTGTTTCCAGAACTGTCCTTGACCGGGTATTACCTGGACGCCGCAGACGTCGAGTTGGATGGGGACGCTGTCGCGTTACTCGTCGAGGCCTGTCGATCGACCGGCTCATGCGCGTTGGTCGGTGCGTCGGTGATGGAAAAAGGTCAGCGTTTCATCGCTACGCTGCGTGTCGATGGCAATGGCGCCGGGATCGCCTATCGGAAAACGCATTTGCACGGTGACGAGAACAAGTGGTTCGTACAGGGGCCTGGTGCGTCGGCGATCGAGATCCATGGGTGGCGTATCGGTCTGGGCATCTGCAAGGACACCGGAACAGCTGAGCACATTCACGCGACCGCAGCCCTCGACATCGATCTGTACGCGTGTGGGGTGGTGCACCACCGATGGGAGTTGGCGGAACAGCAACGGCGCGCCGCCCAAATCGGTGCCACGTGCGGAGCCTATGTAGCGATGGCGAGCTTCGCCGGTGCGACCGGAGAAGGCTTTCGGGCCACGGCAGGATGTTCGATGATCGTTTCACCTGGACAACGGCTGCTGGCAGTAGCCGGTTCTCTGCCCGGCGATTACGCCACAAGGGTGTTGTCCGAGTCGGCCCTTCGGGACCGAACCAGACGGGTGTGAATTCTCAACGGGTGTGAATTCGAGGTGGATCGAAGCCGGCCCGCGGAAGATGTACGCAGGCTCATACGTGAAGTGACGATCGTCGGCCGTCCCGTGTTTCTCTTCGGAGGTTGTCGCGGCCCAAGCGGAATACCCGGGGGTCCGGGAGCCGCTGCGGGTCGCGATTGCCGGCGGGTAGCGACACCGTCATCGGGGTCCCCGCGCTACCCGTCAGGATCCGGGTAGCGGAGGAAGTGCCTCCTGGCCCAGCCATGCGTCCCACAGGGGCCGCAGAGACGTCTCCGAGAACCGCGTGGCGAGATCCTTGAACTGTGCCGTCGTGACATTGGAATGGCGGTAGTCCGACGTCCACGTCCGGAGCAGCGTGAAGAAGGCTTCGTCGCCGAGGGCGAGGCGAAGGGCGTGGAGGGTCAGCGCACCGCGCTTGTAGATCCGGTCGTCGAACATGTCCGCCGCGCCCGGATCCTCGAGAAGGATGTCCTGCGGCTTACGCGACAGGCCGCGATGGGCTTCTGCGGCGAGAGCGCGGGCGGTCGGCCCGCCGGAATTCTCCGACCACAACCATTCCGCGTAGCACGCGAAACCTTCGTGGAGCCAGATGTCGCACCAGCGCGACAAGGTCAGGCTGTTCCCGAACCACTGGTGGGCCAATTCGTGTGCGACGAGCCGTTCTTCGGTCCGGTGGCCATCGCAGAAGTTCGCGCCGAACGTCGACAGGCCCTGCGCTTCGATGGGGATCTCGAGGTCGTCGTCCGTCACCAGCGCCGTGTAGTGCGCGAACGGGTACGGGCCGAACAGCCGCGCGAACAGCTCGAGCATCTCGGCTTGCCGCCCGAAGTCCTTGTCGAACGCGTCGCGCAGACGTGGCGGATGCACCGCGTACTGCGGCACCGGCGACGACGCGACCTGGCGGATCTCGTAATGACCGATCTGCACGGTCGCCAGATAGGTCGCCATCGGCTCGGGCTGTTCGTACACCCAGGTTGTCCGGCTGGATTTCGTCGTCCTGTGTACGAGTGTCCCGTTGGCGATCGCCTGGAACGGCGCGTCCGTGGTGATCGAGATGCGGTAGGTGGCCTTCGATCCGGGATGGTCGTCGCAGGGGAACCACGACGGAGCGCCGTTCGGCTGGCTTGCGACCAGCGAACCCTCCTCGAGTTCCTCCCAGCCGACCTCACCCCACATGGTGCGCAGCGGCGTAGGGGTGCCGGCGTACTGCACCGAGATCGTCAGCACCGCGCCCGCGGGGATCACGTCGGCGGGCGTGACGGCGAGTTTGCCGTTGCGGTGGACGTACTTCGCGGGCCGCCGTCCGTTTACCGTCACCTTGGACACGCGCATCGACGCCGCGAGGTCGAGTGCGAACTTCCCGCGCACATCGGTCGTGGTCGCGATGATCACGGCCCGGCCTTCCAGCCTGTTGGCCATGACCCGGTAGCCGAGTTCGAGTTCGTACCGGGACACGCGGTAGCCACGGTTGCCGCTGGTCGGCAGGTACGGGTCGAGGGGGCGGTCAGCGGCGACGGGAGGCACCGGCTTCGCGGCCTTGATCGGCTTCACCGCGGCGACCAATCACCCGGGGAGGTCCACGCCGAAATCGGATTGCCCTGCCAGCGGGTCGAGGGCGGTACGACGTCGCCCCGCATCACGAGAGATGCGGGCCCGACAGTGGCGCCGTCACCGATCCCCGATGCGGGCAACGCGACACACTGGGGGCCGAGAGTGGCGCCCACGCCGAGAGTCACGGTGTCCATGGCCATGATCCGATCATGGAACAAGTGTGTCTGTACAACGCAGCCGCGTTCGACCGTCGCGCCGTCGCCCAAAGTCACGAGATCCGCTTCGGGCAACCAGTAGCTTTCGCACCAGACACCGCGGCCGATCGTCGAGCCGAGCGCGCGCAGCCACAGGTTCGTGGCGGCGGTGCCCGTCGCCGCCCGGGCGAACCAGGGGGCCGCGACGGTCTCGACGAACGTGTCGGACACTTCGTTGCGCCACACGAACGAACTCCACAGCGGGTGCTCGTCGCGCCCGATACGACCGACGATCAGCCATTTCGCCACGATCGTGATCAGGCACGCGACCGCACCGGCTGCCATCAGCACCACACCGCCGAGAAGGGCGGCGAACCAGTAGCCGATGTGCGACGCGAACGTGTTGAGGGTGAACAGCACTCCCAACCCGATCCCGAAAGTCACGATCATCGGTACGAGCCGGCACGTCTCGACCAGACCGCGTGCGATCCGCAGTCGGGGTGAAGGTGCGAAGGTGCGGCTCGAGTCGGCGTCGCCCGCTGCGCGGCGCAAACGCACCGGCGGACTACCGAGCCAGGAGGAACCGGATTTCGCCTTCTCGGGTGCGGCGGAGAGCACCGCGACAAGACCGTGTTTCGGGACGCGACGGCCGGGCGCTGCCATCCCGGAATTGCCCAGGAATGCCCGCTTGCCGACCTTTGCGTGCGAGATGTAGAGCCAGCCGCCCCCGAGTTCGTAGGACGCGACCATCGTGTCGTCTGCGAGGAAGGCACCGTCGGCGACCTTGGTGAACTTGGGCACCATGAGCACTGTCGACGCCTCGACGTCCTTGCCGATATCGGCGCCGAGAAGCCGGAGCCACACGGGGGTGAGCATCGACGCATACAGGGGGAACAGGAAGGTGCGCGACGAGTCCATCAGACGTTCGGTGGCCCACACTTGCCACCCCACCCGGCTCCGGACCGGATGCCATCCCTCCGTCATCCGGATCGACAGCAGTCGCACGGCGATCAGGGTGGTCAGTGCGAACACGAGCATCGTGAGCAGCGCCGCGGCCGGGAGCATCGTCAGTGACCGGGGGGCGGCCTCCGCGACGGTGGCGGTGTCGCGTACCCACCACACGAGCAGCGCGACACCTGCCGCGATCGATGCGATCGGTAAGCCGCCGAGGAGGACGGAGGTCAAGGCGTAGACCGGAATCCAGCGGGCTCCCCTCGGTGGTGCCTCGGACGGCCAGGGACGGTCGGCCTTGCCGATCTTCTTCGCCGGCGATCCTGCCCAGTGCTGGCCGGACTTCACGCGTCCGAACACCGCCGAACCGGCCTCGACCTCGGCGTTCTTGCCGATACGGGCACCGGGGGCCAGGAACGAGCGGGCACCGACCGCGGCGCCGGCACCCACCCGGATCGTGCCGATGTGCACGAGATCGCCGTCGACCCAGTGGCCCGACAGATCGACCTCGGGTTCGATCGAGCAACCGTCGCCGAGTTCGAGCATCCCGGTGACCGGAGGAAGGCTGTGCAGGTCGACGTCGCGCCCCACCTTCGCTCCCAGAGCGCGAGCGTAGTTCCGCATCCACGGGGCACCGGAGATGTTCGTCGCCCCGACAGCGTCGGACAGTCGCAGCGCCGTCCACAACCGCAGGTGCACGGAACCGCCTCGCGGGTAACTCCCCGGCGTCACCCCCCGCAGGAGCAGTCGCGCGCCCGCCACGGAGATGGCCATGCGCCCCGGCGGGGTCAGGAACAGTGCCGCACCGAGCGCGGTCGACCACCACGACGGCGTGACCGTCCACGGCACGTCGACGACCAGCGTGATGACACCGTTGAGGATCGCGAGCCAGGTGACCCACTGCAGGCCGGTGAGCGTCATCAGCGGTACGGTCGCGACGATCTGCGCCAACTGTGCGCGGCGGGGTACCGGCGTGACCACCCGTTGCGTGGCTGCGGTGGTCGGTGCGAGTTCGTCGAGATAGACGGCCAGCGATCCGAGGCGCGGCCGGTCGTACAACTGTGCCACCGTCATCTCGGGATACCGCGCGCGAATGGCGGTGACGAGCTGAGCGGCGGCGAGCGAACCGCCTCCGAGTTCGAAGAAGTCGTCGTCGAGACCCTCGATCCGCGCACCGAGAATGTCGGTCCACAGTCCGGCGAGCCACTCAGCGGTGGGATCGAGCCCGAGGGCATCGATCGAGTCGGAGTCGGCGCCGGGAAGCGGCCACGGGAGGGCATTGCGGTCGACCTTCCCCGACGTTCGCGTGGGGAGTTCGTCGACCAGAGCGAGGCGGGGCACGAGCGCGGCGGGAAGCTGTTCCGAGAGCAGATCGTGCGCGGACGCGAGATCGAACTCGGGGTCCGTCGACGCGAGGTAGCCGACGAGAACCGAATGCCCGGCCGCGGTCGTGCGCACGGCGCACGCCGCCCCCGCGACACCCGGAAGACTCTGGAGGGCGTTGTCGACCTCGCCGAGTTCGATGCGGCGTCCCCCGATCTTGACCTGGTCGTCGGCGCGGCCCTGGAACAGCAGACCCCGCCGGTCGAGTACCACGAGATCGCCGCTGCGGTAAGCACGTTTCCATCCGAGAGTGGGCATGGGAGCGTACTTTTCGGCATCCTTCTCCGGGTCGAGATAGCGCGCGAGACCCACTCCGCCGATGACCAGTTCGCCGCTCTCACCCTCGGCGACCGGGTTGCCATCGGCGTCGACGACGGCGAGATCCCAGCCGTCGAGGGGCAGACCGATGCGCACCGGACCCGTGCCATCCATGAGGGCGGCGCAGGCGACGACGGTGGCTTCGGTCGGGCCGTAGGTGTTCCACAATTCCCGTCCCGGTACCGCGAGTCGCTCGACGAGGTCGGGCGGACACGATTCGCCGCCGAAGATGAGCAGGCGCACCGCTTCCAGAGATTCGGCCGGCCACATGGCAGCGAGGGTGGGGACGGTGGACACGACGCTGATGTCACGGGATATCAACCACGGTCCGAGGTCCATCCCGGACCGGACCAGTGAGCGAGGAGCGGGCACGAGGCACGCGCCGTGGCGCCACGCGAGCCACATCTCCTCACACGACGCGTCGAAGGCGACCGACAATCCGGCCAGCACCCGGTCGCCGGGACCGAGCGGCACATCCCGGCAGAACAATCGTGCTTCGGCGTCGACGAAAGCGGCGGCGTTGCGATGGTCGACCGCCACACCTTTCGGGGTCCCGGTCGATCCCGACGTGAAGATGATCCACGCGTCGTCCTCGAGGTTCGGCCCCCGCAGCGGCGGGTCGGTCCGGAAGGGCGCGGTACCGGGGCCGATGCCCTCATCGGTGACGATCGCGGTGACCTTCGCCTCGGAGAAGACCAGGTCGGCGCGTTCGTCCGGGTCGTCTGCATCGACGGGAACGTATGCCGCGCCGGCCGCGAGGATCGCCAGGATTGTCACGTACAGGTCGGCCCGGCCGGACGTCATCCGGACCCCGACTCGATCTCCTGCTCCGACGCCGGCATCGATGAGCGCATACGCGCCCACCCTTACCTTCTCGACGAGTTCCCCGTAGCCGATGGGGCTCGTTCCGTCGTCGATCGCGGGCGCGTCGGGGAAAGCCTCGGCGGTCGCGCGAAGGATGTCGACGAGGGTGCGAGCCTGCGGTGCGTGCGACGCGCGAAGAAACTCCGCGGGAATCGCAGAACCGAGGTGTTCAGCGGGGAGGTGGGCAGGCAAGTCCGCGTCGTCCTTCTACTCGATGGTGCTCCGGTTATCTCACGTTCAAGTGGACACGAGGTGAACGTCGGGGCGCAGCGCCGACCCGGTGTGTCGCACCCGGTCCGAGTGAGCGCCCGTGTTCCGGCAGGTCGGAGGCGTCGACGGGTGTCGCCGCGACCGGCGGTACGCATCCGGGTTGACACGTGACCGTCCGGCTGCAATTCTCTTCGGCAGGTCATGAGTACCAGCATCGAGCCCCGGCTTGCTGGTCGGCAACCCTCCTCCGCGGTGGGGTGCTCCGGGTGACGACCTGGCTGTGTTTCCAACACCGGACACGGCAAGCGCGGACTCCGCCGGCGATCGATTTCCATCGTCGTGGCGATCACCGACGGGTCCCTGGATCGACGAGGGATTTTGTCATGACTGCTGTATCGACCACCGCCTGCATCGCGCCGTTCGCTCGCGTCTCCGGATGTGACGTGCAGGTGCCGCTCGTGCAGGGCGGTAGCTGCACCTACGCCAACTTCGACTATGCCGCGAGCGCACCGGCGCTGGCCACCGTCACGGACCGCATCGCCGAGTTGCTGCCGTACTACGCGAGTGTGCATCGTGGCGCGGGATACGCCTCGCGTGTTAGCACCGCGAGCTACGAAGATGCGCGAGAGTCGGTGGCGCGCTTCGTCGGTGCCGATGCCGACCAGGTGGTCGTGTTCACCCGCAACACCACCGACTCCCTGAATCTGCTGGCGGGTGCGGTCCCCGGCGATGTGGTGGTACTCGACATCGAACATCACGCAACGCTGCTGCCGTGGAAGAACTCTCGCGTCGTGGTGGCTGCCGATACCGTCTCGGAGACGGTGCAGCGTCTCGCTGCCGAGTTGACCCGGGCGCCGGCGGCTCTGCTTGCCGTCACCGGTGCCTCCAACGTCACCGGTGAGGTGCTGCCGATCGCCGAACTCGCGACTCTTGCTCATGCGTGCGGTGCGCGGATTCTCGTCGACGGTGCGCAGTTGGTGCCGCACCGCCACGTCGACCTCGCCGCCGACGGCATCGACTACCTCGCGTTCTCCGGCCACAAGCTCTATGCACCGTTCGGGGCGGGTGCGCTCGTCGGGCGCCGTGACTGGCTCGACACCGCCGAGCCCTACCTGGCCGGCGGCGGCGCGGTACGCGAGGTGACTCTCGACGGTGCCGAATGGGCCTGTGCCCCTGCGCGTCACGAGGCAGGAACGCCGAATGTGCTCGGGGTTGCGGCTCTGGCCGCGGCGTGCGACACCCTCGGCGGGTTCGATACCGACGCCGCGACCCGGCACGAGGAGGAGCTGTGCCGCCTGCTCGTCGACGGGCTGAGCAGCCTCGAGGGCGTCGAGATCCTGAAGCTCTGGGGCGATTCGAGCGACTGCGTCGGCATCGTGACCTTCACCGTCGACGGATACGAACCGGGGGAGGTGGCGTCGTACCTCTCGGCGGAACACGGTATCGGTGTGCGCGACGGGCGTTTCTGCGCGCATCCGTTGCTGGCCCGCGTAGGCCGTCCGGGTGGCGCCGTGCGGGCGTCGCTGGGGCTGGGTAGCTCGTCGGCGGATGTCGACCGGCTTCTCGCCGCGCTGCACACCCTGATCGCCGACGGGCCCGCGTGGGCCCACGCGAAGACCGACGGTGTGTGGAGCCCCGCGCCGGAAACCCGTCCCGGGCTCGCTCAGTCGGGAGAGGGTGCGTCGCAATGCATCTGACGGCGAACGCAGCGGTCGACAATTCCCCACCGGCTCGGTAGGGTACTCGCCATGACCTCGGAGGCGACGACCATGGCGCACTGGTGCCGCAGGCATGTCGACCTGTGCCGCACGGCCTCCGGCACCTGTCCGGCCTGAGTTCTCTCCGCACGCTTTCTTCAGCTGCTGCCGCTTACGGCAGATTACGAGAGGTCTCTCATGTCGCACAACGATTCTGCCAACCCGGACTCCTCCCAGCGGTTACTGCGCGTGGCCGTCGAACTGTCCGGCCGGCCCGGGCCCGATTACTGGGCCGACCTCACCGTCGGCCGTCCGGGCGAACCGCCCCTCGATCCGGCCGCGCCGTCCGGCAACGTGATTCGGGTTCGCGCCGCAGACCTGCGGGAAGCAGGGAAGATTCGCGATCGGATCCGCATCGAGGCCGTCTCGGAGGGCCGCGACCCCGATGCGGTGACGGTGCTCGTCGATCTCGAGGTGCTCGTCGACCCCGATGCACGTGCCGCACGTCGGCACGCTCGCATCGAGGGGACTGCTCGCCGGGAACCGGGCACGCTGTCGTATGTGGGTACACCCGAGGGACTCGGGAGCCTCATCGCGGACATCCACTCCGTCGGGGTGGCGGACGGCGTCACGCTCGTACCCGTGCCCGCACCGTTCACCGTCGAGCATCTCGTCGACGGCACGCTTCCGTGGCTCGAATCGCGTGGACTTCTGACTGTCTCACCGACCGTCGTCGAGGTTCTGCGCCGATTCGGCGAAGGTGCGCGGCCCGCTGCGCGAGCGTCGTAGCGCAAAGGCCTGGTGGCGAGACGAAGGGGCAGGAGATTCCTCCTGCCCCTTCGTTTTTGCTATGCGCTCCTCCGGTGGAGGGGCTCGACGACGTGCACGCGCGCGTCCGGGTCGAACCGGTATCCGGCTCCGCGCACCGTCGTGACGATGTCGCCGAATCGGCCGAGCTTCGACCGGATGCGCGAGACGTGCACGTCGACGCTCCGGTTGCCGCGCTCGGGATCGATGTATCCGGCGCCGAGGGTGCGCAGGGTCGAGCGCGGAACTGCCGTGCGGGGTCGCCCGACAAGGTAGGAGAAGATCTCGAATTCGGTGTGGCTCAGTTCTACTCGGCGTCCGTCGAGCACCAGGCCGCGAGCGGGGAGGTCCACTACGAGTGGCGCGGGTCCGGGGCTGAGGAGAGTGTGGGTACGCGCACCCGGGAGAAGCCCGGTCGCGGTCTCGCGGAGGGCGTCGGCGAGTGCCGCGAGATCGCCGGGGTTGACGGCGCCCGTGTCCGAAACCTGAACAATCAGAACGAGTTCCGGTTCATCGGCTTCGAGGGTGTTACGTGTGCGTTCGAGATGGTCGGTGGTCATGAAGGACTCCGCTCGGAGAATGGGTGTACCGGCGGTGCCGCGTGCCGTGGATGCGACGAATGACGGTCGGGGCGCCGGGAAAGAAGGAGGGCTGGTGCGTATCTCAGCGCGCACAGAGACTCGAGCGGGTGCGGCACAGGTCGACGTGCCTGCGGCTCCACGCTTCGGTCATGAGTCGAAGTGTACCGTGCCGGGCGCGCTGCACGGTATCGGACGACAGGGGGTCAGTCCACATCGACGTCGATGCCCGCGGTGACGCGCATCAATTCGCGATAAGTAGTGCGGAACAACGTATTCGCGCAGCCGCCCGCAGCCCACAGTTCGGCGTGGTCCTGCAGAGAGCGGTCGATGTAGGTCGGCAGGTTGGTGAAATGACCGAGTGGGGCGACGCCGCCGACGGGCTGACCGGTGACCTCGACGACCAGCGACCTGGGCGCCGGGACGAGCGTGCCGCCGAGGCGCTCGCCCGTCCGGTCGAGCACTACCCGATGTGCCCCGGATACGAGCAAGAGAATCGGGTCGTCGTCGAGAAGGAACACCAGTGACTTCACGATGGCCGCCGGGTCCGCGCCCACCGCCGCGGCGGCCTGTTCCGCGGTCCGCACGGAGTCGGGTTGCCGGATGATGAGCCCGTGGTGTCCGCGGGCGATGAGCGTGTCGGCTACGCGGGCCACGTTGGGGTGCCAGAACCTGCTCATGGGTCAAGAGTAGGACCTGCCCACGTGCGGCGAATACACGAAACGCCCGCCTACTTTCGGCCCGGTCGCTGTGCTGGTCGACGACAGACATTACTCTCGAGTAATGACCGATCACACCAGTTGGAAAGCGTTCACCGTCGAGCGTAAGGACCATGTCGCCCAGGTCACGCTCATCGGGCCCGGCAAAGGCAACGCGATGGGCCCGGACCTCTGGTCCGAACTGCCCGTTCTGTTCGCAGAACTCGACGCCGATCCCGACGTGCGGGCCGTGGTGCTCGCCGGCTCGGGCAAGCATTTCACGTTCGGTCTCGACCTCGTCGCGATGGGCGGTGACCTCGCGGCCGTTCTCGACGAGGGAGCACGTGCCAAGGCGCGCACCGACTTCCACGGGATGGTCAAGCGCATGCAGGCCGCCATCACGGCGGTTGCCGACTGCCGCAAGCCGGTTGTCGCCGCGATCCAGGGGTGGTGCATCGGCGGCGGTGTCGACCTCGTTACCGCAGCCGACATCCGCTACGCGAGTGCGGACGCCAAGTTCAGCGTCCGCGAAGTGAAGGTCGGCATGGTGGCAGACGTCGGCACCCTGGCGCGGTTGCCGTACATCATCGGCGACGGGCACGTCCGCGAACTCGCTCTCACGGGCAAGGACATCGACGCCGCGCGCGCCGAGAAGATCGGGCTCGTCAACGATGTCTTCGCCGACGCGGAGGCCGTTCTGGCCGCGGCCCACGAGACCGCCGCCGAGATCGCCGCGAACCCGCCGCTGGTCGTCCACGGCATCAAGGATGTGCTCGACCACAGCCGTTCCGCACAGGTCGACGACAGCCTTCGCTATGTCGCCGCCTGGAACGCTGCGTTCCTGCCGTCCGAGGACCTCGGCGAAGCGATCAAGGCGGTCTTCGAGAAGCGTCCGCCGCAGTTCAAGGGCCGGTGACGGCCGTCCGGTAGACACCGGCACCACCGAAACGACGAACTCCCGGCCGATCCGAGGATCGACCGGGAGTTCGTGTCGGCACCGGCGCGCTGCCGGACCCAGATGGCGGACTCAGTGCCCGCCGTTGTCCTTCAGCCGTGCGATGGAGGCGTGCACCTCGGCCTCGGCGTCCTCGCGGCCCGTCCAATCGGCGGCCTCGACGTGCTTGCCCGGCTCGAGATCCTTGTAGTGCACGAAAAAGTGCTTGATCGCATCGAGTTCGAACTGCGGGACGTCGCCGATGTCCTGGATGTGATCCCACCGCGGGTCGCCCGCGGGAACCGCGAGCACCTTGTCGTCGCCACCGGCCTCGTCGACCATCTTGAACATGCCGACGGGGCGGGCGTCGACGATGACGCCGGGGTACACGGACTCGGGGAGCAGCACCAGGCAGTCGAGCGGATCACCGTCTTCACCGAGGGTGTTCTCGATGTACCCGTAATCGGCCGGGTACCCGAACGAGGTGTAGAGGTAGCGGTCGAGCTTGACGCGGCCGGTCTCGTGATCGACCTCGTACTTGTTCCGCTGTCCCTTGGGGATCTCGATGGTGACCTCGAACTCCACGCGCTTGCCTCACTTCGTCGGTGTTTTCGCTCGCGATACGACATCCGTATCTGCGGTGATGGTCCGGAGAAAGGATAACGGGCGCGGCGCTAGTCTGGACGACGCAGGTACCGGACCACGAAGGCGGCCACCAGGGCGCGAGTGTGCACGACACAGCGGAGGCGTGTTGGCGGGGCAGGAAAACAACAAGAAGCAGGGTTCGTTGGTCATACGTCGGCGCCGGAACATCCGGATCCTGTTCGCCATCTGGACGGCCGGTTTCCTCGCCCTCGTCGTCGGAGGCGCGTTCGCCGTCTACGACGTGCGCACCACGGCGAGCGCCACGATCGTCCCGGCCCCCGCACCGGTGATCGCAGATCCGCTGGTTGCACCCGTGGCAGAAGACGCGCCGGCACCGGTCCCCGCAGCATTGGCCACGGCGCTCGAAGGCGCGGTGAAGAACCCGGCGCTCGGCACCTTCACCGGATCGGTCACCGACGCGGCCACCGGGACCGTCCTGTGGTCGCAGGAACCCGAGCGGCCTATGACCCCCGCATCGACCACGAAGATCCTCACCACGGCGGCCGCGCTGCTCGGCCTGCCCAGCGACCACCGCGTCACCACCCGGGTGGTCGAGGGGTCGCGGCCCGGTGAGATCGTCCTCGTCGCCGGCGGCGACCCGACGCTCACCGCTATGCCCGTCGGCGAAGACGGTTTCTACCCGGGTGGCCCGCGTATCGCCGACCTCGCGGAACAGATCCAGCGCAGCGGCGTGGCGGTCGATGCCGTCGTCGTCGACGTCGGGATCTACAGCGGCGAGACGCTCGCTGTCGGCTGGGATGCCTCCGACGTGGGCGACGGATTCGTCGCGCCCATCGAACCGGTGATGCTCGACGGAGGCCGGTTGCGACCGCTCGAGGACGAATCCCCCCGTTCGGGCACACCCGCCCTCGATGCCGGGCGAGCACTTGCCGATGCCCTCGGCGCCGATCCCGCGAACGTCACCATCGGCACCGCCTCGCCGGGCACCGCGCCGATGGCGTCGGTTCAGTCCGCACCGCTCCGGACGCGTCTGGAACAGATGGTGCAGCACTCCGACAACGTGCTCGCCGAAACCATCGCACGGGAGATGGCCATCTCCGCGGGCACCGCACCCACCTTCGCCGGTGCGGTCGAAACCGTCACCCGCACGCTGCAGGACGCCGGAATCGACACCGCGGGAGTCACGCTCGAGGACCTGAGCGGTCTGTCCCTGGACAACCGCATCCCGGCGCGGGTACTCGACGCGATCCTCGCGCGCGCGGCCGGTCCGGACACCCCCGCGTTGCGCCCGATGCTCGACTACCTGCCGGTCGCGGGTGCCACCGGCACCCTCAGCGACCGTTACGGCACCACCGCGCGGGCCGGGGCCGGGTGGGTTCGCGCGAAAACGGGCACACTGAGTCTTGTGAGCGGGCTTACGGGATATGTCGTGGACGTCGACGGACGGGTGCTGACGTTTGCGCTCCTGTCCAACGACAGGTTCCCCGGTGAGGCACGACCGGCGCTGGACGAAGTCGCCGCGGTACTCCGAGGGTGCGGCTGCCGATGAGTGAGCAGGAGCGGGGCATCGGCGACGCGATCGACTGGGAGTTCGCGGCGGTCGTCGGTGCCCGGCTCGCTCGTCCCGGTCCCGCGATGTCGCGCTACACCCACGACGCCGTGACCGAGGAACTGTATTCGGCTGCCGAGCGCGCCGAAGGACCGGTGCGCGAGCAGACGGGGATGGGCGACGGAACGCCGCCACCGCCGGCGCTCGTGGTGAGCCGTCCCGACTGGGTGCGCGCCGCGGCCGGGTCGATGGCCGATCTCACCGGATCCGACCACAGCGGGCGGTGGCTCGGTAAACCGGCGGGTGCACAAGCGGGCGCGATGCTCGCGTATCTCGCCTCGGCCGTCCTGGGTCAGTACGACCCCTTCTCACGCACGCTCCTGCTCGTCGCACCCAACGTCGTCGCCGTCGAGCGCGTCCTGAAGGTGCCGCCGTCGGACTTCCGTCTGTGGGTGTGCCTGCACGAAGTCACCCACCGGGTCCAGTTCGAACAGGCCCCGTGGATGGCCGACCTCATGCGCGACTCCACAGCCGATCTCACGGCAGCGGTGGACGAACCGATCGGTGAGGTCGTGAGCAGATTCGTGGCGGCGGCCCGCGACCTGCGCACACCCGGGGAGAAGTCGATGTCGCAGCGCGGAATGCTGGGACTGCTGCGTGCCACCCAACCCGAAGCGCAACGCGAAACCCTCGACCGCATGCTCGCGCTCGGCACACTGCTCGAGGGGCATGCCGATCACGTCATGGACGGAGTCGGACCCTCGGTCGTGCCGTCGGTGGTGCAGATCCGCCGCGCCTTCGACAATCGGCGCCGCCGCAACGGCAACCCGATCCACCGCATGATCCGGGTGCTGCTCGGGGTGGACGCGAAGATGGCGCAGTACGTGCACGGCAAGAAGTTCGTGGACGCGGTCGTCGCAAAGGTGGGCATGGCGCAGTTCAACGCGGTGTGGTCCGGCCCCGACGCGTTGCCGACGCTCACGGAGATCGACCATCCCGACGCGTGGATCGCCCGGGTGCTGGGCTGACCGTGCCGCAGGCTCCGTTGCTGCCCGAGATGCCCGCCATCCACGAGGTCCGGTTGGCCGTGCGTGCCTGGTTGTCGGCAAACGACGTGCGGACGGTGGCGGTCGCGCTGTCCGGCGGCGCCGATTCCGCCGCCCTCACCGCCGCGGCGGTGGCCGAGGCCGACGAGGTCCACGCGATCGTCGTCGATCATCGTCTGCAGGAAGGCTCTTCGAGAGTTGCCGCGAGTGCCGCGGATTTCGCACGGGCGCGCGGATGCTCTTCCGCCCGGGTGGTCGCGGTGGACGTGACCGGCCCCGGCGGCCTCGAGGCCGCCGCTCGCGCCGCCCGGTACGGGGCGCTCGACGAGGCGCGCGGCGGGTTGCCGGTGCTGCTCGGCCACACCCTCGACGACCAGGCCGAGACCGTGCTGCTCGGTCTGGCTCGCGGCTCGGGCCTGCGCTCGATCCGCGGAATGGCATCGTTCGACGACCCGTGGGGGAGACCGCTCCTCGGCGTGCGGCGCGACACCACGCGACGCGCGTGCGGCGAACTGGGGTACCGCCCCTACGAGGATCCGCACAACGCCGATCCGCGATTCACCCGGGTCCGGCTGCGGACCGAGGCACTCCCTCTGCTGGAGGAGATCCTCGGTGGGGGAGTCGCCGCCGCGCTCGCGCGCACGGCCGCACAACTGCGGGACGACGGGGACGCGCTCGACACCGCGGCCGTCGATCTCCTCGGCCGTGCCACCGCCGCGTGCGCGTCCACGGCGGAGGGTGATGTGGATGTGACGGTACTCACCGATGCGCCGCCCGCACTGCGCCGCCGCGCGGTTCGGCTGTGGCTCCTCGGGAGGGGTGCGTCGGCGCCGAACGACAAGTCGCTGCGCGCAATCGACGATCTGGTGGTCCGCTGGCACGGGCAGGGCCCGGTCGCTGTGGGGCGTGGTCCGCGACCGGGGACCAGGTTGGTCGTGTTGCGTCGGCGTGGCACGCTGAGTATGGAGTTCGTCGACCAGCAGCGGTGCGCGGACGACTGACGGAAGGTGGGTAGGACCCGGTGTACGAAGGTGACATTGCCTCGGTGCTGATCTCCGAGGAGCAGATCGCAGAGCGGACGGCCGAACTGGCGGCTTCGATCGCGGAGCGATACCCCGAGGGATCGCCGGAAGGCGACCTGTTGCTCATCGGTGTGCTCAAGGGCGCGATCTTCTTCATGACCGATTTCGCTCGGGCGCTGCCGATTCCGGCGCAGATGGAATTCATGGCCGTCAGCTCGTACGGTTCGTCGACCTCGTCCTCGGGCGTGGTGCGCATCCTCAAGGACCTCGACAAGGACATCGCCGGTCGCAACGTCCTGATCGTCGAGGACATCATCGACTCGGGTCTGACCCTGTCCTGGCTCATCCGCAACCTGTCGACGCGCAACCCCGCGTCGCTCGAGGTGGTGACCCTGCTGCGCAAGCCCGACGCCCAGAAGATCGACGTCGAGGTCAAGGACGTCGGATTCGACATCCCCAACGAGTTCGTCGTCGGTTACGGCCTCGACTACGACGAGCGCTACCGGGACCTGCCGTACATCGGCACGCTCCACCCCAAGGTGTACAGCAGCTAGAAACCGGTCGTACGGGACAACTGCACATCATGCTGTGAGCTGCGCACAGCTCGCTGCGGGCGGGAACTCGCCGCGGCACCGGTTCGTTGTCCGTTGGAACGGTCTGCTGCGACTGGGCGGCGGTTCGTCGTCACGCGGTAACCTTGCGGTGCCCGGTTGGTCACCGCATACAGACGCCGCAACCGCACCCGGGCGTAGCGCCCTCGACACGACACCGATGACGTCACTATCGAAAGGACCGGCCGGCCGGGCCGAACCTGTATGAACCGCAAGACAGTGTTCCGTAATCTGGCGATTGTCGCCGGCATCCTGTTGGTCATCTACGCCTTCAGCTATTTCGGCGACGACACGCGCGGCTTCACCAAGGTGGACACGTCTGTCGCCATCTCGCAGCTCGAGGCGAAGAACGTCAGCGAGGCGCGCATCGACGACCGTGAGCAGCAGCTTCGTCTGTGGCTCAACAACGGCGACGACGCGACCGAGGGCAGCACCGAGATCATCGCGAAGTACCCGGCGTCGGCGTCCGAGCAGATCTTCGATCTGATCGGTGACTCCGGCGTTCCGAAGTACAACACGCAGGTCACCCAGGAAAGCTGGCTCACCTCGATCCTGTTGTTCGTGGTGCCGATGGCGATCTTGCTCGTGGTCTTCTTCCTCGTCATGAGCCGCATGCAGGGCGGTGGTCGCGGCGGCATGATGGGATTCGGCAAGTCCCGTGCCAAGCAGCTGACCAAGGACATGCCCAAGACGACGTTCAACGACGTCGCGGGTGCGAACGAGGCGGTCGAAGAGCTCTACGAGATCAAGGACTTCCTGCAGAACCCGAGCCGGTACCAGGCTCTCGGCGCCAAGATCCCCAAGGGCGTGCTGCTGTACGGCCCTCCCGGCACGGGTAAGACGCTGCTCGCGCGCGCTGTCGCGGGCGAAGCGGGCGTGCCGTTCTTCACGATCTCCGGTTCCGACTTCGTCGAGATGTTCGTCGGTGTCGGCGCATCCCGCGTGCGCGACCTGTTCGAGCAGGCCAAGCAGAACGCGCCCTGCATCATCTTCGTCGACGAGATCGACGCCGTCGGCCGTCAGCGCGGTGCGGGCCTCGGCGGTGGCCACGACGAGCGCGAACAGACACTCAACCAGCTTCTCGTGGAGATGGACGGCTTCGGCGACCGCTCCGGCATCATCGTCATGGCTGCCACCAACCGGCCCGACATCCTCGACCCCGCGTTGCTGCGGCCCGGACGCTTCGACCGCCAGATCCCGGTGAGCAATCCGGATCTCGCCGGTCGCCGCGCGATCCTCGCAGTGCACTCCAAGGGCAAGCCGATCGACCCGAACGCCGACCTCGGCGGTCTCGCCAAGCGCACCGTGGGCATGTCCGGTGCCGACCTGGCGAACGTCGTGAACGAGGCAGCGCTGCTTACCGCCCGCGAGAACGGCACGGTCATCACCGAGGCCACCCTCGAGGAGGCGGTGGACCGTGTGATCGGTGGACCGCGTCGCAAGAGCCGCATCATCAGCGAATACGAAAAGAAGATCACCGCGTACCACGAGGGCGGTCACACCCTCGCCGCGTGGGCGATGCCCGACATCGAGCCGGTGTACAAGGTCACGATCCTCGCGCGTGGTCGCACGGGCGGACACGCCATGACCGTGCCCGAGGACGACAAGGGCCTGATGACCCGGTCCGAGATGATCGCGCGCCTGGTCATGGCGATGGGTGGCCGCGCAGCCGAAGAACTGATCTTCCGCGAGCCCACCACCGGTGCTTCGTCGGACATCGATCAGGCGACGAAGATCGCGCGTGCGATGGTCACCGAGTACGGCATGAGCGCGAAGCTCGGTGCCGTGCACTACGGACAGGAACAGGGCGACCCGTTCCTCGGCCGGTCCATGGGGACGCAGACGGACTACTCGCACGAGGTGGCCCGGGAGATCGACGAAGAGGTTCGCAATCTCATCGAGGCTGCGCACACCGAAGCATGGTCGATTCTCAACGAGTACCGCGACGTACTCGACGTGCTCGCCGCCGAGTTGCTCGAGCACGAGACGCTCACGCGCAAGGACCTCGAGCGGATCCTCGCCGACGTCCACAAGCGCCCGCGCATCACCACGTTCAACGATTTCGGTGATCGCATCCCGTCCGACAAGCCGCCGATCAAGACTCCGCGCGAGCTCGCAGAAGAGCGTGGCGAGCCGTGGCCGGCAGAGCAGCCGAACCTGACGAAGCCGCCGCAGCAGCCCCAGCAGCCTCAGCCGCAGCATTCCGGCCCCGGCAACGGCAGGCCGCAGCACGGCGACGACCGGCAGCCCGGCATGCCGCAGCCGCAGTACCCGGGTGCGCCGCAGCAGGAGCAGCCGCGGTACCCCGGTGCCCAGCCGGCCCAGCCGCAGTACCAGCCGTCGGGACCCGGCAACGGGTACGGCGCTCCGCAGCCGATTCCGTCGTCCGAGCCGCTGCCCGGCTTCCCGCCGGCGCCGTACCCGGGCGGCCCCCGTCACGCGACCCGGCCCGACTACGGTGCTCCGGCAGGATGGTCGGCCCCGGGCTGGCCGCCGGAGGAACAGCAGGACGAGCGCGGGACCTTCCGGGGTGGCTACCCCGACTGGACCCGAACGGGCTCCGAGAACTCCGATGAACCACGGGACGAGGGGCACCCCGCCCCCGAACCGCCACCCACCCAGCCGTGGGATGGGCCGTCCGGCCAGCGTTGAGACGACGAGCAACTTCAAGAGTGGAGGACTGGCGGGTGTCGGTTGATCACGTGAGTACCGCAGCGGGTTCCGGTATGGACGACGACGACGTGGTGTCGCAGACGCTGAGCGTGGAGGCGGGCCGGGTCTTCGACCAGGCCCGGGCGGAAGCCGCCGTACGCGAACTGCTCATCGCAGTCGGCGAGGACCCCGAGCGCGAGGGTCTACGCGACACCCCGGCGCGGGTCGCACGGGCATACCGTGAGGTCTTCGCGGGTCTGTTCACCAACCCCGACGAGGTTCTCAACACGACGTTCGACGAGGGGCATCGCGAACTCGTGCTCGTGCGCGACATCCCGATGTACTCGACGTGTGAGCACCACCTGGTCTCGTTCCACGGTGTCGCGCACGTCGGCTACATTCCCGGCCCGACCGGTCGAGTGACCGGCCTGTCCAAACTGGCGCGCGTGGTCGACCTCTACGCGAAGCGCCCGCAGGTGCAGGAACGACTCACCAGTCAGATCGCCGACGCGCTGGTCCGCAAACTCGAACCGCGCGGCGTGATCGTCGTCGTCGAGGCAGAACACCTCTGCATGGCGATGCGGGGGATCCGGAAGCCGGGTGCCAGCACGACCACCTCGGCCGTGCGTGGCCTGCTCCAGACCAGTTCGGCGTCGCGCGCCGAGGCCCTGGACCTCATCCTGCGCCGGTGAGCGTCATTTCGGCGGAACACCGGCCCATCGTCATGGGCGTACTCAACGTGACCAGCGATTCGTTCTCGGACGGCGGACGCTATCTCGACCGCGACTCCGCGATCGCCCGGGGACTCGAACTCCGTGAACTCGGTGTCGACATCGTCGATGTCGGCGGCGAATCGACGCGCCCCGGTGCGGTGCGGATCGATCCCGAGGTCGAGGCGGATCGGGTCACGCCGGTCATCGAGGCTCTCACGGCCGAAGGGGTCCGCACGAGCGTCGACACGATGCGCGCGTCGGTCGCCGAAGCCGCGATCTCGGCGGGCGTGACGATCGTCAACGACGTGTCCGGTGGACGCGCCGACAGCGACATGGCGTCGGTGGTCGCGTCGGCAGGTGTGCCGTGGATCCTCATGCACTGGCGGCCCACGGACGGATTCGTCCACGCGGGGGGTTCGTCGCACTACGACGACGTGGTCGCCGAGGTACGCGACGAACTGCTCACCCAGGTCGACGTCGCTGTCGCCGCAGGTGTGGACCCTTCGAACATCATCCTCGATCCCGGACTCGGGTTCGTGAAGGAACCCGACCACAACTGGCAGTTGCTGCACGGACTGCCGGAACTCAATGCACTCGGTTTCCCTGTGCTGATCGGTGCCTCCCGCAAACGGTTCCTCGGATCCCTGCTGGCGGCCCCCGACGGCACTGTGCGTCCACCCGCGGGTCGTGAGGTCGCGACGGCCGTGGTGTCGGCGCTCGCCGCGACCCACGGGGCGTGGGGGGTGCGTGTGCACGACGTGCAGGCGTCGCGCGACGCGCTGGCGGTGGTTCGGGCATGGCAGCGGGGCGGGGCGGAGAGGATGCACGTATGAGCGACCGGATCGAACTGCGCGGACTACGGGTCCGCGGCAATCACGGCGTGTTCGACCACGAGAAGCGCGACGGGCAGGATTTCCTCGTCGACATCATCGCCTGGCTCGATCTTGCGCCCGCTGCGGCGAGCGATGATCTGAGCGACACCCTGCACTACGGTGAGCTCGCCGAACGCGCCGCCGCCGTCGTTGCGGGTCCGGGCCGCGATCTCATCGAGACGGTGGCCGGGGAGATCGCCGACGGCGTCCTCGCCGATCCGCGGGTGTCGCGGGTCGAGGTCACTTTGCACAAGCCGTCGGCGCCGATTCCCCTGACGTTCTCGGATGTCGCCGTCGTGGTCGATCGGACCCGGAGCGCACCGTGAGCCGGGCCGTGCTCTCGATCGGATCCAATGTCGGCGACCGCGTCGCGCACCTGCGGTCCGTGGTCGAGGCGCTCGGATCGCGCGTTGTCGCCGTCTCCGCGGTGTATTCGACGGCGCCGTGGGGCGGGGTCGAGCAGCAGGATTTCCTCAACGCGGTGGTCGTCGCGGAAGACGCGGCTTTCGGGCCGTACGAGTGGTTGCGCTTCGGCCGGGAACTCGAAGAGGCCGCCGAGCGGGTGCGCCTCGAGCGGTGGGGTCCGCGCAGTCTCGACGTGGACGTCGTCTCCTGCGATGCCGGCGACGGGGAAGTGCGCAGCGACGACCCGGAGTTGACGTTGCCGCACCCGCGCGCGCACCAGCGTGCGTTCGTGCTCGTGCCGTGGCTCGATGTAGATCCCGAGGCGACGCTCACCGCAGCGGGAGAGACGCGACGGATCGGCGACTGGCTCGCGGACCTGGACGTGGCGGAGCGTGACGGTGTGAGCCGCACGGATCTGGACTTGGCAACCGCCGGCGCGGGGGATCACGAGTGATGAAACCGACCCGGGTTCGCGACCTGCTGGCGCTGGCATTGCTGGCGGCGGTGATCGCCTGGCTGCTGGTCCGCACTCTGTACGGCTCGCTGCCGGCGATCCCCGTGTACGCCGGGGCGTCGCTGTACGTGGCGGCGATCATCGAAGTGATCCTGGCGTTCGTCATCCGCTCCCGGGTCGGCAAGAGCGAGATCGGTGAGGGACCCGGCCGGATCCACCCGATCACCGTCGCCCGATCGGTCGCGCTGGCGAAGGCGTCGGCGCTCGTCGGAGCCGCGAGCACAGGTGTCTGGGTCGGGTTCCTCGTCTTCCTGCTTCCCGAGCGAGCCGAGGTGCGGGCCGCGATGGAGGACACCTCCGGAGCGGTCGTCGGGGCCGTTGCCGGTGTGGCTCTTGTGGCTGCTGCGCTGTGGCTCGAATACTGTTGCAAGGCACCGGAGGACCCCGACGATCCCAGCGAACCCGCGGCCTGAGCGGGGCCGCGACCGGACCGTCCGTGCGGCCGAACGGTTTTCGTCCGCGCAGGTGGGGCTTCGACCGTCCTACCTGGGAAGACACGTACCCTGGTAAGTATGGTTTCCCCGGGACGAGAGAACAGAAATCGTCGTCCGTGGCGCAGTACCGGATCGACGATCGTGGCCGGTTTGCTCGCGTTGGCCATGGTCGCGTCGCTGCTGCTGGTCCTCAGTGACAGCGTGCAGGCATTGCGTATCGCGGTGGTCGTGGCGTTGTGGGCAGCGACCGTCGGAGCTATCGCGATGACCAAATATCGACGCGAGTCGGCGCTGGACAAGGCCAAGATCGACGACCTCAAGACGGTCTACGACCTCCAACTGGAACGCGAGATCTCCGCGCGCCGCGAGTACGAACTGACGGTCGAGGAACGGGTCCGGTCCGACCTTCGTATCGACGCCGAGGAGATGGCGGCGCTGCGACGGGAACTCGCGTCGCTTCGGCACAATCTCGAGGTGCTGTTCGACGGTCGTCTGCCCGACGACAACGTGGCCCTCGGAGGGCAAGCCGAACGCGTTAGCGCACTGGACGCCATGACACGCGTCACCGCGCCGCGTCCGTCGGGCCCGGCGTTCGCCTCGCCCGACGACGAACCGCTGACGGCGGAAACCACGACCGTCTCGCCCGAGGAACGCGCCGCCGCGCGGGAGACGCCTGCCGAAACCCGTGTCTCCGACGCCCGTGCTTCCGAAACTCGAGCGTCCGAAAACCGAGCGTCCGAAACCCGCGACGCTCGGACCCGCGCGTCCGAACGCCGTGTCTTCGGAAGCCCTGTCCCCGAAGCACCTGCTCCCCGGAGTTCAGCACCCGAAAGCCCAGCACCCGAAAGCCCAGCACCCGAGAACCCGGCAGACGAGACGCCCGCGGAGGCTCCCTCCGGACGCCGCAGTCGTCGCCGCGCGGAAGGTGCCCACTCGGAGGGGCGGAGCGTTGCGGAGATCCTCGCCGCGCTCTCGGCCGAACGCTGATCCTGCTCCGCCACAGCACCTGCCGTACCGCCTGCTCACCGGCGGGTGAGGTGCAGATCACTCTCGCCCGTCGTGGCGGGTGCCGAGCGCAGCGCGCTATTGTCGATCGAACGTCCGGTACCCGCTGAGCGGGACTGGAACGAATGAGAGGACTCCCGTGACTTCCTTCGGGATCACAAATGCGCCTGCGCCTGCCCGACTGTCGGTCGGTGTTGTTTCCGCAGGTCGCGTGGGCACCGCGCTGGGTGCGGCGTTCGAACGTGTCGGCCATGTCGTCGTCGCCTGTTCGGCGGTGTCCGACGTCTCGAAGCATCGCGCGAGCATCCGCCTGCCCGATTCCGAGATCCTGCCGGTCGACGAGGTCGCCGGCCGCTGCAACCTGCTTCTCCTCGCGGTTCCCGACTCCGAACTCGGATCGCTCGTCGCCGGATTGGCGACGACCGGGGCGGTCAAGCCGGGCACGATCGTCCTGCACGTCTCCGGTGCACACGGCATCGGCATTCTTGCGCCACTCGCCGAACTGGGTGCGGTGCCGCTCGCGGTACACCCCGCGATGACCTTCACCGGACACGACGAGGACACCTCGCGTCTGGCGTCGACGTGCTTCGGAATCACCGCCGCCGACGAGATCGGTTACGCCATCGCGCAGGCGCTGGTCCTCGAGATCGGTGGCGAACCGGTGCGGGTGTCCGAGCAGATGCGCCCGCTCTACCACGCAGCGCTCGCCCACGGCAGCAACCATCTGGTCACCTTGGTCGCCGACGCGCTCGAAGCATTACGGGTCGCGCTCGCCGGCGAGGAATTGCTCGGCCAGCAACTCGTCGACGGTGCGCCCGGTGGAGTCGCCGAACGAGTCCTCCAACCACTGCTCACCGCTGCCCTGGACAACGTGTTGCGACGGGGACCGTCCGCACTCACCGGTCCGGTTGCGCGCGGAGATGCGGAGACGGTCGCCAAGCACCTCGAGGTGCTCGAGGACGCCGATCCGCAGATAGCGGCGGGTTATCGCGCTTTGTCGTTGCGATCTGCGCAGCGAACCGGTTCGAAGCCGGAACTGATGGAAATTCTCGAAAGGGCTGATCACGGTGAGTGAAGCACGACAGGGCGGTTACGTGCGTGGAGAGACCACCGTGCACCACGAACCCGAGGGCCTGCGGAAGGTCACCAGGGCGCTGCGCAGCGTCGGCCGCACGGTCGCACTCGTACCCACGATGGGAGCCCTGCATTCCGGGCACTTGGAGTTGGTGCAGCAGGCGAAGCTGACGGGCGCGGTCGTGGTCGTCTCCATCTTCGTCAATCCCCTCCAGTTCGGCCCCGGTGAGGATCTCGACGCGTACCCCCGGACCCTCGACGCAGATCTCGAGCTGCTCCGTGAGGCCGGTGTGGAGCTGGTGTTCGCGCCGTCGGCTGCGGCGATGTACCCGAACGGACCGCGCACCACCGTCCACCCGGGTCCGCTCGGTGCCGAACTCGAAGGCGCCGTGCGCCCGGGCCACTTCGCAGGCATGCTCACCGTCGTCGCCAAGCTGCTGCAGATCGTCGCACCCAACTCCGCCTACTTCGGGGAGAAGGATTACCAGCAACTCGCCTTGATCCGGCAGATGGTCACCGACCTGAACTTCGACGTCCGCATCCTGGGCGTGCCGACCGTTCGCGAGGCCGACGGGCTCGCCCTGTCCTCGCGCAACCGCTACCTCTCGCCGGAACAGCGCGAGATCGCGACCACACTGTCGGCAGCGCTCGTCGCCGGAGCGCATGCGGCCGCCGGCGGCCCGGACGCCATCCTGGCGGCAGCGCGTGACGTGCTCGCCTCCGCTCCCGAAATCGAGGTGGACTACCTCGAGGTACGCGGCGCCGACCTCGGACCCGCACCCGAACGAGGCGACGGCCGGTTGCTCGTCGCTGCACGACTCGGTACCACCCGCCTGATCGACAACGTCGGGGTCGCAGTGGGTACCGGATTCCTCGAACGCGCGGTCGGTCAGGTCGATCCCACCGTCGCCGACGACCTGTTGACCCGCTGACCGAGTTCGCGAAACGAGAAGGAAACCGAGGACGAACATGTTCCGCACCATGATGAAGTCGAAGATCCACCGCGCCACGGTGACCCACGCGGATCTGCACTACGTCGGTTCCGTGACCGTCGATCAGGATCTGATGGACGCCGCGGACCTGCTCGAGGGTGAACAGGTCTGCATCGTCGACATCGACAACGGCAATCGGCTCGAGACATACGTCATCGCCGGTGAACGCGGGTCGGGCGTGATCGGAATCAACGGTGCCGCAGCACGTCTCGTCAGCCCGGGCGATCTCGTCATCCTCATCGCCTACGGCGTGATGAACGAGCAGGAGTGCAAGGACTACAGCCCGAGCGTCGTGTTCGTCGACGCCGACAACCGCCCGGTCGAACTCGGTAACGATCCGGCGCACGCCCCCGAGGGATCCGGTCTCATCACTCCCCGGATGCTGTCCACACTCGACGCACCGTCCCTGGTGTAGACATGCTCCTCGCCGTCGACGTCCGGAACACCAACATCGTTCTGGGCGTCTTCACGGGCAGTGGAACGCATTCGAAGTTGCTGTGCGACCGTCGAGTTCGCACCGACCCGAGAATGACGGCAGACGAACTGGCACTCCTCTTCCGCGGCCTGCTCGGAGACGACGTGGACCGGATCACCGGCGTCGCCGCGTTGTCCACCGTCCCGTCGGTCCTGCGTGAGCTGAGGATCATGCTCGGCCGGTACTGGTCGGAGGTGCCGCACGTGGTCGTCGAACCCGGGGTACGGACCGGGGTGCCGTTGCTTGTCGACAACCCCAAGGAAGTCGGCGCGGACCGGATCGTCAACAGCCTTGCGGCCCATCACTTCTACGGGTCCCCGTGCGTCATCGTGGATTTCGGCACCTCGACGTGTGTCGACGTGGTGTCGGCCAAGGGAGAGTTCCTCGGGGGTGCCATCGCGCCCGGCGTGGAAATCGCGATGGACGCGCTGGCATCGCAGTCGGCGGCGCTCCGGAAGGTCGAGTTGATCAGGCCCCGCGGCGTTCTCGGCAAGAACACCGTCGAATGCATGCAGTCCGGTGCCGTCTTCGGTTTCGCCGGCATGGTCGACGGTCTGGTGCGGCGGGTCTGCGCGGAAGTACCGGGCTTCGGGGCCGAGGACGTCGCGGTGATCGGTACCGGCGACAGCGCACCGCTGATCATGCCCGAATCCCGCACCCTCGAGCATCACGAACCCGACCTCACCCTCGAAGGGCTGCGTCTGGTCTTCGAACGGAACCAGGTGAGACGCGCTACACGTGCCACGGGTTCCGCAGGACGCGGTTCTGTGTAAAGATGCTTTCGTGATCCGCTGCATGAGCGCCCAGGAGTGTTGTCGAGGCTGACGCCTGCCTCGACTGTCGACACTTTCCTGGGAGATCTCTCATGCGCGCTGCGCTTCTCGATTCTGTTTTTCTGTCCTCCGCTCCGGTCGCTCGTCACCCACTGGCCGTCGAGCGCACCTACCCGAGTGAACTCGCCGCTGCGGTCGCCCGCGGTGCCGTCGTCGTCGACATCCGCGAGAGCGGTGAGCGAGCCGTACAGGGCACGTTGCCCGGCGCGCTGGCGATCGGTGCCGAACTCCTGCCCGCGCGCCTTGATCCCACGCATCCGGAACGCCTCGCGCTGGCCACCGACCGCGACAGGGAATGGATCCTCGTGTCCGCCCACGGCGGTGAAACGCAACGCGTCGTCCGTGACCTGCACCGACGTGGGCTGCGCCGCGTGACGACGCTCGTGGGCGGTTACGCCGCCGTCAAGTCGGCAGATCTCGTCGACGCCGTGACCGCGGCACAGCACGTCGCCGAAGACGTGGCGCGGGTCACCGCGCACTGATGCTTGTGCATCCGCTGCGGTAGCTGGGGGATTATCGTCCTGGGCTTTCGGATAGTCTGATTACCCGTGAGTGATGCCAGCGTTCAGCAGCCCGACGACACCCCCGAGCAGATCCGGGTCCGCCGCGACAAGCGCGAACGGCTCTTGGCGGAGGGTAAGGATGCTTATCCGGTCGTCGTGCCGCGGACGCACACCTTGGCGCAGATCCGGGCCGCGTATCCCGACCTCGAACCCGACGCCACGACCGGCGAGCACGTGGGCGTGGCCGGACGCATCATCTTCCTCCGTAACACCGGCAAGCTCTGCTTCGCGACTTTGCAGGAGGGCGACGGCACCCAGCTCCAGGTCATGATCAGCCTTGCCGGTGTCGGCGAGGACGCTCTGGCCGCGTGGAAGGCCGAGACCGACCTCGGTGATTTCGTCTTCGTCCACGGTGAGGTCATCAGTTCGCGCCGCGGTGAACTCAGCGTCATGGCCGACTCCTGGAACATGGCGTCGAAGGCACTGCGTCCGCTGCCGGTCGCGCACAAGGAAATGAACGAGGAGACACGCGTTCGTCAGCGTTACGTCGACCTCATCGTCCGGGCGGATGCGCGCAAGAATGCGCGGATGCGTGTCGCGGTGGTGCGTGAACTGCGGAATGCTCTCGAACGCCGCGATTTCCTCGAGGTCGAGACGCCGATGCTCCAGACGCTGCACGGTGGTGCTGCGGCCCGTCCGTTCGTCACCCATTCGAACGCGCTCGACATCGATCTGTATCTGCGTATCGCTCCCGAGTTGTTCCTCAAGCGGTGCGTCGTGGGCGGGATCGAGAAGGTCTTCGAGATCAACCGGAATTTCCGCAACGAAGGCGCGGACTCCACGCACTCTCCCGAATTCTCGATGCTGGAAACCTACGAGGCATACGGCACCTACGACGATTCGGCGAAGATGATCCGCGAGGTCGTCCAGGAAGTTGCGATGGCCGTCTTCGGCAGCCACGTCGTGACATTGGCCGACGGCAGCGAATACGACTTCGGGGGTGAATGGAAGACCCTCGAAATGTACCCGTCTTTGTCGCAGGCGATCGGTGTCGAGGTGACTCCGGATACCACCGTCGAGGAATTGAAGGCGCTCGCCGAACGCGTCGATCTCGCGGTTCCCGAGGGCAAGGGCTGGGGCCACGGCAAGCTTGTCGAGGAACTCTGGGAGCACATGTGCGGCGACCAGTTGTACACGCCCACATTCGTGCGCGATTTCCCGGTGGAGACGTCCCCTCTCACGCGTGACCATCGCTCGGTCAAGGGTGTCACCGAGAAATGGGACCTCTACGTTCGCGGCTTCGAACTCGCCACGGGCTACTCGGAACTCGTCGACCCGGTGATCCAGCGTGAACGTTTCGTCGACCAGGCGCGACTCGCGTCCGCAGGTGACGACGAGGCGATGGTTCTCGACGAGGATTTCCTCGCCGCCATGGAACAGGGAATGCCGCCCACGACCGGCACGGGAATGGGAATCGACCGTCTGCTGATGGCGCTCACCGGCCTCGGAATCCGGGAAACAATCCTGTTTCCGATTGTTCGTCCGACCACGCGTTAATTCCGCACGCCGAGTTTCGTATTGCCACGGGTTAATTCCGGGGTATCGTGGTCGTGTCCCGGGGGGGACCGCTTTCTTCATTCGAGAGGATTCTCAACACATGGCAAAGAAGGTCACCGTCACTCTCATCGACGATGTGGACCAGGAAACGGCCGCAGATGAATCGGTGGAGTTCGGACTCGATGGAGTTACCTACGAGATCGACCTGTCGGAAGAAAATGCTGCCAAGTTGCGCGACCAGTTGGAATTCTGGATCGAGCACGCACGAAAGGTCGGGGGCCGCAAGCGTGCCAAGGTCGGCCCGTCGGCCGCACCCGCGACGCGAAAGCCCGCACGTGCGGGTTCGGATCGCGAACAGACTGCCGCCATTCGTGAATGGGCACGGAACAACGATTGGCCCGTCTCCGCACGTGGCCGGATCTCCGCCGAAATCGTAGAGGCCTACAACCAGGCCCACTAGGAATTCGACCCGGTAGTGATGCCACGGGGGCGTCGTCACGATGTGGCGGCGCCCCCGATTGCATCACGGTCGCCGGCTGTGACCAGCGAGCATCACTTGTTTTCCGGAACACATTTCGGGGGGCCTCATCCACGCCGGAGTAGCATCCGCAGGATGGTTGACAGAGTGCTCGAGCCAGGAAAAACGTGTTGGCGTACCGCGCGTGCCGACAATCTTACTTCGATCGTCGACGCCGCCACGTATTTTCATCACGTAAAATCAGCCATGCTCGATGCGAAGAAACGCATCATGCTCATCGGGTGGGATTTCGACACCAGGATCCAATTCGAGCCGAACGGTAAGACCCTCGAGGGCCCGAACAAGCTCGGTGCGCTGTTGAAGTGGCTTCCGGAGCGTCGTCCCGACCTCGAGATCTATCTGCTCAAGTGGAATATCGGTGCGTTCAGCGCGCTCGGGCGAGGTATGACCCCCGTGTTCGTGCTGGATTGGTTCACCGATTCCCGCCTGCACCTCGAAATCGACGGGGCACACCCGGTCGGTGCCGCACACCATCAGAAGATCATCGTCGTCGACGACACGATCGCGTTCTGCGGCGGTATCGACATGACGGTCGACCGCTGGGACACCTCCGACCATGCCGACCGGAGCCGGTACCGCCGTGAGCCGAGCGGCAAGCGCTACGGCCCGTGGCACGACGTCACCACAGCGGTGGACGGCGAGGCTGCCCGGGCGCTGGGCGAACTGGCGAGAGCCAGGTGGAAGGCCGCCACCGGCGTCGAACTCGGACCCGTGGACGGAACCGAGCCGATCTGGCCCGACGGACTCGAGCCAACCGTGCGTGACGTCGATGTCTCGATCGCACGGACGCTGCCGAAGTACGGCGATCAAGAGGGCGTGCACGAGATCGAAGCCCTGTACCTCGCCATCATCGAGAAGACCCGCCACACCCTCTACCTGGAGAGTCAGTACCTGGCGTCGCGCACCCTCGCTGAGGCTCTCGCAGCGCGGTTGCAGGAACCGGACGGGCCGGAGATCGTGCTCGTCATCCCGCGTAACGCGGACGGATGGCTCGAGCAGAAGGCGATGGACGGCGCACGACGGGCCCTGCTCCACCTCCTGTGGGACGCCGACGTGCACGGCCAATTCGGCGCCTACTATCCGGTCACCGAGGGCGGTAATCCGATCTACGTGCATGCCAAGGTCGTCGTGATGGACGAGAACCTGCTGCGGATCGGCTCCTCGAACCTCAACAACCGCTCCATGGGGTTCGACACCGAGTGCGACCTCGCGATCGAAGCGGCAGAACCGGGGGATCGGGTAGGCAGGGCGGCCGTCGACCTGCGCAACACGTTGCTCGCGGAACACCTCGGCGTGGACGTGGCGCAGATCGCGGAGGCCACCGCGGATGGTGGTTCGTTGCTTGCGGCGGTCGAACGCTTCCGGGGACCCGGCCGCTCCCTGCGCCCGTTCGAACCCGGTATCGTCGATGGTGAGGACAGCGTGCTCGCCGAGAGCAGCCTCGCCGACCCCGAGCGGGCCCCCGAGAGCATCGGGCGGCGGTTGCAACGCGTCCTCGCAGGCTGACGACCTGTTCGCTTGTGGCGTACAGCTTGCGGAAACGTATCCGCCACGTGCAGCGTTACACCCATTAGCCGGGTTTTCCAGTACCCACGAAGGGTAGAGGGAGAGCGGGTCGATACCACGCCAACTAGAGTGGGCAGTGGGAACGTGGAACCTTCACCGGTTCCGATGAACGACTCGAGTGCCGGAGCGAAGAGCGGCAGCAGAGATCCGGGACGATCTCGTATCGGATTCTGCGGCCGGAGAGTGTGAGGGAGTGCGATGTTCGAAAGGTTCACCGATCGCGCGCGGCGCGTCGTTGTCCTGGCTCAAGAAGAGGCCAGGATGCTCAACCACAACTACATCGGCACGGAGCACATCCTCCTCGGCCTCATCCACGAGGGTGAGGGTGTGGCGGCGAAGTCTCTCGAGTCGTTGGGGATCTCCCTCGAAGGCGTCCGTAGCCAGGTCGAAGAGATAATCGGCCAGGGCCAGCAGGCACCGTCCGGGCATATTCCGTTCACCCCCCGTGCCAAGAAGGTCCTCGAGCTGAGCCTGCGCGAAGCGCTGCAGCTGGGCCACAACTACATCGGCACCGAGCACATCCTCCTCGGCCTCATCCGTGAGGGCGAAGGCGTGGCCGCTCAGGTCCTCGTCAAGCTCGGAGCCGACCTCAACCGCGTCCGGCAGCAGGTCATCCAGCTGCTGTCCGGTTACCAGGGCAAGGAACCCGCGGAGTCCGGCACGAGCCGCGGCGAGTCCGGCACCCCGTCGACGTCGCTCGTCCTGGATCAGTTCGGCCGCAACCTGACGCAGGCCGCGCTCGAAGGCAAGCTCGATCCGGTCATCGGACGGGCCAAGGAAATCGAGCGGGTCATGCAGGTGCTCTCGCGCCGCACCAAGAACAACCCGGTGCTGATCGGCGAGCCCGGTGTCGGTAAGACGGCCGTCGTCGAGGGCCTCGCGCAGGCCATCGTCAACGGTGAGGTTCCCGAGACCCTCAAGGACAAGCAGCTCTACACGCTCGACCTCGGGTCCCTGGTGGCCGGCAGCCGTTACCGCGGTGATTTCGAGGAGCGCCTGAAGAAGGTGCTCAAGGAAATCAACAGCCGCGGCGACATCATCCTGTTCATCGACGAGCTGCACACGCTCGTCGGCGCAGGTGCAGCCGAAGGCGCGATCGACGCCGCGTCGATCCTGAAGCCGAAGCTGGCCCGCGGTGAGCTGCAGACCATCGGCGCGACCACTCTCGACGAGTACCGCAAGTACATCGAGAAGGACGCCGCTCTGGAACGCCGCTTCCAGCCGGTGCAGGTCGGCGAACCGACCGTCGAGCACACCATCGAGATCCTCAAGGGTCTCCGCGACCGGTACGAGGCGCACCACCGCGTCTCGATCACCGACAAGGCGCTCGTTGCGGCGTCGACCCTCGCGGACCGCTACATCAACGACCGGTTCCTGCCGGACAAGGCGATCGACCTCATCGACGAGGCGGGCGCGCGCATGCGCATCCGCCGGATGACCGCACCGCCGGACCTGCGCGAATTCGACGACCGGATCGCCGACGCCCGTCGCGAGAAGGAATCGGCGATCGACGCGCAGGACTTCGAGAAGGCCGCGAGCCTGCGCGACAAGGAGAAGCAGCTCGTCGCGCAGCGTGCCGAGCGTGAGAAGCAGTGGCGTGCGGGCGACCTCGACGTGATCGCAGAGGTCGACGAGGAGCAGATCGCGGAAGTTCTCGCGAACTGGACCGGTATCCCCGTGTTCAAGCTCACCGAGGAGGAGACCACCCGTCTGCTCCGCATGGAGGACGAGCTGCACAGGCGGATCATCGGCCAGGAGGATGCCGTCAAGGCCGTCGCGAAGGCGATCCGTCGTACGCGTGCCGGCCTGAAGGATCCGAAGCGTCCGTCCGGCTCGTTCATCTTCGCCGGACCGTCGGGTGTCGGTAAGACCGAGCTGTCCAAGGCGCTGGCGAACTTCCTGTTCGGCGAGGACGACGCGCTCATCCAGATCGACATGGGCGAGTTCCACGACCGGTTCACCGCGTCGCGTCTGTTCGGTGCCCCTCCCGGCTACGTCGGGTACGAAGAGGGCGGCCAGCTCACCGAGAAGGTGCGCCGCAAGCCGTTCTCCGTGGTTCTCTTCGACGAGATCGAGAAGGCCCACCAGGAGATCTACAACACGCTCCTGCAGGTCCTCGAAGACGGCCGTCTCACCGACGGTCAGGGACGCACGGTGGACTTCAAGAACACGGTGCTGATCTTCACGTCGAACCTCGGTACGTCGGACATCTCGAAGGCTGTCGGCCTGGGCTTCACCCACGGCAGCGACAGCGGGTCCAACTACGAGCGGATGAAGAACAAGGTCAACGACGAGCTCAAGAAGCACTTCCGGCCGGAGTTCCTCAACCGTATCGACGACATCATCGTCTTCCACCAGCTGACGAAGGATCAGATCATCCAGATGGTCGATCTGATGATCGGACGCGTGGAGGTGCAGCTGAAGAACAAGGACATGGGCATCGAGCTCACGGAGAAGGCGAAGTCGCTGCTCGCGAAGCGCGGTTTCGATCCGGTTCTCGGCGCTCGTCCGCTCCGTCGCACCATTCAGCGCGAGATCGAGGATCAGCTCTCCGAGAAGATCCTGTTCGGCGAGATCGGCCCCGGCCAGATCGTGCTCGTCGACGTCGACAACTGGGACGGCGAAGGCGCCGGCGAGAACGCGAAGTTCACGTTCACGCCGAGCGAGAAGCCGGCCGAAGTGCCCGACACCCCGGCGGTCGTCATGGCGAAGACTCCCGAAGGGGATCCGGAAGCCTGACATCGAACCGGAAACAACGCCGAGGGGCGGTACCCGCAAGGGTGCCGCCCCTCGGGCGTCGAGGTGGTCGTGTCGTCAGGTGCCGGTGCGGCGCATCCACGGCTCGGTCACCCGGCCGCACCAGTTCGCGAGCCGCTCGGTCGGTCCCGCATCCGGTGCCGCGTCGACAACCGGCCCGAACGGCAGGCCCTCCCGCGGCGACGCGGGGAGGACTCGCTGCATGACCTCGTAGGCAGCCTGGGCCAGTTGCGGGTCCGCCTCCGTGTCCTGTCCGGTGGCGGCAGCGAGGTCCCAGCCGTGCACGAGTACCTCGTTGAGCGAGACGAGCACCGCGGCCCGGCCCGGGAATGTCCCCCACGGTGCCGTGACGGACGTGTCCAGGAGTGCGTCGTCACTCCACACCTTCCAGTACCGCTCGGTGACGGCGTCCAATGTGCCGGGCCAATCGTCGTCGGACGAGGAGAGGGACTCGGGAACCGTGTGCACATCCCCACCCTCACCGATGACCCGCCCGCGGTCGATGGTCGAGGCGAGATGACCGAGAAGGGTCCGGACGTCGAATTCGGTGCACGGGGTGGGATCGGTCAGCTGGTCGGGCCGGACACACGCGAACAGGTCGCCCGCCCACCCGAGCGCGCCGCGGAACAGAGGACGAGGGTCGTGCTGGGGTGTGGTCATGCAAGCAGCATCGGCGGTGTGGGCGACGGGTCTTGTCGTGAATCCGACGAGCGATGCCGTATCGAGACCTTCCGGCCCACGTGTTGCCGGCGAGGCGCGCGGGTGTGGGTTCGGCCGGGGACGGGTACGCGACCGAGGAAGCCGACAACGACAGGAAGGACTACACGATGCCCACAAGGACCGCGCGAACCGCTTGGAACGGTGATCTTCAAAAAGGCTCCGGACAGGTGGAACTGACGAGTTCGGGACGCGGCACGTTCGACGTCTCGTTCCCGAAGCGGTCGGCGGAGAACGCCGACGGCACCACCAGCCCCGAAGAACTGATCGCTGCCGCCCACTCGGCGTGCTACGCCATGCAGTTGTCCGCACTCATCGCGGAAGCAGGCGGAACCCCACAAAGCCTCGATGTCAGCGCCGATGTGTCGCTCGGACCGGACCCGGCCGGCGGTTTCCGGCTCACAGGTATCACTTTGAAGGTGCGCGGCGAGGTCGACGGACTCGACGCCGACGGTTTCACGAAGGCAGCCGAGGACGCGAAGGCGGGTTGCCCGGTGAGCAAGGCTCTGACCGGAGTGGACATCTCGCTGGACGCCGCCCTCGAGTCCTGAGGGAAGACGACTCCTGAGGGAACACCGGGCGGGGCGAGCGTGTTGGATGGGTGCGTGACCCTTCCACACGCTGCTCCGTCCACCGTCCACGTCGAAGTGTGGTCGGATATCGCCTGTCCCTGGTGCTACATCGGCAAGCGCCGGTTCACTGCGGCACTCGGCACGTTCGAGCACCGTGACCGTGTCCGCGTCACGTGGCGTTCGTACCAGTTGGCGCCGGACACGCCGGTAGGGAACCGCACACCCGAGTCCGAGGCGCTCGCGAAGATGAAGGGCATGCCCGTCGAGCAGGTCCGGCAGATGTTCTCCCAGGTCTCCGCAGCGGCCGCCGACGTCGGCCTGGACATCGACTTCGACACGGTGATCTCGGCGAACACGTTCGACGCACACAGGTTGCTGCATCTCGCCGGTGCGCAGCGCGACGCGCTGCTCGAGGCGCTGTTCCGGGCGCATTTCGTCGAAGGCGAGGTCGTCGACGACCGGGAGACCCTGATGCGTATCGCCTCGTCGGTGGGTCTGGACGCGGACGCCGTCCGCGCCGATCTCGAATCCGGAGCAGCCTCGGATGCGGTGCGCGCGGATCTGCGCGAGGCACGCGACCTCGGTGTCACCGGCGTCCCGTTCTTCGTCGCCGACCGGGCGGTCGCAGTGTCGGGAGCACAACCCGAGAACGTCTTCCACATGCTGTTGCAACGCGCGATCGACGACGCGGACGCGCGTGCAGGCGAGGATCAGTCGCCGAGCGCCGCCAGATAACGGCGAGCAGTCCGGCGCTGCAGGAGAAGTCCCACCGGGCCGGCGAGCCGCGTGAACCAGCGGCCGGGCCGGGAGAATGCGATCACCCGCCCGACCACCCGCCCGTCGGCGCGGTGTTCGACGAGGAAGCTCTCTTCTCCGACCTCCGGATGCCCGGCGAGGGTGCCGTAGGTGAATCCGCGACGCTGCGGGGTGTCGACGACCTCGACCACCCGGCACCCTGCGGTCAGCCGCAGCGGACCGACGCCGAATCCGAGTTGCACCTCGGCGCCCACCGCCGCCGCAGGCGTACCTCGGGCGACATGAATCCCCGCTGCGCGGTGCATGTCCCACGCGAACAACCGGGCAACGGCGGTGTCGAACACGGCAGGGCCGCTGCCGAGTTCACGCTCCACGTCGAGGTGGTGGTATCCGGGAGGTAGCACGCCCAGCGACGCGCCGACCTCCGGATACGTCAACCCGCGCCCGGAGCCTCCGGGCCCGGTCATCAGGACTTCTTGACGTCCAGTACGACTTCGAACTCCAGCAGCGACGCTCCGGACGCGACGGGGCTCTTCGCTTCGCCGGCGTGCGCGGCGCGGGCGCCACCGTCACGCCACGCCGCGAAATCTTCCTCGGTTTCCCACTGGGTCACCACGAAGTAGCGGTTCTCGCCCGCAGTGGGACGCAGCAACTGGAAGCCCAGGAATCCGGGGGAGTTCTCCACCGTGTGCGCGCGATTGGCGAAGCGCTTCTCCAGCTCGGGTCCGGCGCCTTCGGGGATTTCGATTGCGTTGATCTTCACGACTGCCATGAGCGCGAGACTACTCCGCTACCTTGGGCGACTGTGTTGCATGACGAAGGTGGTAGCGGACGGCCGATCCTGTTGTTGCACGGTCTGATGGGCAGCGCGCGGACATGGCGTCGCCAGGTGCCGTGGCTCCGGGAGCACGGGCACGTGTACTCGTTCGACGCGGCGGGCCACGGTCGCCCGGCGCCGGCGGATCTGTGCACCGAAGCGTTCGTCGCCGATGTGGCTGCGCACCTTCCCGACGACACCGGACCGTTCGTCGTGATCGGGCATTCGATGGGCGCGCTGCACGCGTGGTGTCTGGCCGCAGCGCATCCCGGAAAGGTCACTGCGCTCGTCCTCGAAGATATGGCACCCGATTTCCGCGGCCGTACCGCCGAGAACTGGGCGGCGATGGTGTCGCAGTGGCCGCAGCCGTTCCCCGACGACGACGCGGTGATCGACTTCTTCGGCCCGGTCGCCGGACGCTACTTCCTCGATTCGTTCGAGCGTCGCGCGGACGGCTGGTACCTGCACGGTGACGTCGCGACCTTCCGCGACATCTCGGAAGAGTGGGGACGACGGCACTTCTGGGACCAGTGGACGGGACTGACCGTGCCTGCCTTGCTCGTCGAAGGGGAGTTCACGATCACGCCGCCCGGGCAGATGCGGGAGATGGCGACGCGGCCGGGAACCGACTACGTCCGCATCGCGGGTGCGGGACACCTCGTGCACGACGACCGGCCCGACGAGTACCGCGCGGTCGTCGAACGGTTTCTCACGACTCTGTCGTGATCCCCACCGCGCTCGGAACAACCTGGCGGGGCCCCGCTTCCCCCGCAAGGGCGAACAGGCCGTCGTCGGTCTGTTCGACGAGTCCGTCGACGAGAAGTGAGTGCAGTGCCCGGTCACGCTGGCCGGGGTCGGTGAGCCACACACTGTCGAGCACCGGACGTTCCACCGGCCCCGTGCTGTCCCGGAGAACGGCCATCAGGCGTCCACGCACCTGACGGTCGGTGCCGGCGAACTTCTGCACGCGTTTCGCGGGACCGTCGTGGGCCGGGCGGCCCGCCTGCACCCAGGCGCATTCCGGGAGCGGGCACCGGCCGCAGTCGGGGGTACGCGCGGTGCAGATCGTCGCGCCGAGTTCCATCAGGGCAGCGGAGAACGTCGCCGCACGTGTGCGGGCACGCGGAAGCATGGCTTCGACATCGGCGAGATCCCGCGTGGTGGACGGATTCCCCGGTTCGGCCCGGCCGTGCTCGGCGCGCGCCACGACTCGGCGGACGTTGGTGTCGACCACAGGAACACGCCGGCCGTAGGCGAAGCACGCGACCGCCCGCGCGGTGTAGGCGCCCACACCCGGCAGCGTGAGAAGCACATCCACGTCCTCGGGGACCCGGTCGCCGTGCTCCGCGGCGAGCACCCCCGCGCATTCGTGCAGGCGCAACGCGCGACGCGGGTATCCGAGCTTTCCCCACGCGCGCAGAACGTCGGCCTGACTCGACGCCGCCATCGCCGACGGCACCGGCCAGCGGCGTACCCACTCCTCCCAGATCGGCGCGACCCGCACGACCGGGGTCTGCTGCAACATCACCTCGGACATGAGGATCTGCCAGCCCGTCACACCGTCGCGGCGCCACGGCAGGTCGCGTGCTTCCGCGGCGTACCAACGCACCAGCGATGTGGCGTCAACAGGCATTTCTTCTCCTCCTGTCCCGGATACGGGACCTTTGTGCACGGCAGTGGGACCACTGCGTGAGGGTCGCGAAGGTCCCGGGTGAATAATGCCCTTATGCCCAATTCAAACCCGATCTCCGCGTGGAAAGCTCTGACCGAGGGTAATCAGCGGTTCGTTTCCGGTACCCCGCTGCACCCGAGCCAGGGGATCGACCGACGGGCCGAACTGGTCAACGGACAGCATCCCACCGCAGTGTTGTTCGGTTGCGGTGACTCCCGTGTCGCTGCCGAGATCATCTTCGACCAGGGCCTCGGTGACATGTTCGTCGTCCGGACTGCCGGCCACGTCATCGACAGCTCGGTTCTCGGCTCGATCGAATACGCAGTCGAGGTGCTCGGGGTTCCGCTGATCGTGGTGCTCGGTCACGACAGCTGCGGCGCCGTCGGTGCCACCTTGACAGCACTCGACACCGGCGAGGTTCCCCGCGGGCACATCCGCAGCATCATCGAGCGGGTCGCTCCGTCGATCCTGATGGGCCGCGCGGACGGCCTGTCCACGGTCGACGAACTCGAGGGTCGCCACGTGGTCGAAACGGGCCTGCTCCTCACCGACCGGTCCCGGATCATCGCCGAACGAGTTGCCGACGGACGGTGCGCGATCGTCGGCGTCACCTACAAGCTGGACGACGGTCACGTCCAGTTGCAGGGGCACATCGGTGACATCGGTGTGACCTCGGACTGAGCGACACGCCGGGCGCTATGCCGCAGCGGGTCCGGCCCGGCACTTACCGTGTGAGGCGTGTTCGAACCAACCGGCCCGCTGCCCCCCGAGATCTACCGGCGACGACGCATCCTCGCGATCACCGTCCTGGTGGTCGTGCTGGCGCTGGTCGTGTGGCTCGTCGTCGCCCTGACCGGCGGCGGCGGTGATGCCGAGCCGGAACCCGCCGCAGCCGCGTCCACGCTGACCTCGAGCACGAGTGCGCCCGAAAGTTCCGCGGAGAGCGCGGGCAGCGAGAGCACGGGCTCGTCGAGCGGGTCGTCGGACTCGGGCGGTGAGACGTCCGGTTCCACCACCTCGGCGTCGGAAGGCGAATCCGAGACCACGCCGTCCGGCACGGCGGCATCGTCGGAGACGGCTCCGCCCGGTCAATGCCCCGACCAGTCGCTCGCGGTGCGCGTCACCGCCGACGAGCCGAACTACCAGGTCGGTACCGAACCCGGGTTCACGATCGTCATCACCAACATCGGCACCACCAAGTGCGACCGCGACCTCGGAGCCGGGCTTCAGCAGGTGCTCGTGTACAGCCTCGACGGGAACGAGCGGCTCTGGTCGAACACCGACTGCTTCGCGGAGCCGACCACCGATATGCGCACCCTGGAACCGGGCGATCAGGCCGCCTACTCCGTCAAGTGGTCCGCCTCGACGTCCGAGCCGGGATGCGAGACGCCGCGCGAACCCGTCGGCCCGGGGGCCTACACGGTGGTGGGTCAGCTCGGCGGTCTGCGCAGCACGCCGGAGCCGTTCAACATCACGCCCTGAACCGGGCGTCAGTCGTAGTGATTGATGGCCGATTCGGCCAGCCGTGAGAGTCCCTCGCGGATGTACCGCGCCCAGAGTGCACCGATGCCGTCGACCGCCTGCAGATCCGCCGCGGTCGCGGCGAGCAAGCCCTGCAACGTGCCGAACGCGGCCACGAGGCGGTGAATCTGCTGCGACTGCAATCGCGGCACGCGGTGCAGCACCCGGTAGCCACGGGGGCTCATGGGCGCGTCCAGCGCCTCGATGGTGTTGGGATAACCGAACGCCCGCGAGAGGGTGGTCAGGTCCAGCAGGTCGGGGTCGCTGAGACCGGCGAGACGGTCCATCGCCCGTTCGACATCGAGTGTCGAGGGGGCGTCGTCGCCCGACAGGTAGTCGCGGACGATCAGCTGACGGGCGAGCTGATTGTCGCCGACGAGTTCCTCGAGCTGCAGCGCCAACTGCCTGCCGTCCGTGCCGAGTTCGAGCACGTCCTGCTCGATCTCCACCGACAGACGGTGCATCATCTCGAGCCGCTGCGCCACGGTGAGGGCGTCGCGGAGCGTGACGATGTCCTCGATCTCCACCACCGACAGTTGCCGCGTGACGTCGTCGAGCCGCGCTTTGTAGCGTTCGAGGGTGGAGACGGCCTGGTTCGCGCGCGAGAGGATCGTCGCGGAATCGTTGATCACGTGGCGGCGCCCCGCGACGTACACGCTGACGATGCTCATCGACTGGCTCACCGACACGACGGGATAGCCCGTTTCGATGGCCGTGCGCTCCGCTGCTCGGTGCCGGGTACCTGACTCGACCGTCGGGATGCTCGGGTCGGGCACGAGCTGGACGTTGGCGCGGACGATACGAGTGCCGTCGGTGGAGACCACGACGGCCCCGTCCATCTTCGACAGCTCTCGCATCCGGGTCGGGGCGAATTCGACGTCCAGTTCGAACCCGCCGTCGCAGAGCGCCGCGACCTTCTCGTCGAATCCGAGAACGATCAGTCCACCCGTCCGGCCGCGCAGGATGCGTTCCAGTCCGTCGCGGAGGGCGGTACCGGGCGCGAGTCGGGCGATGGTGTCGCTCAGCGTCGCGGACCGCGCCGACTCGGTCATGTGGCAGATTCCTTCCGTGTCCCGGACCCTGCGGTCGTGGTCACATTCTGGGGAGGGAAGAAAAAGGCTCCCGTGACCGCGCAACTACATTACTTGTTCATGAGCAGTACCTGGATCTTGCCCGACGACCTCGTTGTACCCGAACTTCCCGCGGACCACCCCGGCCCGGGCGCCACCGTTCCCCAGCACTGGTCCAAGTGCTTCGGATGTGGAGACGACCAGCCCACCGGTCTCGGTATGGAGTTCACCACCGGCGAGGGTCTCGAGGTGATCGGCCGGTTCGAGGTCGCCAAGCGCTACCAGGGCGGGCCGGGATTCATCCACGGCGGCATCTTGATGACGGCGTTCGACGAAGCGCAGGGAATGGCGTGCAACGCTGCGCTCAGGTCGGCTGTGGTCACCGCGCATCTGGGCATCGATTTCGCGCGTCCCATTCCCCTCGGTGCGGTGCTCGAACTGCGGTCCCGTGTCGAAGGCACGGTGCGTCGCAAGGTCTACACCCGTTCGGAGGCGCGGATCGTCGACGGACCGCTCGCAGATCCCGACGTCGTCGTGGGGTCGTCGTACGGGTTGTTCATCGTGGTCGGACACGAGCACTTCGCCAAGGGGAAGGATTTCGTCGACGGTCTGCCCGCAAGCGACCACGACATTTCCGCCGTCTGACATCTCCGGCGCGACCTCGGACATCACGCCTGCACGTCGGGCAGCAGCGGTACGCCGGGCCGATGGTCGCGGCCGAGCAACGTCGCGGACGTCACCGAGCCCGCGCCGAACTTGCCGTGCAGGTGGTCGAGAACCGAATCGAGTGCGTGCCGGTCGATCGGCGGATGCGTGAGTCGGCGCGGCGTTTCGGCGGCCGCTGCGTCCGGCCGCGGGGAGCCTGTCGGCACCTCGGCGTCGAAAGGCAACTCCAGTTGCTCGGTGCCCTCCCCGTCGAGGTTGGTGACGGCGATGCCCACCAGTGTCACGCCTCGCTCGGCGATGAGCGGGCGAGCCGACGCGAGAAGTTCGCGGGCGGCGTCACCGATCAGGTCGGTGCGTGCCGTGGGACTACCGAGTGTGTGCGACCGCGTGACGCGGGCGTAATCGGCAAACCGCAGTCGCAGGACGACGGTGCGCCCGAGGCGATGTGCCCGTCGCATGCGGCGGCACACCCGGTCGACGAGTAGTTGCAGCGTCGCCTCCACGGACTCTGCGCTGTGTGGTCCCCGGCCGAGGGCATGCTGGGCGCCCATCGAACTACGCCCGCGATGCCGGACGGCGCGCGGATCGTGTCCGAGCGCGAGGGCGTGCAGATGACGTCCCGACGCCCCGCCGAGGAGGGCGACGAGATCGGATTCGGAGTGGTGGGCGATGTCGCCGACCTTCCGCAACCCGTGGGCGTGCAGTCTCGCGGCGGTGACCTTGCCGACGCCCCACAGTCGTTCGACCGGCAGGGGATGCAGGAAGTCGAGTTCGCCGTCGGGCGGAACGAGGAGCAGTCCGTCCGGTTTCGCGACACCGCTCGCGACCTTGGCGAGAAACTTCGTGCGGGCGATGCCGACAGTGATGGGCAGGCCGACCTCGTCGGCCACTGCGCGCCTCAGTCGTGCAGCGATCTCGACGGGTTCGCCCGAGATGCGGCGCACCCCCGACACGTCGAGGAAGGCCTCGTCGATGGAGATGCCCTCGACGATCGGCGTCGTGTCGTCGAATACGGCGAACACGTCGCGTGACGCCTTCGTGTAGGCCTCCATGCGAGGCGGAACGGAGATCACCTCGGGGCAGAGTGCTCGCGCCGCGCGGCCCGACATCGCGGTTTTGATTCCGTAGGCCTTCGCCTCGTAACTGGCGGCGAGGACCACGCCGCCGCCGACCACGATGGGCTTTCCCCGCAGCCACGGATCGTCGCGCTGCTCGACCGACGCGTAGAACGCGTCGAGGTCGGCATGCAGGATCGTGGCTTCATCGGACACGAACATATGTTCGCATGCGGGGGCGGCACGATGCCCGTGATCAGCGGGACAGCGTCGACAGGGCCTGCCCGACATTGGTGACCTCGGTGGATTTCATCCCCTTCGGCACGCCCTCGACGCCGCGCGGGACCACCCCGCGGGTGAACCCCAGCCTGTTTGCCTCGGCGAGCCTGCGCCCCGCACCCGCGACGCGTCGCACCTCGCCGGCGAGGCCGACTTCTCCGAGCAGCACGGTGCCGGCGGGTACCGGCTGATCTCGCACCGCGGAGGCGACCGCGAGCGCCAGTGCGAGGTCGGCGGACGGGTCGGTGATCCGCATACCGCCGACGGTGGACGCGTAGACGTCGCAGTTGCCGAGCTTGCCGAGCCCACAGCGACGCTCGAGCACCGCGAGGACCATGGCCACCCGCGCCGAGTCGAGTCCGCTCACGGCGCGGCGCGGTGACGGGTTGTGGGTGGGCACCACCAGCGCCTGCACTTCGCCGAGAAGTGGCCGCTTTCCGTCCATGGTCACGGTGACCGCCGTGCCGGGAACCGCTTCGTCGCGGTGCTGCAGGAACAGCCCGGACGGATCGCTGACCCCGACGATGCCGTTCTCGGTGAGTTCGAAGCAGCCCACCTCGTCGGCGGCGCCGAAACGGTTCTTCACTCCACGGACCATGCGCAGCGTCGAGTGCTTGTCGCCTTCGAAGTGCAGCACCACGTCGACGAGGTGCTCGAGCGACCTCGGCCCGGCGACGGCACCGTCCTTCGTGACGTGGCCGATCAGGAGCACCGGAACGCCGCTGGACTTCGCGAGCGAGGTCAACGCGCTCGTCACCGCCCGGACCTGGGTGACGCCGCCGGTGACGCCGTCGACGTCGGCGGCGAGCATCGTCTGCACCGAGTCGACGACGAGGAGCGTCGGACGGACCTGCTCGACATGCCCGAAGATCGTCGCGAGGTCGGACTCCGCCGCGAGGAACACCCGGTCGTGCACCGCACCGGTCCGGTCGGCGCGCAACCGCACCTGTCCCGCCGATTCCTCACCGGTGACGTACAGGGCACGCTCGTCGCTGCCGCGCTGCGCCCAACGATGGACCACTTCGAGGAGCAGGGTCGATTTGCCGACACCCGGTTCTCCGGCGAGAAGGACGACCGAACCGGGCACGATGCCGCCACCGAGCACGCGGTCGAGTTCGTCGACACCCGTCGACTTCGCGTAGGTGGCCTTGCCGTCGATCTGCGACAGCGGGGTGGCCGGGGTGGACGGCAGCACCGCCGCCGCGCCGGCGCGCGCGAGGGTGGTTCCGGCACGCGCCGCCACGGCCGTGGGCTGGGGGGTGGCTTCGTCCATGGACCCCCAGGTCCCGCATTCGGGGCAGCGGCCGACCCACTTCCCGACGGTGTGTGCGCAGTCGGAACAGCGGTAGAGCGACTTGGTTTTTGCCACCGCCGGAGGATAGTGGCCCGCCCCGACAGGAAAGACCCCGGTCGAGCAGTGCTCGACCGGGGTCTTTCGGACTGTGGGTACGCTAGTGCGCTTCGCCGACGATGGGCGACATGTCGGACTCGTCGCGCGGAAGGATCGGTCCTGCGTCGATCGGCACGGAGACGGTCAGGTCACCGGCTTCGGCGAAGGAGAACGTGACGGGCACGGTCAGTCCCGGCCGGACGAGCTCGTTCAGGCCGACCAGTTCGACGGTCGTGATGCTCGGCGCGTCGGGCGGGGTCTCCTCGGTCTGCGCGGGCTGAGGAGCCTCGTCGAGGGCGGCCGTCTCGGTGGACTCACCGGCGACGACGGACGACTGCGGAGCAATCTCGATCTCGTCCGCATTCACGGAGTCCGCGAACTCGGTGGAGATGTCGGTGAGCACGTCGGGGGTGTACGGGTCGAGGTTCACCACCGTGAAGCCGAGCAGCGCGGTGCCACCCGGTTCGATGCTGTACTCCTCGGAGTTCGGGTAGATCACGTGCACGTTGCGCAGCGCGATCGATCCGACCTCGGCGTTGTTGCCGTTGATCGCCGCGACCTGAATGGCGGTCTGGCTGATCTGGCCGGCACCGCACGCCGACAGCGTGAGCGTCGCTCCGGCCGCCAGGGCGAGGGCGGTCACGACTCGCCGAGTCGGCGCTTTGAGAGCAGTCACGGGTTCCTCCATCGAGTAAGGCTCGCAATCCACTAGGCAGAGTAGTAGTCAGCGAGCGACCTGTGTACGGCGGGGCCGGAACTCGTAACTTTTGATGTCGCCGCCCGAAAGCCCGGACATGCCCACTCCCTAAGGGTGACACACGTCACATAATGCACGGAACCGACTGCCTGTCAACCCCTGCGCTCACGTATCGATGCCCCTGACCTGCACCGTTGATGGGAGGACGGGGTAGTCACGTGTTAAACTCGGTGAATCGAAAGGGGCACGGGACACATGATTTTCAAGGTCGGAGACACCGTCGTATACCCCCACCACGGTGCGGCGCTGATCGAAGCTATCGAAACGCGCACCATCAAGGGTGAGCAGAAGGAATATCTGGTTCTGAAAGTCGCGCAGGGCGACCTCACAGTGCGAGTTCCTGCAGATAACGCAGAGTACGTCGGAGTTCGCGACGTTGTTGGACAAGAGGGCCTCGACAAGGTTTTTCAGGTGTTGCGCGCGCCGCACACCGAAGAGCCGACCAACTGGTCGCGGCGGTACAAGGCCAACCTCGAGAAGTTGGCCTCCGGCGACGTCAACAAGGTCGCGGAAGTTGTCCGCGACCTGTGGCGCCGGGAGCAGGACCGCGGCCTTTCCGCAGGTGAGAAGCGAATGCTTGCCAAGGCTCGTCAGATCCTTGTCGGCGAACTCGCTCTCGCGGAAGGCACGGACGATGTCCGCGCCGCGAGCATGCTCGACGAGGTTCTCGCAGCCGCGTCCTGAGTGGCGAGCCGCGTGAAGAACCCCGAACACAGCAAGTGAACGATCGCAACGGGCCGGTCGTCGGAATCATTCCGGCGGCCGGCCGCGGCGTTCGTCTGGGTGAAGAACTGCCCAAGGCGTTCGTCGAACTGGACGGCCGGACCATGCTCGATCGAGCGGTCGAATCGATGCTCGACTCGGGTGAGGTCGACCGCGTGGTCGTCGTGGTCCCGCCGGAACTCGCCGCGACACCGGCGGAGCAACTGGTGCGCGCCCCCTTTTCGGAGCGGGTATCGGTCGTTGCGGGAGGTGCGGAGCGTGCCGATTCGGTGCGTGCCGGGCTCGCCTGCGCACCGGGCGCGCGCTTCGTGCTCGTGCACGATGCGGCCCGGGCGCTCACCCCGCCAGAGATGTTCACCCGAGTGGTGGCGGAACTGCGCCGCGGGAGCGACGCGGTGATACCGGTGCTGCCGGTCACCGACACCATCAAGAGCGTCGATGCCGAAGGTGCCGTCACCGGCACCCCTGATCGCGCGACCCTGCGCGCAGTGCAGACACCGCAGGGTTTCGACGTCGCACTCCTTGCCCGCGCGAACACCGACGTCGGTGATGCCACCGACGATGCCGGACTCGTCGAGCGGCTCGGGGAGCGTGTCGACACCGTCGCGGGCGACCCGCTGGCCTTCAAGATCACCACACCGTTGGATCTCATCCTGGCGCGAGCGCTGCTCGCGGCCGGGGCCAGAACCGTAGAGGAGCGCTGAACCGTAGTGCGTGTCGGAATCGGAACGGACGTGCATCCCGTCGAGGCGGGCCGACCGTGCTGGATGGCCGGACTGCTGTTCGAGGGCGCCGACGGATGCTCCGGGCATTCCGACGGAGACGTCGCGGCCCATGCGCTGTGCGACGCGTTGCTGTCCGCCGCCGGCCTCGGCGACCTGGGAACCGTCTTCGGCACCGACCGGCCCGAGATGGCAGGAGCATCGGGTGCGGCCATGCTGTCCGAGGTGCGCCGCCTCCTCGCCGAATCCGGATGGACGATCGGCAACGCGGCAGTCCAGGTGATCGGCAACCGCCCGAAGATCGGGCCTCGGCGCGAGGAGGCGCAGCTCGTGCTGTCCGACGTGCTGGGTGCCCCCGTCTCGGTGTCCGCGACGACCACCGACGGCCTCGGATTGACCGGACGAGGCGAGGGTGTGGCGGCGATCGCCACTGCGCTCGTCCTGCAGCAGAGCGACGACCGGTAGGATCGACGGTCGTGACCTTGCGCCTTTACGACACCGAAACGCGGGATGTGCGGGAATTCGTGCCGCTCGTCCCCGGCCATGCCTCGGTGTACCTGTGTGGTGCCACCGTTCAAGGCGAGCCCCATATCGGCCATGTGCGCAGTGGCGTCGCATTCGACGTTCTACGCAGATGGCTCGCGGCCCAGGGTATGGATGTCGCGTTTGTGAGAAACGTCACAGACATCGAGGACAAGATCCTTCGCAAAGCCGCGGAAGCCGGGCGCCCCTGGTGGGAGTGGGCGGCCACCTTCGAGCGGGCGTTCAACCGGGCCTACGACGCGCTCGGTGTGCTTCCGCCGTCGATCGAGCCCCGCGCGACCGGGCACGTCACTCAGATGGTCGACCTGATGGAACGACTCATCGCGGCGGGCCATGCGTACCCCTCCGACGGCAACGTCTACTTCGACGTGAAGAGCTACCCCGAGTACGGGTCGCTGTCCGGGCACAAACTCGACGACGTGCACCAGGGTGAGAGCGCAGGGCTCGGCAAGCGCGACCCGCGCGACTTCACCTTGTGGAAGGCAGCGAAGCCGGGCGAGCCCTCGTGGCCGACACCGTGGGGACGCGGCCGTCCCGGATGGCATCTCGAATGCTCTGCGATGGCCACGTTCTACCTGGGCGGCACGTTCGACATTCATTGCGGGGGAATGGATCTCGTCTTCCCGCATCACGAGAACGAAATTGCGCAGGCGCGTGCGGCGGGCGACGGTTTCGCCCGGTACTGGCTGCACAACGGCTGGGTGACCATGGGCGGCGAGAAGATGTCCAAGTCGCTCGGCAACGTGCTGTCGGTGCCGAACGTGCTGACCAAGGTGCGGCCGCAGGAGTTGCGGTACTACCTCGGCAGCGCGCACTACCGTTCGATGCTCGAGTACTCCGAGGCAGCGCTCCAGGAAGCGGCCGCCGCCTACCGGGGACTCGAATCGTTCGTCCTCAAGACCCGCGACCGCGCGGGGGAGGTTCCGGTCGGCACGTGGACGGACGCCTTCGCGGACGCCCTCGACGACGATCTCGGTGTGCCCAAGGCACTCGCCGAGATCCACGGCCGCCGCAGCGAGGGCAACAAGGCACTCGACAACGGTGATCTCGACGAGGCAGTCCGGATCGCGTCGCAGGTGCGCGCGATGCTCGGAATTCTCGGAGTCGACCCTCTCGATGCACACTGGAGTGACTCCACCGCCGATCGATCGGCGGCCCTGGAAGCGCTCGACGTGCTCGTCTCCGCGGATCTCGTCCGCAGGCAGAATGCGCGAGCAGACAAGAACTGGGCGATCGCCGACGAGGTGCGCGACCGGTTGACAGCGGCAGGTATCGAAGTGACCGATACGCCGAACGGACCCGAGTGGTCTCTGAAAGCAGGACAGTGATGGCAGGCAATTCCCAGCGCCGCGGCGCGATTCGTAAGGGCGGAACCAAGAAGGGGCAGGTCGTCGGCTCCGGCGGTCAGCGTCGTCGTGGTCTGGAACCGCGCGGTGCGACACCCAAGGCCGAGGATCGTCCGTACCACGCCGCAGCGCGGCGATCCCGCGCCGCCGCGAAGGCGACGGACACCTCTCGTGGCGGTGGACGGCGTCCGGCCGGCCGCAAGCCCGAGGACGGACCGGAGATGGTGCTGGGCCGCAACCCGGTCGTCGAGTGCCTGCGCGCCGAGGTTCCCGCGACCGCGCTGTACGTCGCGGTGGGAGCGGAAGCGGACGAGCGACTCAAGGAAGCCGTGCAACGGGCGGCCGACATGGGCATCTCGATCCTCGAGGTGTCGCGCGCCGAACTCGACCGTCTGTCCACCAACGGAATGCACCAGGGCATCGGTCTCCAGGTGCCGCCGTACCGGTACGTGCATCCCGACGACCTGCTGACCCGGGCCAAGGAGCACCACGAGAAGCCGCTGTTGGTGGCGCTCGACAACATCTCGGATCCACGCAACCTCGGTGCCGTCATCCGCTCGGTGGCCGCGTTCGGCGGTCACGGTGTGGTCATTCCGCAGCGTCGTTCGGCGTCGGTGTCCGCTGTTGCCTGGCGTACCAGTGCGGGCGCTGCGGCACGCTTGCCCGTCGCGCGAGCCACGAACCTGACCCGCACGCTCAAGGACTGGCAGGCACAGGGTGTGCGTGTCGTCGGTCTCGACGCCGGTGGAGACACCACGCTCGACGAGTTCGACGGCACCGATCCGGTGGTCGTCGTGGTGGGCTCGGAGGGCAAGGGCCTGTCTCGACTCGTGCGCGAAACCTGCGACGCGGTGCTGTCGATCCCGATGGCCGGCGACGTGGAGTCGCTCAACGCGTCCGTCGCCGCGGGCGTCGTGCTCGCCGACATCGCCCGGCAGCGCCGCGCGTAGCGTCACCCGACCGACACACGACACCGCGACCGCCGATCACCTCGGCGGTCGCGGTCGTTTCTACGGCGCGGGTGCGGTGGGCGACCATCCCGTGAACGGCGGGACCGACACACACGGCACGGGTCGCGGGTGGTCCGAGTCGAGAGCGTTGAGGACGACGGCCGCCGCCACCGGATCGTTGACGATGGCGACGTGTTCGGCCCAGTCCGCCTCGCAGTGGTCCTGCAGCACGAAGTTCGTGGCGTTGTCGGCTTCGCGGTATCCGCTGGTGTGCGGGAGCACCAGTTCGTCGTATCGCGTGATGATGTTGGTGTAGCGGACCTCGGGCGCGTACACGCCGTCGGCGTGCAGGTCCCGGAACCACTGGGAGCCGGCGAGTACCTGCGGGCACGCCCCGCAGCCGACGGTCGCGACGAGTTGTTCGAGTTCGTCGCGCAGGCCTGCCTGGCCGAAGAGCGAGAAGGTCGCCTCGAGCAGGAACGCGTGGCTGCCGTCCCACAGCGGTGCGAGGGAGATGTGGTTTCGCACCTTGGTGTTGCCGCCCAAGCGATTGAGGTAGTACGTGGGCATGAGCGTGCCCTGCGAATGACCGACGAGGCTCACCTTCTCCGCCCCGGTGGCCTCGAGAACCCGGTCGACGAATGCGGCCAGTTCGACGGCGCTCTGTTCCATGGGTTTCAGGCCGCCGATCGCACTGAACGGCCACGGCAGTTCGGGATAGTTGCCGTAGGTGAGCGCGAAGACGCAGTAACCCTCGTTGGCGAGCAGCGGAGACAGGTAGGCCCAGTTGTCCTGTCGATTACCGGCCGTTCCGTGCACGAGGACCACCGGGTCCGGGTGCTCCTCGGAGGGTTCACACGACCAGTCGTTGGAGCCGGGTGCAGATCCTCCCGGGTTTGCGAGTTCCATCCCGATGCCGTCGAGAAACGTCGGACCGAGTGGATACTGCTGTGGCACAGTGTCTTCGGCGTGCGCGATGCCGCCTCCCGCCATCGTCGCTGCCCCGACGATCGCTGTGCCCATGACCGCGGCCAATATCCGACGCATCACGTCCCTGCCCCTGTCCCCGCCCGTAGATGTCGTGAGGAAGTTAACAGAAATTCTCGAGAGGGACGAGGTTTCGCTCCGGAATCGGAAGATTCGGGCATACCGATCGGTGTGGAACCCCTCAGGACGGGGTAAAGAAGCACAACAGTCGACGTGGGGAGGCACCGTATGTACAGCGCTCGATTCGACGGTCGGTTCGAGGTATCACCGCCTCTGAACGCCGGGGAGATCGAGTTCCTTCGGGCCTTCGCCGGCCCCCCGAGCGGGCCGCACAACGCGGGACGGGACGGTCTGCCGTCGCGGGGCCGTCCGATGTCGTGGTGCCAGTGGGTTCCCACGGACGACGGTTCTGCTCTGGCGTGGGACGGTGACGAGCAGTTCTTCCGGCACGCCGAATGGCTGGCCTATCTGATCGATTCGTTCCTGTCGCCGCGTGCTCGCATGCGGCGGGTGTTGCGGGGACGCCGCGACCGGTTCCCGAAGGCACTGTCGCACTTCACGTTCGATCACGTGGTCGACGGCGTCGTCTCGGTGCACTCGAGTGCGGGTGAAGAGGAATGGATCACGGTGCGGGACAATGTCGTCCGGACCGTCTCCCAGGTGAGCGACCGTTTCCGGTCCGAGGCGACGCGTCCCGTGCGGGGTACGTGCCTCGGCGGGATCCACCGTCCGGAGCACGGAGCCGTTCCGGAAGCGACCGCAGTCCTCTAGTGTTGCGGCTGTGCCCGCTCCGCTCCCGCTGCGTACCAGAATCTTTGCCCTGTTCGAGGGGTTGACCGGCGCCTCCATAGCCGACGAGCCGCCCGAGGCCATCCCTGCTCGACGTGTCCGCCGGGAAAAGTTGCTTTCGTCCCCGGTGGGGCGTTGGGTCGCGGGCCGGCCGCACCGGAACGCGCACATCGTCGACCGCACCGTCGAGTTGCCGCCCGCCGAGATCGCGGGATTGGAGCCGCCCGCCGGACCCGTCGTCGTGCGCGTGCGCATCTACCGCCCACCGGCTTCGGGGTCCGGTCCTCTTCCCGTCGTCGTGCTCTTCCACGGCGGAGGCTGGGTGCTCGGCAATCCCGAACAGGACGAGTGGTGGGCGAGCCACATGGCGGTGGAGTCGCCGTGCGTCGTCGTGTCGGTCGATTATCGTCTTGCGCCCGAACATCCCTACCCCGCAGCCGTATTCGACTGCTGGTCGTCGGTTCTGTGGGTGGCCGAGCATGCCGCAGAACTCGGCGTCGACCCGACACGGATCGTGGTCGCGGGCGACAGCGCCGGTGGCAACCTCGCCGCGGTTGTTGCAGATCTGGCCGCGCAGGCCGGCGCGCCCGCATTGGCGGGGCAGGCGCTGATCTATCCGGGAACCGAGATGGAGGACGTCTTTCCGTCCGAGCGCGAGCACGCCGAGGCGCCGGTCCTGACGTCGCGCGGCATGCGGGCGTTCGTCCGTCTCTATCTCGCCGGCGCGGACCCGTACGCTCCCACTGCCGCACCCTTGCGCGGCGGTCTGGCCGGCGCTGCGATTCCGGCACTGATCCAGGTCGCCGGACACGACCCGTTGCGCGACAACGGTGTCCTCTACGCGGAGGCGCTCCGCGGCAAAGGCGGTGACGTCACGTTGACCGAGTACGCCAACGCGGTGCACGGATACCTGAGTTTGCCCGGGATCTCGCCGTCCGCGCGGCGCGCGCTCGCCGAAGTGGTCACCTTCGTGCGTCGGGTGACAGGCGCGAAGACCCCGGGGGAGAAGCCGCAGACCCGCTCGGAGAACTGAGCAGCGTCCGGTCAGGGCTCCGTCGGTGAGTTTCCCTCGCCTGCATCACATATCGTCGCGCATCCCGCTTCGCCGTGAGGTTCGCCGGGCGACTCTCGGTCGAGCGCACCGACGGCCCCCATCACGAAGGGAACGACCCGCGAGACCACTTCGTCGACCGCGCCGCCCTCGGCGAGAGTCTGGCGGTGGGGGTCCAGGCAGCCGAGGATGCAGCGACTTGCGGACCGCGCGTCGATCAGGTGGAAGACACCGGTGCGCTCACCCTCGACCAGGATCCGGTAGACCACGTCCTCAAGCTCGTTGAGCTGCGACGTGAACTCCAGCTTGGTGGCGTTGGGGATCAGGCTCATCACCGGCGGCGTCACCGGATGCGGACCGGCGAACTCGAAGAGCACCAATTCGACGACGGTCTCGAGCATCTTCCTCGGATCGTCCATGCCCGCGAGTTTGTCGGCGAGGAGATCGAGGAAACGTTCGATCTCGTGCGCCGACCAAGCGAGCAGCATCTCGGTCTTGTCAGCGTAGTAGTTGTAGATCACCGTTCGGGTGAGGCCTGCCTCGGCAGCCACCGCCCTGACCGATGCCCCGTCCCACCCCTCACGCGCCAGTACCTCGGCGAATGCGCTCAGGATGCGGGTACGGGTGGCCGACTTGTGCTCGGCCACGGTGTGCCCGGCATTGAGAATAGGCACGCGATGCTCCGGGATCGGTCGTGGAATTCGGGGACCGCTCGAAGAGTACACCTCGACGGGTCCGATGGGCGGCACGCGAGCCGCATCCGAGACTTCTCGAGATCTCTTCAGGGCCGGCTCGGCGTTACTTTGACGACAAGTCGTCATTAAATTTCGGGTCGCGAAATCCGATCGGAGATGTGAAAGAAACACCAGGTGAGGCCAGGTTTTCGGAGTGCGGAATCCGCATCGAAACTACGTCCTGTCGTAGGTAAACCTTACTGGCAGAGTCGCCGTTGTTCTGTTGAAATCGGGCTTGCGTTCCGTTCCCGCCTGCCCCCAGGCGCCGAAGTCCGATCGATCCGACTCTCAGGAGCTCGTCTATGTTTCTCGCCGTGCGCGAACTTGTGTTCGCGCGTACCCGTGTATTGCTCATGGGATCGGTCATCGCACTGATTTCGGTGCTCATGGTGATCCTTTCCGGCCTGTCTTCCGGTCTCGTCGACGACGGCGTCTCGGGTCTCAAGCAGACCCCGGTCGACGCCTTCGCGTTCGAGGAGGGCACCAAGTCCGATTCCGCGTTCTCCCGATCGGTCGTCACTGCAGACCAGGCCGAGGTCTGGGCTGCCCGGCCGGACGTTGCGAACGCAGAGCTGATGGGCAACGCCATCGTCAATGCTCACGCCGGGAGCGGAACGGCGATCGACCTCACGCTGTTCGGCATCACGCCGGGCTCGTTCCTCGAGCCCGCTGCGGCCGAAGGCGCGCAGTTGAGCGGCACGAACGACATCATCCTCAGCTCGACCGCTCGGGACGAAGGAGTCGAAGTCGGTGACACCGTCACCGTCGACCGACTCGGAACCGAACTCTCGGTCGTCGGCTTCACAGAAGACAAGCGCACCTTCGGTCACGTGGACGTCGCGTACGTGCCTCTGACCACCTGGCAGGAGATCAATGCCGGTACGCCCGCCGGTGAGGTGACGGACGCCCGCGAGTACGAGCAGGCGAGCGTCGTCGCTATCCGTGGAACGGACGGCGCACCCGACCTGGCTGCCGGCGATGCCGCCGCAGGGACCGCGACTAAGACCGTCGAAGAGTCGTTCGACTCCTCGCCCGGTTACACCGCGGAGACGATGACCATGTCCATGATCATCGCGTTCCTCTACGCGATCTCCGCTCTGGTCGTAGGCGCATTCTTCAGCATCTGGACCGTTCAGCGCCTGCGTGAACTCGCAGTCCTCCGCGCGATGGGTGCGTCCACCGGGTACCTGATGCGCGACAGCATCCTCCAGGCCGCAGTCATCCTCGTCGGGTCGGTCGCCGTCGGTGTCCTGATCGGTCTCGGCCTCGGATCCGGACTCCAAGGCACGGGTATGCCGTTCTCCCTCCAGACGGGTCCGATCCTCCAGGGCGCCGTCATGCTGATCGTGCTCGGCCTGATCGGTGCCGGAATCGCGATCGTGCGCATCACCCGTATCAACCCCCTGACAGCGCTGGGAGAGAATCGATGAGCGCCACCACCACCACGAAAACGGGTCTCAGCCTGAAGAACGTCGGCCTGAAGTTCGGCGACGGCGACACCACCGTGACCGCGCTCGACGACGTGAACCTCGAGGTCGCCCCGGGCGAACTCGTCGCGATCGTCGGCCCGTCGGGTGCCGGTAAGTCCAGCCTGCTTGCCGTTGCGGGAGGGCTGACGAAGCCCACCAGCGGTTCGGTCGTCCTCCGGGATATCGATCTGACCGCCACGCCGCAGCGTCAGCTCGCCGAGATTCGCCGCAACCAGATCGGTTTCGTGTTCCAGTCGTCCAACCTGCTGCCGTCGCTCACCGCGCTCGACCAGTTGCGGCTGATGTCCACGATCACCGGACGGCCGGGTCGCGATCCGCATGAACTGCTCGAGTCCGTCGGCATGACACACCGCGCGAACAAGCGGCCCGGTCAGCTGTCGGGTGGCGAACGCCAGCGCGTCGGAATCGCTCGCGCACTCGTCACCGATCCGGTTGTGTTGCTCGTGGACGAGCCCACGGCAGCATTGGACCGTGCCCGCAGCCATGAGGTCGTCCAGCTTCTGGCGGACGAAACCCACAGCGCAGGAGTCGCCACCATCATGGTCACCCACGACCACGACGTGCTCGTCCACTGCGATCGTGTCCTCGAGATGATCGACGGCAAGCTTTCGCCCGTGGCGAAAGACGCCCTCTGATCTGTAGAACTGTGCGGCCGGGCTATCGGGTGAGGCGAAACCTCACCCGGTAGCCCGGTCGTAATTGTGCTGCAAGTCGATGGTCGGCGCGCACGACCACCGCGATCACCGGATAGCCCCCGGTGACGGGATGATCGGCCAGGAACAGGACCGGATGTCCCTCCGGGGGCACCTGCAGAGCCCCGGGCACCATGCCTTCACTCGGTAGTTCGTCGTGGCGCGACCGGTGGAGAGGCTCCTTTCCGCGCAACCTGACACCCACCCGGTCCAGTTCCGGTGTCACAATCCAGGATTCCCGTAGCAACGCCTCCATCGACGCGGCGGTGAACCAGTCGTCGCGTGGCCCGGGAGTGACCCGCAGTTCGACCCGATCATCGATCGGCGCGGGCGGCGGAAACTGATCCTCCGCGGGCAGGGCGCCGGTGAGCACACCCACCGGTAGCCGGTCGCCCGTCCGTACCGGCGCGGGTCCGGTGCCCGACAAGGTGTCGGTGGAGCGGCTTCCGAGCACTTCCGGAACCTCGATGCCGCCGCGCACCGCAAGATACGATCGCAGCCCGATCGACGGTGCGCCGATCGACAGGAGATCGTTGTTGTGCAAGCGGATTCGGGCCCAGTTACCGCGAGGTCGGGCGTTGACGGTGACCTCGCTACGAGCGCCCGTCACTGCGACGATCGTCGAACCCGCACTGCGCAGGACGAGTCCGCCGGCCGTGACTTCGAGGGTGGCCGCCCCGGGACGGTTGCCGACGAGCCTGTTCGCGGCGTCGTGCGCCGACCGGTCCGCGGCTCCGGATGCAGTGAGGCCCCACCCGCCGTGTCCGTGCCGACCGCGATCCTGCACGGTCGTGAGAACACCGGGGGAGACAACTTCGAACCACGCCACGGGCCCATTTTGGCGTATGTGTCGACGTCGCGCGCCACCCGGCGAGGAAAGGCCGCGATCACCCTGCGATCCGGGCGGATGTCAGACGGCGATGAAGCGGACCTGCACACCGGGCCGCAGCAAGGCGGGAGGAGTTCGCTCCGGTTGCCACAATTCGGCCTCGGTCGTGCCGATCAGTTGCCAGCCACCCGGCGACCGCCGGGGGTAGATTCCGGAGAACTCGCCGGCCAGGCCCACCGCACCCGCAGGCACCGCGGTGCGCGGTGATTCCCGCCGGGGTACTCGCAGCCGATCGTCACCCCCGGCGAGGTAGGCGAATCCGGGGGCGAACCCGCCGAACGCAACGGACCACGCGCGGCCGGTATGCGCCGCGATCACCCCTTCGGTGCCCAGCCCCGTCCGCTCACCGACCTCCTCGAGATCGGGGCCGTCGTACCGCACTCGGATCACGACCTCCTCGGGAACTACGGCGCCCCCGGCTTCGGGTGCGGTCTCGCTGATCCATCGGCGTACGGTATCGGCCTGTACCACTTCGGGTTCGAATCGCACCAGCAGCGTTCGGGCGCCCGCAACGAGATCGACGACGCCGGGCGGGCGGCCCGCGTCGAGCGCCCGGTTGTACGCGAGGACCTCGTCGAGGGAAGCGAATTCGGCGAGGAGCGCGGCGTCTCCGGTGGGCAGGATCCTCATCTGTCGTGCCTCATACGAAAGCTTCGATGCCGATGTTCTCGGCGTCGAGCAGTGCGCGCACGGCGACCGCCATCGCGGTGGCGGAGGGGGAGTCGCCGTGGATACACACCGACCGGGCGGCTACGGACACCTCGGTGCCGTCGTGGGCCGTGATCACACCTTCGGTCACCATGCGCAGCACGCGCCGCGCCACAGTGTCGGGATCGCGGAGGACCGCGCCGGGTTCGCGGCGGGACACCAGCGTGCCCTCGGGCGTGTAGGCGCGGTCTGCGAACACCTCGGTGACCACGGGCAGCCCGGCGCGCTCGGCCTCCTCGAGGAACACCGAACCCGGAAGGCCCAGCACCGGTAGTGAATCGTCGTATGCGCAGACCGCGGCGACCACGGCGCGGGCCTGCTCCCGGTGGTGCACCACGGCGTTGTACAGGGCGCCGTGTGGTTTGACGTAGCTGACCGACGAACCCGCTACCCGGGCCAGGCCTTCGAGAGCACCGATCTGATAGATCACCTCGGCGGTCAGTTCGATGGGCGTCACATCGATGAATCTGCGTCCGAAGCCGGCGAGGTCCTGGTATCCCACCTGCGCACCGATCCGCACGTCGCGTTTCGCGGCGGCCCGGCAGGTGTCGAGCAACGTCGAGGGGTCGCCCGCGTGGAACCCGCAGGCGATGTTCGCGCTGGAGACGAGCCCGAGCATGGTCTCGTCGTCACCGAGTCGCCACTGCCCGTAGCTTTCCCCGAGGTCGCTGTTGAGGTCGATGCGAGGCACGGGACAAGTCTAGGGCCGGGGGCAATGCGCGATCCGGTCGGTGACGGGAAGAGATGTCAAAACACGAAGAGGACTCGCGCCGCTAGCTGGGACTCCTAGGACAGAAAAATGTCGCTGCTGTTGAACACACCGGTGATCAACTCGTCGTCTTTCAGCAACTTGGGCAGGTCCTTGGGGCCGTCGACCGAGATGGTGACTTCATCTCCGGACAAAGGGACGAGCGTACTGTCGTCAGCGATTTCGCAGTTGAGATCGTGGAGGCGCTCGTTGACGGTCGACAAGCTGTCACCGCCACGTACCGTAACCAACCACTTCATACTTCCACGCTACCGGCTGGAGAGTAGATGCGCATACGAGACCGCCGCGTTGATCACCCCATGGCCGGTGAATTGGTCGAACCCCGGCGAACCAAGGTCGATTGCACCTGCAACGAGGGCGTTTCGGACCACCGCCGGACTCGTGCCCGGAAACGCAGAGAGCAACAGCGCTGCCACACCGGACGCGACCGGTGTGGCAGCAGACGTGCCGTTGTCATAAGGCGATTCCGGGGACTCGCCACCGGGGCGACCCGGCCCGAAGTTCCCGAAGAAGTGACTGTATGCGGCAAGGTCGGGTTTGGCCTGCTCGAACATGCCGGGTCCTTGCGATGAATACCCGATACGCTGGTGCCTGCTGTTCACGGCTGCAACGGTGATCACCTCCTCGAGGCTGTTCGACCCATGGATCGACCTCCCTGGACCGATCCCTGAACTGTGACAGTTACCCGACGGGCACTCCTCTCCACAGTTGCCCGCCGCGAACAGCACTGTCGCTCCTGATGCGACGACCTCGCGCACCTTGCGATGGACGGGGTGGTTCAGCGCCCAGACTTCGTGATTCGGTTCGTCTTGCTGAGGGGGCACCCCCACGAATCCCCAGCTGTTGTTCAACACGTGGGGCGTTCCATCCGTGCGACGCTGAGTCAATGCTGCCTGCAGCATCTGGAGGGCTCCACCCGAATTCTGGATGCCCAGAAACGGGTAGTCGTAGAGTTTTGCCGCTGGTGCCGCGACAAGCACATCCGCAGCGCACATGGACCCGTGACTGGTGATAGGAGCTGTCCCGGGAAGCTGAGCGTTAGGGCGCGAAAACCCGCCGACAACAGGGTACTGGGAACCGTTTACTCCTTCGTCGATGATCCCCACGACCGTGTTCTGCCCCCGAAACCCGTCGCTCCACACGCGTTTCACGCCGAGAAGCGTCCGAATCGCATCGATCGTCACGGCTGGTTGAAAGGGTCGGCAGTCGACCCCGCCGACTGAGGAGGCCAGATCGAACAACTCCCAAGCTTCTGAAGGCAAGCCGGCATCGGAACCGCAACTACATTCTCGAACAAGCCCGATAGGCGAGTTGGGCCATACTCGAACGTCCGAGTGCTCTTGCAATCCCCCGATCCGGCCGGTGTCGACGTCCGCTGCAATCACGACGGTCGATGCGATGAGGTCCGGACTCTCTTCATAAGAGGAAAACTCCTCCAGCCTCGTCAGGCTTTCGGGATTCCTGTCGAGCATCGGTACCGGCGGCAGATCGGTCGCGAGCTCTACGCCGAAACCAGCGAGCTTGTCGATTGCCGATTCGCTGGCCACAACCGCATCCGTCGGTGAGGCCAAGGCGGCTTCAAAGGAGCCGAATGCTTCTTTCTGGGTCTGTGAAACTTCCAACAACACAGGAATTTTGCGCACCTTCTGCTCCTCGTGTAGCTGTAGCAGCTAGCGCGAAACTATAGACGTGAGGCGACCGCCCGGTAGGAATTTTGCATTGTGCACATGCCTCGTATCGTCATTTCACAAACCCTGTATTGCTTGGATCTACCAGGGATCGGGCGACCGGGAAGCGCTGGGGGCGTACGGGGATCCGCGTCGCCACCCACCAAGGAGGATGAGACTCGGGCGCCTGGCTACTCCGGACCGAAGGCGATGGAAAGAGGTTCATCGACTCTTTGGGCATCCGACTGCGCGGAGATGCCTCAACCGCAACGACCCCGTGCCCGAGCCCAGGATTACCGTCTGTACCGGTGACGGCGGGTGTGAAGGTCTCGACGAGGCCGCCGTGCAGTCCTGTATCCGGCTGGAGTCGGGTCAGTGCGCCGCGCTGTGCGCAGTCCGACCGGCACCTCGTCGCTGCCGCGACGATCCGATCATCCGGCACACCAGGTAGATGACGAAGGCGATGGTCGTGATGAAGCTGGACACGGGCACTCCGGGCGCGAGTGCGAGCAGGATGCCTCCGACCGCGGAGATCTCGGCGAAGATCACCGCCAGGACGGTCGCGGCCAGCGGCCCGCTCGCGACGCGGGAGGCCGCAGCGGCGGGGGTGATCAGCAGCGCCATCACGAGAAGGGCGCCGACGATCTGGACGCCGAGCGCGGCGGTGATGCCGACGAGTACCGCGAACACGATCGACAGGGGCCGCACCGGGACGCCTCGCGCCGCGGCCACTTCCGGGTCGGTGCTCGCGAACAGCAGCGGGCGGTAGATGAGGACGATCGTGCCGATGACCACGACCGCACAGGTCGCGAGGAGGGTGATGCCCGTTCCTCCGGGCGCGACGATCTGACCGGTGAGCAGCGAGAACGCCGCGCCGGTGCGGCCGTCGTACGCCCACAGCAGCAACACCGCGAGACCGAGCCCGAACGCCATGACGACGCCGATCACCGAATCCCGCTCGCGGGCACGGGTTCCCAGGATCCCGAAGAGGATGGCGGCAACCACGGCACCGACGACCGCGCCGAGCCCGACCGAGACGCCGAGCAGCAGGGCTGCGGCCGCGCCCGTCAGCGACAACTCGGAGGTGCCGTGAACCGAGAACGCCATCTGCCGGCTGATGATCAGCGGACCGATGATTCCGGCCAGCAGTCCGAGGATCGCCCCGGCGACGAGCGACTGCTGGACGAAGTCGTACTGCAGGAGGTCGGCGGTGGTGCGGAAGTCGAACAGCCGTCCCATCGCGTCGGTGAACTTGCTGCTCATACGCCGTCCTCGTGGTCGTGATGGTGAACGCCCTCGCCCGGGCGCAGACCGCCGGCGCTGCCGAGCGCGTCGATCGCGTCCCCGGTCCCGACGACGACCAGGCGGCCACGCATTTCGAGGACCTCCACGTCGGTGCGGTAGAGGTCCGAGAGCACCTCCGAGGTCATCACTTCGGCAGGCGTTCCGATGCGGAACTGGCCGTCGACGAGGTAGAGCACACGGTCGACGAGCGGGAGGATCGGATTGATCTCGTGCGTGACGAATAGGACGGCGGTGTCGTGATCGCGCCGGCGCCGATCGATGAGCGAGGAGACGAGGTGCTGGTTGGCGAGGTCGAGGCTGAGCAGCGGTTCGTCGCACAGGAGCACGTGAGGGTCGCCGACGAGTGCCTGCGCGATGCGCAGACGCTGCTGCTCCCCGCCCGAAAGGGCACCCACGGGAGCTCCCGCGTACGCCTCGGCGCCGACCTGTGCGAGCGCTGCGTCGACCGCGACCTTCCGCTGCTTCCAGAACCGGATCCCGGTGCCCCATCGGTGCCCGTCGACGCCGAGTCCTACGAGGTCCCGGCCACGAAGGGGAATTCCCTCGTCGAGCGTCTTCTGTTGCGGTACGTAGCCCAGGTGCGAGTTCCCGGTGCGGACCGGGGATCCCGCGATGGTCGCGGTGCCGGCGCTGAGCGGAAGCTGGCCGAGCAGAACCTTCAGCAGGGAGGTCTTGCCCGCGCCGTTCGGGCCGAGGACGGCCACGAACTCACCCGGTTCGATCGTGAGGTCGAGGTTGTCCCAGAGCACACGATCACCGAATGCCAGGCGCGCGCCGCGGAGTTCGACCGCGTGCGTGCGGCCGGGTATCGAAGAGTTCACCAGAGTCCGTCTTCTCGAGCGGGTGGTTAGGATTCGGTGTCGAGTGCGGAAGCAAGCGCCTCGGCGGTTCGGTTCTGCCACTGAATGTAGTCGAGACCCTCGGGCAGGGTTTCCGAAACCTCGACGACGGGGATTCCCGACGTCTCTGCAACGGTGCGCATCTCGCGGCTCACCTTGTCCTCGGTCTGCGGGTTGTAGAGCAGTGCGCGTACCTGCTTGTCGAGGAGAAGTTGCCGGGTGGCGGCGATCGCGGCGGGCGAGGGGTCGGTGCCGTTCTCGATCGCATTCGCGAAGTCGGCGGGCACCGCGTCGCGGAGTCCGGCGGCCGTCACCAGATAGGTGCCGATGGATTCGGTTTGTGCGACAGGGGTGCCCGCGTGGTCGGCGGCGATCGACGCTACGAGATCTGCGACGGCGTGCAGATTGTCGTGGAACGCGGCGGCATTCGCCCGGTAGGTGTCGGCGCCCTCCGGATCGAGTTCGGAGAGGCGATCGGCGACCGCGTGCGCGACCGCATCGGCCGTCGGGAGGTCGTACCAGACGTGCTCGTTGACGCCGCTGTGGTCATGTCCGTCGTGCGAGTGATCCGTGCTGCCGGCGGTGGGGGTCTCGGTGGCTTCGTGGGTGTCGTGAGCGTCGTCGCCGTGGTCGTGGCCCGTGGAAAGGTCGGACCCTTCACCGGATTCGAACAGTGCGAACGCGTCGACCGTGGCGGGGTCACCGCCGCCGGACTCGACGATGTCCTCGACGAACTGGTCGTAGCCGCCGCCGTTGTAGACGACGAGCGAGGCGTCGCTGATCGCGGCCGCGTCGAGCGGGCTCGCCTCGTAGGAATGCGGGTCGGCCGACGGTTCGGTGATGAGGGACTCCACCTCGAGGCGATCACCGGCCACTGCCTGGGCGACCGAGCCCCACACATTCGTAGAGGCGACGACGCGCAGCGTGTCGTCGTCGGGTCCGGTGGTCGCGGTACCGCAGGCGGCCAGTGTGGTCGCAGCAGCCACGGCGGCGGCCGCGAACGCGGCACGGGAGGACGAACGCACTGTGGTCTTCTCCTGCATCGAGAGCCGACGAACGGCCACGGAGGGCGCGTCCAATCGCTATTGGTAATCGTTACCGTTCCACTTTAGCGGATCGAGGAGGCAAATCTGCCCGTCCCCGCCTGCGCGTGACGACACCCACAGAGCCTGGGACGACACCCACAGCGCTGGGACGACCCCCTACTGGACTACCGTCCCCTCATGCCCAGGTCCCGTCAGCCCCGCCGACAGGCGACGCTGGCCTCGATCGCCGCCGAGCTGAAGATCTCCCGCACGACCGTCTCGAACGCGTACAACCGTCCCGACCAACTCTCCGCAGAACTGCGTCAGCGCGTGCTCGATGTAGCCAAGCGCCGCGGCTACGCCGGGCCGGACCCGATGGCGCGGTCCCTGCGCACCCGCAAGGCCGGTGCCGTCGGCGTTCTCCTCACCGAAGCCCTGAGCTACTCGTTCCGCGATCCGGCGGCGATGCGGTTCCTGTCCGGTCTGTCCGAGGCATGTGAAGCGGCCGGACAAGGCCTGCTCCTCATCCCCGCCGGACCCGGACGCGCCGACACCGAAGCCGCGCAGGTCGTGCACCGGTCGTCGGTGGACGGGTTCGTCGTCTACTCCGTACCGCCCGAAGATCCGTACCTGGCCGCGGTGCTCGAACGGAATCTGCCGATCGTCGCCTGTGACCAGCCGCGCGGTTTCGAGCACACCCCTGTCGTGGGCATCGACGACCGGGGCGCGATGCGGGATCTCGCCGCACATCTCATCGGACTCGGCCACCGGCACATCGGTATCGTGTCCATGCGACTCGGGCGCGAGCGCCACGACGGTGTCGTCGATCTGTCGACCCTCGACAGCAGCGGATTCCACGTGCAGCGCGAGCGCATCCTCGGAGTGCAGGACGCGATGCGGGCGGGCGGGCTGGACCCGGCCTCGCTCACTGTCGTCGAGCGCTACACGCACACCTCGGAAAACGGGTTGTCGGGCGCGGCGCAGATCATGAGCGTCAACCCCCGCATCACCGCACTGATGTGCACGACCGACGTGCTTGCGCTCGGCGCCCTCGCGTGGGCCGACCGGACCGGGCTCGACGTGCCGGGCCACCTGTCGATCGCCGGCTTCGACGGGATCGACGAAGCGCTGCGCGAGGGCCTCACGACCGTGCGTCAGCCCCAGAAGGACAAGGGCCGCCGCGCCGGCGAACTGCTGCTCGCCGCCCCGGCGCATTCCGGCGTTCCCGCGCTCGAGACGCTCGACACCCAACTCTGGTTCGGAAAGACATCGGGCGCCGTCGAGCGCGAGTGGTACGCGGAATAACCGCTCGTCAGCGCGGCTGCTCCGAAAGCAACTGGGCGCACCGCAGCAGTCCGATGTGGCTGTAGGCCTGCGGGTGGTTGCCCAGCGAGCGTTCGGCCACGGGGTCGTATTCCTCACTGAGCAGACCGGTCGGTCCCGCTGCCGCGACGAGCTGCGTGAACAGTGCCTCGGCGTCGTTGCGCTGTCCGACGAGGAGATACGCCCCGACGAGCCAGGCCGCGCAGAGGTGGAAGCCGCCCTCGGTGCCGGGAAGCCCGTCGTCGTGCCGGTACCGGTACACCGTCGACCCGCTGCGCAGTTCCGCTTCGGTGGCCTGGACGGTCGCGTGGAAACGCTTGTCGTCCGGGTCCACCAGCCCGGTCAGGCCGATGAACAGCGTCGCCGCGTCGAGATCGGTGCCGTCGTAGGCCGCGGTGTGCGACTGGACGTCTTCGTTCCAGCCCTTCTCCTTGACCTCTTCGGCGATCTCGCGGCGCAGGTCGGCCCAGCCTTCACCGGCGGGCCGGCCGAACTTCTCCGCGAGAGTCAGTGCCCGGTCGACGGTGAGCCAGCCCATGACCTTCGAATACACGTGGTGCCGCGGGTTGTCGCGGATCTCCCAGATGCCGTGGTCCGGCTCGAACCAGCGGCGCTCGACCGCGAGAACCATCGCGCAGACCAGTTCCCAATCGCGATCGGTCAACGCTTCCGCATGGCTGATGCCGCGCTCCTCGCGACGATGTGCGAGTTCGGAGATCAGGTCGACGATCGGACCGAACACGTCGAGCTGGACCTGCTGGTTGGCCGCGTTGCCGACGCGCACCGGGCGCGAACCCGCATAGCCGGGCAGGCTGTCGAGGACCGCTTCCGGAGGCAGTGCGCCGCCTGCCAGCGTGTACAGCGGATGCAGTCGCTCGGGTCCGGGCAGGGTCTCGAGGACCCCATGCACCCAATCGAGGTAGTTCTCGGCTTCTTCGAGCGATCCGACCCGCACCAGTGCCTGAGCGGTCAGTGCCGCGTCGCGCAACCAGCAGTAGCGGTAGTCCCAGTTCCGGACGCCGCCGATCTCTTCGGGCAGGGACGTGGTCGCCGCCGCGAGGATCGAACCGGTCGGTGCATGGACCAGCCCGCGCAGGGTCAGCGCCGAGCGCTTCATCAGATCCGGCTTGAGCGGGGGGAGTTCGAGGCTGTTCGCCCAGTCGCGCCAGTACGCTTCCGCCTGTGCGCGACGTTCCAGCTCGGGGACCGGGTGTTCACTCAGATCGTCCGTACCGCAACGCAATTCGAGAACGACATCCCCTTGTGAGGGATCCACCACGGCGTGTGCGGACTGGTGCGCACCGTCGGTGCTGATGTCCCACCGCACACCGGGGGAGCGCAGCACATAGGGCTCGTTGAAGCCCATCACCCGGATTCCGTCGTCGGTGACCTCCAAGGTCACCTGACCCTGTCCGAACTCGGGACGGGGCGCGAAGGTCACCAGTGCGGTCGCCCGTCCGGTGATCACACGGGTGAGGTCGGTCCGGCCGGGCTCGACGTCGTGCGGCAGGTAATCGACCACCGCGAGCGCCGCCCAGCGGGTGACGACCGTCATCGTGGAATCCACGTAGCGCTGGCTCAGCGGCAGCGACTCGCGAGTCGGGCCGATGGTGAAATGACCGGCAGGTTCCCCACCCAGCAGGTGTGCGAACAGCGCTGCCGAATCCGGTTCCGGATGGCACATCCAGGTGATGCTGCCGTCGGGGGTGACGAGCGCCTTGGACCGGGGGCTCGCGAGCATGGTGAGCCGCTCGATGGGAGAGGCGCTCGCACCGGACAGCCACGTCCGGCGCTCCTCGAGGAGAAGCGCGAGAGCCGAGTTGACGTCCTCGGTGGAGGAGACCCGGTACTCCGCGGCGGTGTCGCCGTCGCCGATCTTCACGCCCACGTCGGGGCCGTGCAGCGACTCGAATGCCTTTTCGTCGGTGACGTCGTCTCCGAAGAAGACCGCCGCGGTGGCCGCATCCTGGTGCCGGATGATGTCGAGCGCTGCGCCCTTGTCCGTGGGCACCACGGACAATTCGATCACCGACTTGCCCTCGGTCGCCTGGACGCCCGGACGCAGCGCGAGGTCGCCACGGACGATCTCGAGCGCACGCTCGGCGTCTTCGGCGGAGGCATTACGTACGTGCATCGCGACGCTCGCGGGCTTGACCTCGATGTGCACGCCGTCGAATCGCTCGGCGACCGACGCGAGGCCGTCGACGAGCACGGTCAGCAATTGCTTGGCGGCGGGGTCGATCTCGTTGATGAACCCGATGTCGAACTCGGATCCGTGGCTGCCGACGAGTTTCACCTCGATGGGAAGCCGCGACAGCGCGGCGAGATCTTTCAGGGAGCGGCCGGAGATGACCGCGGCCGAAGTCGAGGGGAGTGCGGCCAGTCCACGCAGCGCACGGACGGCGTCCGCCCGGGGATATGCCTGCCCGGGGTCGGCGACGATCGGCGCGAGGGTGCCGTCGTAGTCGGTTGCCACCAGCAGGCGCGGCGTACGCGCCGCGGCGACGAGGGCTCGTCGGAGGTCGATCGGTAGGTCGTGGGCACTCACTCGAACCAAGGTAAGCGAAGAAGAGCCACGAGGTGATGCCGGAACGCCCCGCGGGACCGTGTTTCCCGTTACATCAGGCGCCGGCGGCGGAGGGCGAACGAGCGCCGTCGCCGAGCAGCAGATCGACCGTCAGTTCCAGGCGGCGCGCGACGTCCGTCGCGGACGATCTGCGGGTCAGCCACGCAACGAGGTTGGACAACCACACGTCACTGATCACGCGGGCGATCGCGAGTTCTTCCTCGTTGGGTTCGCCGTCGTTCATGGCTCTGGCGAACAACCGGTCCATGAGCTTGCCGACCTGGTCCACTTCGGCGGCCGCGGACGCGTCGGCGAACATGAACGCGCGGGTCATCGCTTCGGTGAGCAGGGGGTCGCGCTGCATGGCCTTGGTGATGAGGCCGAGGATGAGATGCATCCGTTCGAGGGGGCTGTGTCCCGGCGGGATCTTGCCCTTGCCTTCGATCCGTGCGAACTCGCGGCCGAGGGCCGAGACGAGAAGGTGCACTTTCGAGGGGAAGTACCGATACAGCGTGCCCACGGCGACGTCGGCTCGTTCGGCCACGGCCCGCATCTGGACCGCCTCGTATCCGCCCTTCGACGCCAGCGCGAGGGTGGCGTCGAGTATCCGCTTACGGCGTTCCTTCTGGGCGTTGGAACTGAGATCGTCCTCGGTGAGGGCGGTCAACGTTCCGTTGCCGTGGGAACGTGAGCGGGACGGGGTGGCCATAACTTCATATCCTCACGCCTTGACTCTGAACCGGTGTCATATTAGAACACGTTCTAGGTAACCATGTCATTCCGAGAGGCGGAGACCCGCTGTGAGTATCGCCACCACCGAAGAGCAGCGGGCCGTCCAGGCGTCCGTACAGGCCTGGTCACGAGCCACAACTCCATTGGCAACCATACGACGGGAGCCCGGCGGTTCGTGGCGTGACGGCTGGTCGTCGCTCGCCGAACTCGGGCTCTTCGGTGTTGCTGTTCCGGAGGCCTCGGGTGGGTTCGGGGCCACCACCGTCGATCTCGCGGTCATGCTCGAGCAGGCCGCGCACGAACTCGCGCCGGGGCCTGTGCTGACCACCGCGGCCGCGGCACTCGTCTTCGGCCGCGCCGGGGACGCGACAGCCAAGACCACCGCGCAACTCGTGGAAGGTGCGGTGCCGACCGCCCTCGCGCTGGATTCGAGCGTCGCGGCAGAACCCGCAACCGACGGGTTCGTCCTCACCGGAGACGCCGGCCCGGCCGTCGCCGCCGAGCCCGGGGTGGCGGTGCTCGTGCGACTGTCCGGCGACACCGAACGCTGGGCGCTCGTCGACGCCGATGCTGCCGGTCTGACCGTCGAGCCGCTGGACACGATCGACAAGTCGCGTGCCCTCGCGCACGTGCGCCTCGACGGGGTCACCGTCACGGCAGACCGTGTCGTCGAGGTACCCGCCGGTTTCGTACGCGACGTCACGGCCGCTCTCGCCGCAGCCGAACTCGCCGGCGTCGCCGGATGGGCGCTGACCACAGCCGTCGAGTACGCAAAGATCCGTGAACAGTTCGGCAAGCCCATCGGTGCGTTCCAGGCCGTCAAACATCTGTGTGCCGAAATGCTGTGTCGCACAGAGAAGATCAGAGCGGTCGCGTGGGACGCCGCCCGAGCGGACGACACCGACCCGGGTGAACTTCCCGTTTCGGCGGCGGTCGCGGCCGCCGTCGCACTCGACGCAGCCGTCGACACCGCCAAGGACGCGATCCAGGTCCTCGGCGGCATCGGCTTCACCTGGGAGCACGACGCGCACTTCTACCTCCGCCGTGCCGTCGCCGCCCGTCAGTTGCTGGGCGGCTCGACCACCTGGCGTGCCCGTGTCACCGAGTTGGTTCGCGGTGGCGCTCGTCGGCATCTGGGTATCGATCTGTCGGAACACGAGGACGACCGCGCGCGGATCCGCGCCGACATCGCCGATATCGCGGGTCGGCCCGACGCCGAGCGCCGTGCCGCGCTCGCCGAATCCGGGTATCTCGCCCCGCACTGGCCGCCGCCGTTCGGACGCGGCGCGGGTCCGGCCGAGCAGATCCTCATCCAGCAGGAACTCACCGACGCGGGAATCGACCGGCCCGATCTCGTGATCGGGTCGTGGGCCGTGCCGACGATCCTCGAACACGGTACTCCGGAACAGCGCGAACGTTTCGCGTTGCCGACGTTGCGTGGCGACATCCTGTGGTGCCAGTTGTTCTCGGAACCGGGTGCCGGTTCCGATCTCGCGGCCCTCCGGACCACCGCGGAGAAGGTGGACGGCGGCTGGGTTCTGCGTGGGCAGAAGGTGTGGACGTCCCTGGCGCACGAGGCGGACTGGGCCATCTGCCTGGCGCGTACCGATCGCGACGCCCCGAAACACAAGGGCATCACGTATTTCCTCGTCGACATGAAGTCCGAAGGCATCGCCGTGTCACCGCTGCGGGAGATCACCGGTGACGCCCTGTTCAACGAGGTGTTCCTCGACTCGGTTTTCGTGCCGGACGACTGCGTGGTCGGCACCCTCGGAGGCGGATGGAAACTCGCCCGCACCACCCTCGCGAACGAACGGGTCGCCATGGGCGGCAAGTCGTCCTTCGGCGCGGCGATCGAAGAACTGCTGGAGTTGTCCGATCCCGGCGACGCCGTCGCGAACGACCGCATCGCCGTCCAGATCGGCGAGGCGACCGCCGGGTCGCTGCTGGACCTGCGCACAACGCTCGCGCAACTGGGCGGGCACGATCCGGGTGCGGCTTCGAGCGTGCGCAAACTCGTCGGGGTGCGTCAGCGGCAGAACACCGCCGAACTCGCGATGGACCTTGCCGGCGAGGCGGGCTGGGTGGAGGGCGCGCTCACCCGTGAATTCCTCAACACCCGATGCCTGACGATCGCCGGTGGCACGGAGCAGATCCTCCTCACGGTCGCGGCGGAACGGCTTCTCGGGCTGCCCCGGGACTAGGTGCGCTTCCCGCGGGACACCGCGAAGTGCTACAACTGGAACACGTTCTAGCAAGAGGTGGTAACGGTGGACTTCGCACGTGACGAGACGCAGGACGACGTGGCCGGCGTCGCGGCCGACCTGCTCGCCCGCGACCTGGGCGACGAAGACCTGTGGAGGGCGATGGCCGGCGCCGACCTGCTGTCACTGGCCCTGCCTGAGCGACTCGGGGGATCGGGCCTCGGTGTCGCCGAGGCCGCCACCGTGCTCACCGAGGTCGGTCGTACGGCGGCGCGGATCCCCGCGCTGACGACGATCGGGTTCGGCATCCTCCCGGTTCTCGCGCTCGCCACCGAGAGCCAGCAGAACACCTTGCTCGACGGTGTCTCCGGCGGCGCGGTCCTCTCCGCTGCGCTCGCCGAGCCGGGCCGGCCGTTTCCCGGCCGGCCCGGAGCCACCGCGACCGCCGTCGACGGTGGCCATGCCGTCACCGGATCGTTCGTCGCCGTGCCGTACGCCGATCGCGCGCGGTTCGTCCTGTTGCCCACGGACGCCGGTGTCGTCGCGGTCGATCCGGCGGCGGACGGCGTCACGCTGAGGGCCAGTCCCTCTGCGGTCGGTGATCCCGAGTTCTCCATGCGGCTCGACGGTGCGGTGGGGATCCTGCTCGGAGACGGCACCGACGGCGCCGATGCCGTGGCGACGCTCTACCGGCTCGCGCTCGCCTGCATCGCCGCATACTCGGACGGACTGCTCTCGGGCGCAACCGAACTCACCGCACATCACGTCAGTGAGCGGCACCAGTTCGGAAAGCCGCTCGCCACTTTCCAGGCCGTCGCCCAGCAGATCGCAGACGTCTATGTCACCGCCCGGACACTCCACGTCGCCGCGTTGTCCTCGGTGTGGCGCGTCTCCGAAGGGCTCGACGCGGCAGGCGATCTCGATGTCACGGCGTACTGGATCGCCGCGGAACTTCCCCCGGCCATGCGGGTGCTGCACCACCTGCACGGCGGCATCGGCGTGGACATGACGTATCCGCTGCACAGGTATTCGTCGACCGCCAAGGATCTCGCCCGCCTGCTCGGCGGCGCTTCGTACCGTCTCGACCTCGTGGGGGCCCGGTGTTTATCGATCTGACCGACGACCAGCGTGCGCTGCAAGCCGAACTGCGCAGCTATTTCTCCACTCTCGTCTCTGCCGACGAAGCCGCGATCATGCGCACCGAACGGCACGGACCCACCTATCGCGAGGTGGTCCGCCGGATGGGCAAGGACGGATGGCTCGGGGTCGGCTGGCCGGTCGAATTCGGTGGCCGCGGGTTCGGCGACGTCGAGCAGCAGATCTTCGCCAACGAAGCGATGCGCGCCGACGTGCCGTTGCCCGGTGTCACCCTGCAGACCGTCGGCCCGACCCTGCAGGTGTACGGAACCGACGAGCAGAAGCGGAAGTTCCTCCCCGCGATCCTCGCCGGTGAAGTCCATTTCGCGATCGGCTACTCCGAGCCCGATGCGGGTACCGACCTCGCCGCGTTGCGCACCACCGCGGTCCGGGACGGCGACGACTACGTGATCAACGGCCAGAAGATCTTCACCACCGGCGGGCACGACGCCGATTTCATCTGGCTCGCGGCCCGCACCGGTTCTGCCGACTCGCGGCACCGCGGGATCTCCATCCTGATCGTCGACACGACCGATCCCGGTTTCAGCTGGACGCCGATCATCACCTGCGACGGCGCGCACCACGTCAACGCCACCTACTACAACGACGTGCGTGTGCCGGCGAACATGCTGGTGGGCGAGGAGAACAAGGGCTGGCGGCTCATCACCACACAGCTCAACCACGAGCGCGTGATGCTCGGACCCGCGGGCCGGGTCGAGGGCATCTACGAGCAACTGCACGCGTGGGTGCGACGCCACGACCTGCTGGACGAGCCCGACGTGCGTCGTGCACTCGGCGAAATCCACGCGACGCATCGGCTCAACGAACTTCTCAACTGGCAGGTCGCGGCGAGCGAAAACGATGCCGTCGACATCGCTGACGCGTCGGCCACGAAAGTCTTTGCCACCGAACGCATCCAACGGGTGTGCCGCCTGGCGGAGGAGATCGTCGGACGGCACGGCGATCCTGCCGATGCCGACACCGCCGACCTGCTTCGCTGGCTCGACATGATGGCCAAGCGGAACGTCGTCATCACTTTCGGTGGTGGTGTCAACGAGGTCATGCGCGAACTCATCGCCACGGCGGGTCTGGGTATGCCCCGGGTGCCGCGATGACGGGCACGCCGAACACCGATCCGGCGAGCGGCGCGGCGGAGATCCTTGCCGCCGCCGAACGCGTGCGCAACGACGGCCCCTCCGCGCCCCGGCTCGGCCGTGATCCGGTCAATATGCCCATGATTCGGAACTGGCTCGAAGCGATCGGTGACGACAACCCGATCTACACCGACGAATCCGCTGCGGTGGCGGCAGGACACGGCGGCCTCGTCGCACCGCCCGCCATGGCCCAGGTATGGACGATGCGCGGCCTCGGCGCCGAACGGGAGAAGGACGACCCGCTCGGCCGGATGACGCAGATCCTCGACGACGCCGGGTACACCTCCGTGGTCGCGACCAACTGCGACCAGATCTACCACCGCTACCTGCGGCCGGGCGAACAGGTGACCATCGAATCCACCCTCGAGGACGTGGTCGGGCCGAAGAAGACCGGCCTCGGCGAGGGCTGGTTCTTCACCACCCGCAACCTGTGGCGGGTGGGCGACGAAGTCGTCGCCGAAATGTTGTTCCGCATACTGAAATTCGCCCCTCCCGGTCGCTCGGACGCGGATGCTCCGCGCGTGACGGTGCCCGAGGATCTGGACCCGTCCCGGCTGATGCGGCCGTCCGCGTCGCGCGACACGCAGTTCTTCTGGGACGGTGTCGCCGCCCACGAGTTGCGTATCCAGCGTCGGCCCGACGGCGCGCTGCAGCACCCGCCCGTTCCTGCCCTGTGGCTCGAGAAGGACGAGACGACCGAGTACATCGTGTCGTCGGGCCGGGGGAGTGTGTTCAGTTTCGTCGTGCACCACGCGCCGAAGGTGCCGGGCCGACAGGTCCCGTTCGTCGTCGCGCTCGTGGAACTCGACGAAGGTGTGCGCATGCTCGGGGAACTCCGCGGAGTCGCACCGCAGGATGTGAAGATCGGAATGCCGGTCGAGGCAATATATCTCGACTTCCCCGGCGACGACGACACCGGCGGAGCGCCGTGGACCCTGTACGCCTGGAAGCCCCTCGAGGAGGATTCGTGAGTATCGATGCGGTGACGGTCGGACATACGCTTCCGCCACTGTCGATCCACGCCGACCCGACGTTCGTCGTCTCGACTGCGCTGGCCACCCGCGACTTCCAGGACGTGCACCACGACCGTGACAAGGCCCGGGAGCGCGGTTCCAAGGACATTTTCGTCAACATCCTCACCGACACCGGTCTCGTTCAGCGTTACGTGACGGACTGGGCGGGCCCGCGTGCGATCGTGAAGTCGATTTCGCTGCGACTCGGCGTGCCCTGGTACGCGTACGACACCCTCACTCTCACCGGCACGGTCGCGGCTGTCGACGACGGCCTCGTCACGGTCGATGTCGTCGGGCGCAACGCACTCGGCGACCACATCACCGCGAAGGCGTCCTTCGTGATCGGAGACGCCGCATGAGCGAGTTGTCACGCAAGGCGGTGATCGCCGGCATCGGCGCCACCGACTTCTCGAAGGATTCCGGGCGCAGCGAGTTGCGCCTCGCGGCGGAAGCCGTACGTGACGCCCTCGACGACGCCGGACTGACCCCCGCCGACGTCGACGGTCTGGTCTCGTTCACCATGGACACCAATACCGAAGTGGCGGTTGCACGTTCGGTGGGCATCCCGAGCCTGAAGTTCTTCTCGCGCATCCATTACGGCGGCGGCGCGGCATGCGCCACCGTGCAGCAGGCGGCGATGGCCGTCGCGACCGGCGTGGCGGACGTGGTCGTCGCCTACCGCGCATTCAATGAACGGTCCGGAGCGCGATACGGGCAGGTGAACAGCACGCTGGCCGCCCAGGTCAATTCGTCGGGTACCGACAACGCGTTCTCCTACCCGCACGGACTGAGCACACCGGCGTCGTTCGTGGCGATGGTGGCGCAGCGGTACATGCACGTCTCCGGCGCCACCGGCGCCGATTTCGGAGCGGTCGCGGTCGCGGACCGGGCGCACGCGGCGAACAACCCGAAGGCGTTCTTCTACGGTAAGCCGATCACTCTGGAAGACCACCAGAATTCGCGCTGGATCGCCGAACCGCTGCGCTTGCTCGATTGCTGTCAGGAATCGGATGGGGGTGTCGCGCTCGTGATCACCACTCCCGAGCGTGCAAACGACCTGAAGCAGGTGCCCGCCGTGATCGCGGCGGCCGCGCAGGGCAGCGGACCCGACCAATACATCATGACGAGCTACTACCGCGACGGACTCACAGGTCTGCCCGAGATGGGCATCGTCGGAGATCAGCTCTGGCAGCAATCCGGTCTGCGCCCCCGGGACATCCAGACCGCGGTGTTGTACGACCACTTCACGCCGTACGTCCTCATGCAACTCGAGGAATTGGGATTCTGCGATCGTGGAGATGCGAAGAACTTCGTCGCCGACGGCATCGAACTCGGCGGCAGGCTGCCGCTCAACACCCACGGCGGGCAACTCGGCGAGGCGTACATACACGGTATGAACGGAATCGCGGAAGCGGTTCGCCAGATCCGCGGCACGTCGTGCAATCAGGTCGACGACGTCGAGAACGTGCTCGTCACGGCAGGAACAGGCGTGCCCACCTCCGGTCTCGTTCTCACGCGCTGACGGGAGGCGGCGGCCCGATCCGGGGCCGCCCGCCGCTCACTCGTGATCAGCGGCTGTGGTGTCGGTGATCGGATCGCGCAGCGCGGCGATGCCCGCAAGGACGAGACCGAACGCGACCCAGCAGCCGAGCACCACGCTCGGGAACCCGCTGCCGATGCCGCCGAAGAACGCGTTCGCGCGCAAGAGCGAACCGGTTGCTCCCGGGGGCATGAGCTGTCCGAACGTGGACCATCCGTCGGGAAGCCAGTTGCTTCCCGTTCCCAGTGCCGAGAGCGGATTTCCTATGAAAATCATCACGAAAGCGCCGACGGCGACGCCGACCGGCCCGAGCACGGCCTCGAGGCCGAGGACCGTCAGCGCGAGCGCACCCATGCCGAGCGCGAGACCCTCGGCGGTGAGCCAGTAGTTACCCGCCAGCGACCCGGTACCGAACTGGAGGATGGCGGTGAGGGCTGCCCCGGCGAACAACGCGAAGACCACGACGCCGACCAGGCGCAGCAACAGGCGGTTGCGTCCGGGGAACAGCTGCGTCAGTGCGATGGCCGGAATGAGCCCGCCGAAGACCATCGGGAGCGCCGCGGCGGTCAATCCGGCTCCGCGGGGGTCGTCCACAGGAAACGGCACCACCTCGTGCGTCCGCACGGGCAGTTGCTGCTGCTGGGCGACGACCGTTCCGACCGCGGTGATGGCGGCGGCACCGGGCGCGCCGGCCGCGGCGGCCGTGTAGACATCGACACCGTCGGCCGCGAACGCGATTCCCCCTGTAGCTTCGCGCTTCTGGATACCGGCGACGAGTTTGTCGGGGGAGTCGAAGCGGACGACGGTCCATTCGTCGGGGGCGAGGTTTCCCGCGACGGCGTCGACTGCGGGTTGCGGCCCGGCGAGGCCGAGCTTCATTTCGTGGGGTCCGCCGTGGATGGAGGGCAGCGCGAACGCGAGCAACATCCCACCGACGACCGCGGTGAGCCCGACAAGAACGGCGATCAGCCGGACCCACGAGCCGCGGGTCACCTTGTCGGTGGAAGCGTTTACGCCGGGGTTTTCGTCAGGTCCGCCGGCCGATGTGGAGCTGGACATCCTGCGTCCCTTCGAACGTGTCCGGTGGGTGCAGCGTGCGGACCGGAGAATCGGTCCCGGTATCCATGCTTCCACATGTCGTCGACGTCGGTCTGCGACCCGAAGGCGCTGGAATCCCGGACGGCGCGGCGATTCTACGGCACGGATGTGGCCGCCGGAGAGAAAACTCGATCTTGTGTACGGACGCAGTGACTGCGCGCATACTACGTCTATCACTCGCCTCCGGAAAGGACGGACATGTCCCAAGAAGTGCGTGCAACCCGCCGTGACCCCAGTGTGAAACAAGGTCTGGCGGCGGGAACATCGGTAGGTGCTGCCATCATTCTCGCGACGCTCGGCGTCGTGTCCGTGCTGCAGGGCATCGCAGCGGTGGCCGAGGACGAAATCTTCGTGGTGGGACTGGCGTACACCTACGAATTCGATGTCACCACCTGGGGTTGGATCCACATCGTGGTCGGCGCACTCATGATCCTCATCGGCGTGGCGCTGATGACGGGCACCACCTGGGCGCGAGTGACGGCAATAGTCATCGCCGCGATCTCCGTCATCGCCAATTTCTTGTGGCTGCCGTACTACCCCTGGTGGTCCATCCTCATCATCGCGCTCGACATCGTGGTCATCTGGGCGGTCTCCACCTGGGATCCGCGGGCGTACGCATAGTCGGGGGCAGGGAGCGCTGATCCGCGGTCGTCGGGTCGGCGCTCCCACTCCTGGTCACTGCTGATGTCCCCGCCGGTGCGAGAGTCCGGAAACCGCTTCGCCCTGTGGTCGGCACGCGCTGCCTGGATTCTTCTCTTGTCCGCGCTGGTGGTGCCGATCGTCGTCGCGGGACTGCGCGGAGCAGTCCTCCTCACCGCGGCGAGCATCGCGGCGGTGGTCGTCGGCGTCTTCGCGACCTTCGGAATCCTCACGCTGCGCGGGCTTCTCCGGGCGGCGGCGCTGGTGACAGCGATGCTCGCGCCTTTGATCGTGGTGACCGTGATCGTGGGGGAACGGGAGTTCTGGGTGCTCCCGCTCGAGGCGGGTCTGCTGCTGCTGGCGTACGGATGTGCTCGCGCCGCGCTGCGGATCCGTTCGTCCGAGGCGACGATGCCCGAGTACCCGGCGGCGCCCGTGCAACGGCCGTTCATCGTGATGAACCCGCACTCCGGGGGCGGGAAAGTGGTCCGCTTCGACCTGCAACGCCGGGCGGAGGAACTCGGAGCCGAAGTCTTCCTGCTGGACGGACCCGAACACGTCGACGTCGAAGAACTCGCGCGCCGGGCGGTGGAGAGGGGAGCCGATCTGCTCGGGGTCGCCGGCGGCGACGGTACCCAGGCGCTGGTCGCGGGTGTGGCTGCCGAACACGGGATTCCGTTCCTGGTCATCAGCGCCGGGACCCGCAACCATTTCGCCCTCGACCTCGGTCTGAACCGCGACGACCCCGTGGCAGGGCTCGAGGCGCTTCGCGACGCCGTCGAGTTGCGCGTCGATCTCGGGCGACTGGGCGGTCGTCCGTTCGTCAACAACGCTTCGTTCGGGGTGTACGCCGAAATCGTGCGCAGCCCGCAGTACCGCGACGACAAGGCCAAGACAGTTCTCGACCTGCTCCCCGATCTGCTGGACGGTAGCGCGCACCCGGGTCTGCGTGCACGCATCGAGGGCATGGTCCTCGACGATCCACGGGCGCTGCTCGTGAGCAACAATCCGTATACCACCGACGACCTTGTCGGGATGGGGAGACGTCTCCGTCTCGACCGGGGCACACTAGGTGTCGTCGCGCTCTCGGTCCACCGGGCCGGGCAGGTTGTCGGAGTTCTCCGCCGGGCGCGCAGCAGGGGCCTCGTGCAGCGGACAGCCGCAGAGGTCGTGGTGTACTCGGACGATCCCGAAATCGCGGTGGGTGTGGACGGAGAATCGGTGCGGGTTCCCTCCCCGGTGCACTGCACCGTCGTCCCCGGCGCGTTGCGGGTCCGCGTGCCCCGTAATCGGCCGGGCGTGCGGGTTCCCCGGCCGGTGCTGGACTGGGTTCAACTCTCCCGGCTCGCGGGGCACCGGAAGTCAGCCGCCGGGCTCGGAGCCGACCGCTCGGCGGGGTAGCCGGCCGGTGCCAAACAGCGCGGCCACGGCGAGGAGTGCGGTGACGCCGAATGCGGTCTGAAGTGCCTCGAGCCGGGAGTCCCCGTTGACCGCGACGATTGCGTCCCGCGTCGTCTCCTCCACGCCTGCATCGGTCAGGGCTTCCTCGAGTTGCGTATCCGAAAGGAACGGGACGCCGGAGGCGAGTCGCGTGTCGGCTTCCTGCTGGACGGACGGTGGGATGTCGGGATTGTTCTCGATGCCGATCACCGCCGACGACGTGAGAGAGGCGATCATGACGGATCCGATCAGAGCGGTGCCGAGTGATGCGCCGAGATTGGTGGCGGTGTTCTGCAACCCGCCGACCTCGGCGCTCTGTGAGTCGGGCACCGCGGAAACCGTCACCGCGCCGAGTTGCGACGCGAGTGCGCCGAGCCCGAGTCCCATGAGCAACATCGGCACAGCGACCACGGTGGCGTCGGCGCCCGGGTCCATTCCTGCCGTCAGGATCAGGATGCCGGCGATCATGAATCCGAGACCGGCGCGCACGACACGGCGGGGATCGGCGTGGGGCCGCAGTTTCGGAATTCCTGCGGCTGCGAGGATGAGCGCGATCGACAGCGGGAGAATGCGCAGCCCGGTTTCGAGCGCACTCAGTTCCAGGACGACCGACAGGAACAGTGGAACGGTGAAGAACACTCCCGCCTGTACGACGAACTGCGCGAAGAACATACCGAGACCGCCCGTGAGCTGACGGTTGGTCATGAGCCGGGGATCGACCAGCGGAACCCTGCCTCGGTGCAGCAATGCGGTCTGCCGTCTCAGGAATCCGTAGAGCACCAGGAGTCCCACGACGAGAAGCCAGATCACCGGTGAGACACCGAGTACTTCCGGTCCTCCGGTAGTGCTTCTGATCCAGCCCCATTCGCTCGAACGCAGGACGCCGAACACCACCATGGCGAGCCCGGCGACCGACAGGACGGAACTGATCACGTCGAGCGAAACACGCTCCGGTGGAACATTCTTGACCTTTCGCAAGGCCAGGAGGATGACTACGACGATGACCACTTCACCGAAGAACACGTAACGCCACGAGAAGAAGGTCGTGACGGTGCCGCCGAGCAGAGGTCCGACGGCGACGGCCATGGCACCGGCCGCGGCAACGAGTCCGTATGCCGCAGAACGGCGTTCAGGGGGAAAGTTCGCTGCGACGAGAGAGACGATGGCAGGCATGATCAGCGCGGCCCCGAGACCTTCCAGGAGCGACCATCCGACGAGCAGCACGGCGAGGTTCGGAGCGAGTCCGGTGACGAAGGAACCGACGCCGTAGACCACCAATCCGATGGCGAGTGCGCGCCGGCGACCGAGGATGGTGCCGATCTTGCCGCCCGTGATCATCGTCGAAGCCATGACGAGGGTGTACAGCGTGATCGCGGTCTGGATGCCGGTGACGGTGGTGTCGACATCCTGTGCGACCGTCGCCATGGAAACGTTCATCACGGACGTATCGAGCGTCATGAGGAACTGGCTCGCCGCCAGGACGGTGAGCACGAGGGTGGAACCCGACCGGTTCGTCGGTTGCGGGGACATCGCTGCGCTCATTGGTGACCGTCTTCGCGTGGCACGAGGCGAATCGACTTTCGGCACCCAGTACAGCAGCCTACTGTGGTTGGCGCGGCGTATCGCTGCCTTTCCCGGGCCTGTGCGATGAGAAAACCTGTCGAAACGTGTCGGTCCTTTCGTGCAGACTGACGAGCACAAACCACCAGTCAGGGAGGACTCATGGCGGATGCCATAGTCGTAGAAGGACTGATCAAGACGTACGGGGATGTCAAAGCCCTCGACGGAATCGACCTGAACGTGCCCGAGGGGACGGTCACCGCGCTGCTCGGCCCCAACGGGGCAGGCAAGACGACGATGGTCCGGGTCCTCACCACGCTGATAGTCCCCGATGAGGGCAGTGCTCATGTCGCGGGCTTCGACGTCGTCGCCGACGCCGCCGCACTCCGCTCCCACATCGGCGCGTCGGGGCAGTACGCGGCGGTGGACGAATACCTCACCGGCTTCGAAAACCTCGAGATGGTCGGCAGGCTCTACCACCTCGGCGTCAAGCGCAGTAGAGACAGAGCGCGCGAGTTGCTCGCGCAGTTCGACCTCGAAGATGCCGGTGACCGCCCGGTCAAGGGCTATTCGGGAGGTATGCGCCGCAGACTCGATCTCGCGGGCGCGCTGGTCGCCGAACCTCCCGTCCTCTTCCTCGACGAGCCCACCACCGGCCTCGACCCCCGCGCTCGGCTGGCGTTGTGGGAGGTCATCGACACATTGGTTGCGCGGGGTACCACCCTCCTGCTCACCACGCAGTACATGGACGAGGCGGAGCGACTCGCCGACGACATCGCGGTGATCGATCGCGGCAAGGTCATCGCCCGCGGCAGCGCCGACGAACTCAAGAGCAAGGTAGGCGCCGAACGCATCGAAATCGGCGTGCCCGACCCCCGGCACCAGGAGATCGCGTGCCGCGAACTCGTGTCGGTGGCGGCGGGAGAAATCAAGCTCGACCAGGGCACCGGAATGATCACCGTTCCCCTGAGCGGTGTGGGAGACAGTATGGGCGCCGAGGCGCTCGCCGCAGCGTTGGGAAAGCTCGCGGTGGCGGGCGTGAGGGTGTCCGACGTCGCCTTGCGGAAACCGACCCTCGACGATGTATTCCTGACGCTGACGGGCCATGAGGCCGAAAAGGTCGAGGAGGCTGCGCAGTGAATTCGTTGCAGATGGTCACGTCGGACGGGCTGACCATAGCCAAGCGCAACATGATCAAGATCAAGCGAGTGCCCGACCTCATGGTCTTCACGATGCTCTCGCCGATCATGTTCGTGTTGCTGTTCGCGTACGTGTTCGGGAGCGCGATCGACATTCCCGGAATGTCGTATCGCGAATTCCTCATCGCCGGCATCTTCACGCAGACCGTGATCTTCGGTTCTACGTGGACCGGGCTGGGCATGGTCGAAGACCTCCAGAAGGGCATCATCGATCGATTCCGGTCGCTGCCCATGGCGCCGTCGGCGGTCCTGATCGGGCGGACGACCACGGACGTGCTCATCAATGTCGTCAGTCTCGTGGTGATGTCGTTGACCGGCCTGGTGGTCGGTTGGCGGATCCATTCGTCGGTCGGCGAGGCCGTGGCGGGTTATCTGTTGCTGTTGCTCTTCGCCTACGCGTTGTCGTGGGTGATGGCGGTGGTCGGAATGTGGGTCCGCACGCCGGAGGTGTTCAACAACGCGAGTTTCATGGTGATCTTCCCGCTGTCGTTCGTCGCGAACACCTTCGTCGATCCGTCGTCGATGCCGCCGGTGCTCCGCACGGTCGCCGAGTGGAATCCGCTCTCGGCGCTCACCCAGGCTGTGCGTGATCTGTTCGGGAACACCAACCCCATGGTGCCGCCACCCGATGTGTGGCCGCTGCAGCATCCCGTCGTCGCATCGCTGCTGTGGACCGCGCTGATCCTGATCGTGTTCGTGCCGTTGGCCATCTACCGGTACAAGAAGGCGGTCAGCCGCTGAGACCGTCGGGGGGATGCCGGCGGGCAGACTAGCCCGCTTGTTGTGCCGCCCAGTCGTCGATGACCGCTGCGAACTCCGCCGAGACGGGGAGCAGCGCGATCACGTCGGCGGCGCTCGGGGGCAGTGGACCGATCTCTTCGAGATGGTGGTTCGAGGTGGCGAAACGCTCGAACCGCAGATCGGTGTGCTCGAGCGCGTGGCGTAGCGGGTCGATCTGCTCGCAACTGATGTTGAGATCCTTGTCGGAGCAGGTGAGCATCACCGGGATGCCGGCCTCGAGTCGCGCAGCGAGTGCCGGAGGGTCGAGCCGATCGGCCTCGGAGAGGAACTTGGCGTTGTCCTCGTTCACGCCGAGCTGCGTGACGATCGGATGCAGGTCCGCCGGGACGGTTCCCGTCGTGCGCAGGGATTCGACGGCCCGCGCCACGTCGGTTCGAACCGTTTCGGCCTCCTCGGGGCTCAGCTGCCCGGACTCGCTCACCGCCGTGAGCTGAGCGGAGATCAGGTCGAGGTAGCGCATCGGAAGAGGCTGCAACAGGCCGAATCCGCGCCCGACTCCGCGGTCTGCCAGTGCGAGCGCCGTCAAACCGCCTTCGCTGTGTCCCAGGACCAGGATGTCCGACGTGGGGACGCCTGTGCGCTCGGCGAGCAGGTCGGCCGCGGCGGCCGCATGATCGACCTGGTCGGTGAACCCGTACTCGCCGATGGTCTCCGTGGTGTACCTGCCCGGCCCCGTCTCGCCTGCGCCGATCTTGTCGAAACGCAGCGATGCAATCCCTTGTGCTGCCAGGGAATCCGCGATCCGGATCAGCACATCCGAGCGGGCGATACCGGACTGGTTGCCGTTGCGGTCGCTCGGTCCGCTACCCGGGATCAGCAGCGCGGCGCCCTTGGTGTCGCCGTCCGGGGTGCGGAGGCTGCCGTGGAAAGTGGTGCCGTCGGCGTCGAAACTCACGGCGGCGTCCTGGCCCGAGGGTGCGACGACCGAGCCGGTGGACGGCAGTGCCGATGCCGTTCCGGCGAGCGTCATCCCTCCGCCCAGTACCAAGATCGGTACCGCTACCGCACCAGCCCACCGCCGCAGATTCCGCATGGGGCAGAACATTAGCAAAGCTGACGAGCCCTCTCAGGGGAGCAACGTGTCGATGAAACTGTTGCTGAAGACGCGATGTGGATCGAGGCGATTGAACACCGCGCGCGCCGAATCCCAGTTGTCCTCTGCCGGCACGCCTTCCCGATATGTCTCCGGAAGTCCTCGCGAGATGATGGCCTCGTCGGTGTACGGCAGATCCGGACCGAATGCCCAGCCCTTGGACCATTCGGGCCGGAAGGTGGAATCCTTGCCGTTGTAGCGCTGCCTCATCCACTGTTCCATTTCGCGGTAGAACGCGAACATGCCGGGCGTGCCCGGTACACCGAGCACATTGAGCCAGATGGCCGTGTCCCACTCCGGGTGGTCGGGGCGGGGACGCGTCGACGCGAGTGTCGGCGGTCCGGCCGAAGGAACCAGGACGTCTTCCGGCCGGTCGAGACCGCAGCATCGGATCTCGACGGGTCCGTTGAGGGGGTACTGCCCGAGCGCGCGGTAGTGCTCGATGCGCTCCTGGAACCAATGTGTGAAGTCGTGGATCACGTTCGGAATGTTCGCGCGGTTGGTGAGCACAGCTCCACCGCCCTCGGTCAGCCGCAGTGTCGTCGCCTTGATGTAGAACTGCAGGTCCTTCGACCAACCCCAGATGTCGGACGACGCCGTTGCTGCCAAACCCGCGACCGTCACGCCGTAGTAGGTCTGCCCGAACGCCGGGGCGATCGAGGTGTTCCCCGCCGTCAGCTGACCGAGCAGATCGGTGATCGGCTCCGGGACGTTGTCGGAGAACGGATAGTTGTAGGGGCCGTTCACCTCTCGGGACGCGGCGGGTTTTTCGGGGGCGAGCGACCAGACCTTCAGCCACGGCTTGTCGGTGAAGGGATACCAGATCGCCTCGGCGCGACCTGAGCTGCGCACGAACGATTCGAAGGTGCGACCCGGAGCGCCGGCGGGGGAGAACAGTTCGTCCCAGGGGATATCGGTGAAGCTCTGGCAGCGCATCCGGTAGTTGGGGCCCGCCTGCATGGTGACGGAGGTGACGAACGTGCGGCCCAGATGGCTGAGCAGCGGGGTGATGTCGGAGTCCGCGCGGGTGAATGTGCGCAACGAGTATTCGCTGCCGTTCCACACGACCGCGGTGAGTTCCGTGACGAGGTTGCTGAGCGAGCCGAAGGTGTGTCCGGGAACGGGAGATTCGCCGTCGGCGGGTAACCCGGCACCGTGGGCGTTCACGGCGAGCGAGCCTGCGATCGTCAGTACACCCGGGGCGGGTAGGTTCGCCCAGCCGAGGCCGTGTTGCTGAAGCGCGGTCGTGATCGCGTCGAGCGTGGCGCCGGGACCCGCCGTGACCGTCGGGGGAGAACCACCCGGATCGACGTCCACCCAATTCAGGTGCGCGACGGTGTCCGCGAGGATTACGCGGTCGATGGGTGCGCCGTTGACGATCGTCAGCGGTGTCCAGCCGTGCATCGCGCCGCGCGGGCGGATCGTGTAGCCGTTCCGGTGTCCCCAATTGACCAGTCGTACGACGTCGTCCGGGGTTCGGGGTGCGCAGGTCCAGATAGCGTCCAGCATGATCTCCTTGGACCAGTTCTGGTACGCCTGCTGATAGAGGGCGATGCCTTCCGGGAATGCCGGCGGCGTCGGAAGGGTTGTCGCTGCCGATCCGGACGGGACGGCGTGGGCCGGAACCCAGCCGCCCAGTGCCGTGGCCGCCAGCGTCCCGGCACCTGCCGCGAGGAAGTTGCGCCGGGACAGCCTCGACGCGGAGTCTCGAATCGTCATGTTTGCAATCAGCTTTCGGAGGAGTCCGTGATCACGACACGGTCAGGACGACATCGGCAAGTGCGGGGGCCAGATCACGTTCGACCACCGAGGCGGTCACGAGCTTGCGGGAACCTTCATCCCAGACGCGCACGCGCAGCGTCTCCCCGGGGAAGACCACACCCGCGAACCGTGCCTTGAATCCTGCGAGCCGCGCTGCATCCGAGTCGAGGAGTGCGTCGGTGACTGCCTTGCAGACGATCCCGTATGTGCACAGTCCGTGGAGGATCGGAGCGGGAAAGCCTGCTGCAGCGGCGAACTCGGGATCGGAGTGCAGCGGATTGCGATCGCCGCACATCCGGTACAGGAGCGCTTGCTGGGGCAGGGTCGGCACGTCGATTTCCGCGTCGGGTTCGCGGTCGGGAAATCCGACCGACTCGGACGGCCCACGTTCACCGCCGAATCCGCCTTCACCGCGCGCGAAGATCGACGAGCGGGCCGTCCACAGCGGATTGCCGTCGAGATCCTCGGTGGTGGACTCCTGGACGATCACCGCGGCTTTGCCTTTGTCCCACACCTCGGAGATGCGAGTGACGGTGCGGCCCTTGCCCGACGCCGGAATGGGCGCGTGCACGGTCACCTCCTGGCTTCCGTGCACGACCTTCGCCAGGTCGATCTCGATCCCGGGGAACGACACCTTCGGCGGCTCGATCTGGTGGAACGTGGCGGCGACCGTCGCGAAGGTGGGCAGCACCTGGGGACCGTGGTCCTTCAGGTACCGCAACTCACCGGGTTCCGTCGGGCGTGATCCGGCACCGAGACCGAGGTTGTAGAGCTGAACGTCGCTGCTCGTCCACGAGAATTCCTGGGCGGGCAGTTCGGCGCCGAGGGCGACGGCGGGATCGATGGGCACGCGGAGTGGTCCTTTCGAGAGACGGGCGCAGCGGGTCGGGTGATCAGAGACTTTCGGCTGATTCGGTCAGTTCGTCGTCGACGTGTCCACCGGGCGCGGAGTCGAGGATGTCGAGCACAGCCAGGTAACCGAAAACCATTGCAGGGCCGATCGTCGCGCCCGGACCCGCATACGTGTGGCCCATGACGGGAGAACCGACGTTGCCTGTGGCGTAGAGACCGTCGATCACCGTGCCGTCCTCCCGCAGCACCCGTGCGTGGACGTCGGTGACGAGGCCGCCCTTGGTGCCCAGATCGCCGGGCACGACCTTGAACGCGTAGAACGGGGCCTTGTCCACGACCCCGAGGCTCGGGTTGGGCTTGTTGCGGGGGTCGCCGTAGTAGTGGTCGTATTCCGATTCGCCGCGCCCGAAGTCCTCGTCCTTGCCTGCGCGTGCGAAACCGTTGAAGCGTTCGACGGTGTCGGTGAGTGCCGAGGCGGGCACTCCGATCTTCTCGGCGAGTTCGCTGATCGACCCGGCCTTCACGAGTACACCGGCCTTCTCCCAGCGGCCGGGGAACGGGGTGCGCGGCGTGATGCCCGCGAACGTGTACCGGTCGCGGTAACGCTGGTCGAGGATCAGCCAGCTCGGAATGTTCTCTCCGGGTCCCTCTCCGCGTCCGTGCTTTCCGCCGTACATCGCGTGGGTCGCTTCGACGTAGGGCGCCGACTCGTTCACGAATCGTTTTCCGGCGCTGTTGACCATCATGCAGCCGGGAAGGCTTCGCTCCGACAATGCGAACCACGGTCCGCCGGTGAGGGGGAAGGACGGGCCCCACCATGCGTCGTCCATGAAATCGACCGCAGCGCCGAGCTTCTGGCCGGCGAGAATGCCGTCCCCGGTGTTGGCCTTGGCGCCCACCGTCCACTCCGTGCCGATCGGTGCGCGCTGGTACTTCTTGCGCATCTCGTCGTTGTGCTCGAAACCGCCGCTGGCGAGGATCACGCCCTTGCGGGCACGGATGACCTGCTGCTCACCGTTCGACTCGACGGTGACGCCCCGGACGACGCCGTCCTCCACGACGAGGTCGGTCAGTGCGGTGTCGAGCAGCAGGGGGACACCGGCGTCGCGCAGTCCGATCCGCAAGCCCGCCATGAGGGCCTGGCCTCGCACCAGCAGATGCTTCTTGGTGACGTTCGCCCAGACGAAGCGTGCTCCGACCCGCAGAGCGCGGAGGGGGCCGCGGGGGTTGCGCACCAGAAGGTTCAGCCATTTGTAATCGGCCTGTGTGATGACGAAGTTCTTCGGTGCCCGAGCGTAATCCGGTTCGAGGAGCGCGAGATCGTCGCCGAGGCGGCGGCCGTCGAAGGGTGTCGGCTCCACGGAGCGGCCTCCGGCACGGCCACCGGGTGCCTCCGGGTAGTAATCGGAATACCCCGGGACCCATTGCAGTTCGAGTGCGCTGTGCTTCTGGACGAACGACAGCATCTCGGGTCCGCGATCGATGTAGGTGTCGATCTTCTCGACGGGTACGACATCGCCGATGATGCTGTGGAGGTAGGTCCGGGCGGCCTCAGGAGTGTCCTCCACGCCGGCCGCGCGGAGTGCGTCGTTGTTGGGGATCCACACGCCGCCGCCGGAACGGGCGCTCGAACCGCCGTATCGGGACGCCTTCTCGATCAGGACGACGCTCGACCCCTTTCGGGCGGCGGTGATCGCGGCGGTCATTCCGCCGGCGCCGCTGCCGACGACGACGATGTCGTACTCCTGATTGCTCATGTAGAACACGTTATAGAACGAGGGGGTTGCTAGTCCATCTTTTCTGTACGGCACGGTATTCGCGCGGGCGGACTGGAGCAGAACCCGTTCCAATATTGGGAGCGGGCGGATGGCGCTGCGGCAAGGCCGCGTCGACCGGGTGAACGACCTCGGCAGGGGCGCCGTGAATGACCGCAATGCCCGCTTGGTGGAAAACGGTGTGTTTGTTCGTTTTCGAGGTGGGTATCCGCAGCCCGTCCGAACATGTCGGACACATCATCGACTGCGAGGTGGAGCCGTGCGTTTGTTGACTCTCTTGGTGCTGGTCTGGCTGGTGATCGGTGGCATCGCTGGTTGGCAGCGAGGCTACTTCGGAGACTCGGAGCAGAATTGCAGCAGCTTGGCCACGGTGGCGACCACCGTCGTTGCCGGCCCGCTCAACTATGCGGGTGTCAATCCCCAGGTCGAATGCGAGGGACTGCCTGAGCCGAGCCAGTAAATCGGCGGGCCCTTGTTCGCATTCTGTACCGGTGGAGTGCACCGGATCGCTCTACGACACATCCCCGGCGGGAGTTCTCTGCCGGGGATGTGTCTGTTCGGGTACGGGCGCCCGTGTGGCTCCGAAGATCTACGGCCCCGACGGGTCGGGAACCGAGATCGCACCGTCGAGCACTGCGCGCTCGATCGAGGCCCGCAACTGCGGGCAGCCCTCGCGGGGGCTGATCGACGTGCCGGGAGTGACGCCGGAGTCGCGGAAGGTGGGGCACACCGCGTCGGGATCGTCCTGCCACTGCACGCTCGTGTGCTTGTAGCTGTTCTTACGTACCAGTACGCAGGTGCCGCATTCCCGGCATTTCACCTCGTGCTGGCCCGACTCGAGATAGTTGATCTTGTCGATTGCGGTCTGGGTGGCGATGGCCTCGACCCGATCGGGCCGATCGGCGAAGTCGGGAGACTTCGCCCACCTTCGCTGCCGGGTCGAGGAACTCATCGTCAGACCTCGGCTTCCTGCTTGCCGGACTTCTCTTCGGTGGCCTTGCGCGCCAGATTCTCGGCGACTTCCTTCTCCCAGGCCTCGTTGGCCTTCGCGGTGTCGACCTCGAATTCGAACCGGCCCGTCATCTTCTCGGTGACGTCGGCGACGTCGACGTAGAACTGTTCGTACCAACGACGCAGTTGGTAGACCGGTCCGTCCTCGTCGCACAGCAGCGGGTTCTCGATCTTGGTCTTGTTCTTCCAGATCTCGACGTCCTGGAGGAAGCCCTCACCGATGCCCTCGGTGAACTTGGCTGCCAGCTTGTCCGACTGCTCGTCGGACATCCCGGTCGGCTTCTTGACGATGATGCCGTACTGCAGCATGAACGAGTCGTGCGTGACCGGGTAGTGGCAGTTGATCAGGACCGACTCGACGTTGTACCCGCCGTAGCTGTTGGTCATCGGGTTGATCATGTAGGAGGGCCCGTAGTACGCCGCGTACGACTCGAGGGTGGATTCGAGTCCGTACTGCGTGGACATCCCCTTGTCGGGGCGGCCGCGCGTGTTGAGGTACTGCTCCGCGACGTGGCCCTCGAACACGTTCTTGAAGAACGTGGGGAAGGCGAAGTGGATGTAGTAGAAGTGCGCCATATCCACGACGTTGTCGATGATCTCGCGGCAGTTCGCGCCCTCGATGAGGATCTGGTTCCACGTCCAGTCCGTCCACTCACCGGTGCCGTGATGCTCGATGTCGGGAATCGTGACCTCGGGCGGCGGCGGATTGCCCTCGGGGTCGTTCCACACGAACAACTGGCCGTGCTTGACCATCGTGGTCCACGCGCGGGTGCGTGCCAGTGGGGGGACTCGGCGCGAGTAGGGGATCTCGGTGCACTTGCCGTTGCCGCCCCATCGCCAGTCGTGGAACGGGCACGCCACCGAGTCGCCCTTGATCTCGCCCTGGGTCAGGTCGCCGCCCATGTGGCGGCAGTAGCCGTCCAGCACGTTCAGATCGCCCTTGCTGTCGGCCCACACCACCAGTTTGGTGCCGAAGGCTTCGACGGCATGGGGACGTCCGTCGGCGAACGTCCTGCTGAGCCCGAGGCAGTGCCAGCCCCGAGCGAACCGCGTCCGGGCTTCGCCGATGTCGATCTCGCGAATCTGTGCCATGTCAGCTCACTTCCTTCCACAATCTCTTGTTAGAACACGTTATAGAATCGAGCCTCGAAGGGGAAGCGAACCGGGACTTTGGTCCTGAGCATTAAGGGATGTATCCGCAGATCCCGCGCTTCTCGACACAAATAGGAACATGTTCTAGTCTCGGTACAAGCATCAATTCCTGAACAGACGGGAGCGTCCAGTGGGCGACCACGACAGCCACGAGGTACTGCAGCGGATCGACGCACTGCTGCCCACCCTGCGCGAACGTGCGCAGGAGGCCGAGGATCTGCGCCGTGTGCCCGACGAGTCGGTCAAGGCGCTTCAGGAAGCCGGGTTCTTCAGGTTGCTGCAACCGGCCCAGTGGGGTGGCTACGAAGCGGACCCGGTGACCTTCTACACCGCGGTGCGCAACATCGCGAGCGCCTGCGGGTCCACCGGGTGGGTCTCCGGCATCATCGGCGTCCACAACTGGCACCTCGCCCTGTTCGGCCAGGAGGCGCAGGAAGAGGTGTGGGGCGAGGATCCGGACGTCCGCATCTCGTCGTCCTACGCCCCGATGGGTGCCGGTGAGGTCGTCGACGGTGGTTACAAGGTCAGCGGCGCCTGGGCATGGTCGTCCGGATGTGACCACGCGAGTTGGGTGGTCGTCGGTGGTCCCGTGATCAAGGACGGTCGCCCGGTCGACTTCGGCAGCTTCCTCATTCCCCGATCCGAGTACGAGATCGACGACGTGTGGAATGTGGTCGGACTGCGCGGAACCGGCTCGAACACCATCGTCGTCAAGGACGTCTTCGTGCCGCGTCACCGGTTCCTCAGCTTCAGGACGATGAACGAGCTCGCCTCGCCGGGCCTCGAGCAGAACACCGCACCGGTCTACAAGATGCCTTGGGGCACCATTCATCCCACGACAATCTCGGCGCCGATCGTCGGTATGGCCTACGGGGCGTACGACGCTCACGTCGAGCATCAGGGCAAGCGTGTCCGCGCCGCCTACGCCGGCGAAAAGGCGAAGGACGACCCGTTCGCCAAGATCCGCATCGCCGAGGCGTCGAGCGACATCGATGCCGCCTGGCGCCAGCTTTCGGGCAACGTCGCGGACGAATACGACTGCCTGCTGCGGGGTGAAGACGTCCCGATGGAGATCCGCCTGAGGGCGCGCCGCGACCAGGTCCGCGCGACCGGCCGTGCCATCGCCTCGATCGACCGGCTTTTCGAGAACTCCGGCGCGACCGCGCTCGCCAACGGGACGCCGATCCAGCGCTTCTGGCGCGACGCGCACGCCGGCCGCGTGCACGCCGCCAACGACGCCGAACGCGCGTACGTGATGTTCGGCGCCGCCGAGTTCGGCCTCCCGCTCAACGACACGATGGTCTAGGAACGCCTGTGACTGCAACAGAAGAGATCACCTACGAGTCGACCTCCCGCTTCGCGCAGGTCACCGACGATCTGCGCCTGCACTACCACGAGGCGGGCGTCGGTCACGACACCACGATCGTGTTGCTGCACGGTGGGGGCCCGGGAGCGTCGTCGTGGTCGAACTTCGCCAAGAACATTCCGGTGCTCGCCCGCCGCTTCCATGTGCTCGCCGTAGACCAGCCGGGATACGGACAGTCGGACAAGCCGACCGAACATCCGCAGTACTTCGTGCACAGTTCGGCGGCTCTGGCGGGTCTGCTCGACACCCTCGGAATCACCGATCGCGTGCACCTGCTGGGCAATTCACTCGGCGGCGGCGCCGCGGTGCGGTTCGCGCTCGACTACCCCGATCGTGCCGGCAGGCTCGTCCTGATGGGACCCGGGGGGCTGAGCGTCAACCTGTTCGCACCCGACCCCACCGAGGGCGTGAAGAACCTCGGCAAATTCAGCTACGACCCGACCCGCGAGAACCTCGAGGCGTTCCTGCGGATCATGGTGTTCGATCAGTCGCTGATCACGCCGGAACTTGTGGAGGAACGATTCGCCGCGGCGAGCACGCCGGAATCGCTGGCCGCGGCCAAAGCGATGGGCAAGTCCTTCTCCAGCGGAGAGTTCGAGAAGGGGATGCTGTGGCGCGACGCCTACAAGTTGCGTCAGCGCGTCCTGCTCATCTGGGGTCGTGAGGACCGCGTCAACCCGCTCGACGGTGCGCTGGTCGCGCTCAAGATGATTCCGCGCGCACAGTTGCACGTGTTCGGTGGCTGCGGGCACTGGGCACAGCTCGAGAAGTTCGACGAATTCAACAAGCTCACCGTGGACTTTCTGACGGACGGAGACAAGTCATGAGTATCCGATCCCTGGCATACCTTCGCATCGGCGCTACCGATATGGGCGCGTGGCGCGAGTACGGGCTCAAGGTCCTCGGCATGATCGAGGGCAAAGGGTCCGACTCCGATTCTCTGTACCTGCGGATGGACGACTTTCCCGCGCGCCTCGTGATCGAGCCCCACGAGTCCGACCGGCTTCTGGTCTCCGGATGGGAAACCGCGAATGCCGCAGATCTCCAACAGGTTCGCGACAATCTCTCGGCCGCCGGAGTTCCGTTCAAGGAAGGCACCGCCGAACAACTGGCAGATCGGCGCGTCGTCGAACTGATCACCTTCCAGGACCCGTCGGACAACACCCTGGAGGTGTTCCACGGTGCGGCGCTCGAGCACCGGCGGATCGTCAGCCCCTATGGGCACCGGTTCGTCACCGGGGAACAGGGCCTCGGCCATGTCGTGCTCTCGACACGGGACGACGAGGAATCGCTGCGGTTCTATCGGGATGTGCTCGGGTTCCGCCTGCGCGACTCCATGCGTCTGCCTCCGCAGATCGTCGGGCGGCCCGCGGACGGCGATCCGGCGTGGCTCCGGTTCTTCGGGTGCAATCCGCGGCACCACAGTCTCGCGTTCATGCCGATGCCGACCCCGAGCGGCATCGTTCACCTCATGATCGAGGTGGAGAACTCCGACGACGTCGGCCTCGCCCTCGATCGTGCACTGCGCAAGAACGTCAAGATGTCGGCGACGCTCGGCCGGCACGTCAACGACAAGATGCTGTCCTTCTACATGAAGACACCGGGCGGATTCGACATCGAATTCGGTTGCGAGGGATTGCAGGTCGAGGACGAAGGCTGGATCGCCCGTGAATCCACCGCGGTGAGCCTCTGGGGCCACGACTTCTCGGTGGGGATGCAGCCGTGACCGTGCCGACCGGCGACGCGGGGGGTGCGATCGATCCGAAGTCGTTCCGCACCGTCCTCGGGCAGTTCTGCACGGGCGTCACCATCATCACCACCATGGACGGCGACGAACCCGTCGGGTTCGCGTGCCAGTCGTTCGCTGCGCTCTCGCTCGACCCGCCGCTCGTTTTGTTCTGCCCGACCAAGCAGTCGCGGTCGTGGGGAGCCATCGAGAACTCCGGGCGCTTCTGCGTGAACGTGCTCGCCGAGGAACAGCAGGAGAGCTGCGCGCGATTCGGCTCCCGCGAACCGGACAAGTTCGCTGGGATCGAGTGGTCTCCGTCCGAGTTGGGTTCCCCGATCCTGACCGGGTCGCTCGCCCACATCGACTGCACCGTGGAGACGGTCCACGACGGTGGAGATCATTGGGTCGTATTCGGCCGGGTTGCCTCGCTCAGCGAGGTTCGCGACGAGAAGGAACGCCCGCTGCTGTTCTACCGGGGCCAGTACACCGGCATCGAACCGGACAAGACGGTGCCCGCGGGGTGGCGCGACGACCTCGAGGCGTTTCTGACCACCGCCTCCGAAGACACCTGGCTGTAGAACACCGGGCTGTTGACAGACAAGAGGGCGCCGGTTCCGGGAACGAATCCCCGGAGCCGGCGCCCTTTTCGTCTCGAAGTGCTCGACGCTCGGTCGATCACTCAGGACTGAGTCGCTTGCTCAGGACTGCCGTGTAGTTCAGGACTGGGTGGAATCGTCCGGGTTTTCCTCGTAGTACTCGGTCGTGACGACGCGCTTGACGAGGCGCGGCTTGCGCGGCTGGTCGCCACTGCTGTGGCTCTTGCTTTCCTGGCCCGGGCTGCGGTCGGTGCTGGAGTGGGTGTCGGATGCGCGGGTGATGCGGGGGTCCGGGTTCGAGTGGCTCGAGTGCGTGTCCGGCGTGGAGTGCGTGCCGGGGGCGGCGTGCGTGCCCTGGGTGCCGGGCGCAGAGTGCGTGCCCGACGTGTCCTGCGTGCCCTGCGCGGAGTGCGTGCCCTGCGAGCCGGGCATGGAGTGCGTGCCGGGTGTGGGCGTGGAGAGCGTGCTGGGGGCGGGATTGCGCGAGCGATCCGCGGACCCGGTCTCGGTCGTGCCGTACGACGGCGTGCCGGTCGTGTGGTCGCGCGATTCGGACACTCCGTGCGCGGTACCCGAGGGGGTCGAGGGCGTGGAGGCCGTGTCGCCGGGAACCGAGTGCTGGAGCGAATCGTCGCGCTGGGTGTCGTGCGACGGGCGGTAGTTGCCGGCGATGCCTTCGCGTGCGGCATCGGGGGGCAGCGTGCCCGTGCGGTCGGAGTCCTGGAATCGGTCGGTGTCCCCGAACCGGTCGGTGTCACCCGTGTGCCCGGCATCCGTGGTGCGATGCGCGTCGGCGGACGACGAATCGGTTCCGTGGGACCGGCTGTAGTAGCGGTACAGTTCGTCTTCTTCGAGCGGGGTGAGCTCGCCGTTCTCGTCGACATTGGGAGCACCGGTCACGGTGTCCTTGTCGAAGGGCACGTGCACGCCCCTGTCGTCCAGTGAAGCGTCGTCCACCGGGACGAAGTGGCGGCGGGTACCGAACAGTCCGGTCACGACGGTGATCCAGCCCGGTTCGCCGCTGCGGTTGTCGAGATACACCTCGCCGACTTTTCCGAGTTTGGTGCCGTCCGGACCGTACGCGGTGGCACGAGCGAGGGTATCGAGTTCGTTGTTCGTAATCATCATTACCTCATCGGTCGGCGCTGTTGTCGCTGAGGGCATTCCCTCCGGACGCGCCGACGAAACTCTCGGGGCGCGCGCCACCGACACTCTCGGGCCGCGCGGCACCCGCGCCGAGCAGCGCCGGAGCGCCGATACTCCACCCTGCCGAACCTCGTAGCCCCCGTTCCGTTGCCCTTCGGCGTGTGCCCATGTTATGCATATTGTCAACAATCCGACAACGGAAAGTGCCCGAATTCGGTAGGTATCCCGGGAGGGTCCTCATGGCACGACTGTCACCACTTCTTCTTCAAGCCACCCCCGTCACCGTCGACCACGCGTCCGGTTGCCACGTGTACGACAGCGAAGGTCGTCGCTATCTGGATTTCACCGCCGGCATCGGCGTCACGAGTACCGGGCACTGTCATCCCCACGTGGTCGAGGCGGCACGGCAGCAGGTCGGCACCCTGATCCACGGGCAGTACACGACCGTCATGCACCGGCCCCTGCTCGAACTCGTCGACGCTCTCGGCCCGGTATTGCCCGAAGGTCTCGATTCCCTCTTCTTCGCCAACTCCGGAAGCGAGGCCGTCGAAGCTGCGTTGCGCCTCGTCCGGCAGGCGACAGGTCGTCCCAACGTGGTCGTCTTCCACGGCGGATTCCACGGCCGGACGGTTGCTGCCGCGTCCATGACGACCTCGGGCACCCGGTTCTCGGCCGGCTTCTCACCGCTGATGGGCGGCGTGCACATCGCACCGTTCCCCACCGCCTACCGATACGGCTGGAGCGAAGACGAGGCAACGGATTTCGCGTTACGAGAGCTGGAGTTCCTGTTCACCACGGTCACCGCGCCCGACGAGACTGCGGCGTTCATCGTCGAACCCGTTCTCGGCGAAGGTGGTTACGTTCCCGGCAACACCCGCTTCTTCCAGGGCCTGCGGGAGTGTGCCGACCGGTACGGAATCCTGCTCGTGTTCGACGAGATCCAGACCGGGTTCGGGCGCACCGGAAAGTTCTTCGGGCACCAGCATTTCGACGTCAGGCCGGATGTGATCACGATGGCGAAGGGACTCGCGAGCGGATTTCCGCTGTCGGGTATCGCGGCGTCGGAAGAGCTGATGGCACGTGCCCGTCCGGGATCGCAGGGCGGAACCTACGGGGCCAACGCGGTCTCGTGTGCGGCGGCCGTTGCGACGCTCGAGGTGATCGAGAAGGAAGGGCTCGTGGCGAACGCGGCGGCCCGTGGAAGTGAACTGCTCTCGGGTGCGCGCACGCGAGCGACGGGCGCCGTCGGCGATGTTCGCGGGCTCGGGCTCATGGTGGGATCCGAATTCGTCGATGCGGACGGTGCACCCGACCGGGACGGTGCCACGGCAGCACAGCAGGCTGCCGCACGAAAAGGCTTGTTGCTCTTGACATGCGGTCCCTACATGAACGTGGTACGCATGATCCCACCGTTGATCGTGACCGGAGAGCAGATCGAGGAGGCGCTCGATATCTGGTCGGAGGTTCTCGCTGAGGTCTGACACCGCACGTACGAAGGAGATTCCGTGCCCCGGTTCATCACCATTTCTCTCGACAAGCGCGGCGTCTCCTGCCGCGCCCGGCTCCTCGACGCGGAGGCACCGCTCACGTGCGATGCGGTGTGGAATGCTCTCCCGCAGAACGGCTCTGCATTTCACGCCAAGTACGCCCGTAACGAGGTGTACACCCTCGTTCCGAGGATCACCGCCGCCCCGCATCGGGAGAATCCGACGGTGACACCCATCCCCGGAGACGTGTGCCTGTTCGACTTCGAGCCGTGGGAGATCGGAAACTCCGCGTACGGCTACGAACCGGGATCGGAGGCACACGCGGCGCAGGGCGCCACCGATCTGGCGTTGTTCTACGGGCGGAACAATCTGCTTCTCAACGGCGACGTGGGATGGGTGCCCGGCAACGTGTTCGCCACCATCGAGGAAGGACTGCCCGGACTCGCGTCGGCGTGCAACGACTTGTGGACGGAGGGCACGGCGGGGGAGACCCTCACGTTCGCCCGAGCCTGACCATCTGCCGGTATCTCAGCGCGCGTCGTATTCCTCGCGGTGCGCGAGCACCTCGTCCATGTTCGCCTCGGCCCACACCTTGATGCCGAGAATCACCCGGTGGAGCGAAAGCCCGAGTTCGGTGAGTTCGTAGGTGACCGTGACCGGCACGGTCGGGGTGACGGTCCGCGTCAGCAGACCGTCGCGTTCGAGTGAGCGCAACGTCTGGGTGAGCATCTTCTGGCTCACCCCCGCCAATCTGCGCGACAACTCGGAGTAGCGCATAGCCCGGGGCTCGCCTGCGCATTCGGCGTCGGACCGCGATGGTCCGTCGCTCCCGAGGGTGGCGAGGATCAGTGCCACCCACTTGTCCGAAATGCGAGCGAGCAACTGACGGCTGGGGCATTCCGCCAGGAATGCGTCGTACTCGGCTTGCACGTGGGCCCGCTTCTGAGCCGCCGTCATCGTGGACATGAGCCCCTCCCTTCCTACCGGCGGGTGGCTTACGCACTTTCGAGTGCGTACTTCCCGTTGGAGAGCTACCTACCCATGATGAAGCGGAAGGCAATTCGAAACAAGTAGTGGGGAGCAGATGATGAACACCTCGACCTTCCGCACCGCCGTGGTGCGTGTTCCGAGCGGACCCGACTCCATCGAGTTCATCGACGTCCCGGTCGTGCGGCCGGGACCAGGACAGGTCCGAGTGGCGATTGCCGGGGCACCGGTGAACCCCGTCGACCTCGGCGTCGCCGGCGGGTTCTTCCACAGCATCGGCTTGATCGACCAGCCCGAGCACACGGGGCTGGGATGGGACTTCGCAGGCACCGTGCTCGAAAGCGGGCCGGGAGTTGACCTGGAGGCCGGTACCCGCGTCGCAGGAATGGTGAGCGGTTTCGATCGCGACTACGGCACCTATGCCGAACAAATCGTCGTGCAGGTCGGCGAACTCGCTGTCGTGCCGGACGACCTGGACCTGCTCGCGGCCTCCACGGTGCCGGTCAACGGATTGGCGGCAGCCCGGATGCTCGACCTCCTCGGCGACGCGCCCGCAGGTGGGAATCGCCTGCTCGTCACCGGCGCCGCCGGAGTGGTCGGGGGATATCTCGTTGCGCTCGCCGCGGAGCGGGGGTGGGACGTGACCGGTCTCGCCCGGTCAGACGACGAGAAGTTCGTCCGCGGGCTGGGTGCGGAATTCGTGTCGCATGCGGAGCAGGGCTGGGACGCGGTCGCCGACGCTGCCTCGATGCAGAAAGAGGCACTCGCGCTGGTTCGCGACGGTGGGAGATTCGTCGGGGTCAAGCCCAACGACGTCCCGGCCGCCGAACGCGGGATCTCCACCTCCGCCGTGGAAACCTATGCCGACGGAGCACAGTTGCGCGATCTGCTGGCCCGCGCAGCCTCCGGCGAACTGCCGACGCGGGTGCATGCCGTCGTGCCGCTGGACGAGGTCGCGGACGTGCACCGCGCCGTCGTCGCGGGAAGCGTGCGGGGACGGTACGTCCTCGTGCCCTGACCGTGCCTAGCTCAACGCGTACTCGGCGAACCGGGCAACGGCGAGCAGCAGATCGTCGGAGTGACGCGGTCCGACGATCTGCAGGCCCACCGGCAGGCCCCCGGCCGTCCTGCCCACCGGAATACTGATCGCCGGTTGCTGCGTGAGGTTGAACGGATAGGTGAACGGCGTCCACTGCGGCCACCCGCTCGCCGCTGATCCGGGCGGTACGTCGTGGCCGGCCTCGAACGCGGGAATCGGCACCGTCGGCGTGAGGAGCACGTTGTGCGTCTGATGGAAGTGGCCCATCGTGATTCCGAGGGTCGTGGCGACCGCCCGCGCGTCCAGATAGTCGACGGCGCGGAGGTGCTCGCCACGTTCCCACATCGCACCCAGGCCGGGGTCCACCTTGTCGCGTGTGCCCTGAGGGAACGACGCCAGCATTGCCGCGGCGCCCGACGCCCACAAGACCTCGAACGCCTCGAGCGGGTCACCGAAGCCCGGGTCCGCCTCGGTGACGGGCAGCCCCGCCTCGTCGAGTTTCCGCACCGCGGCGTCGATGATCTCCCCGACCTCGGGATCTACCGTGACGTACCCCAGCGTTTTCGAGTACGCCACGCCCATGCCCAGAACCTCACGCGCGAGCGCACCTCTGAACGTCGTGAGCGGCGGTGCGAGCGCGGTCGGATCGCGGTGATCCGGCAGCGAAAGGATGTCGGTGAGCAGGGCCGCGTCCTCGACGGTCCGGGTGATCGGGCCGGCGTGGGCGAGCGGGCCGAACGGGCTCGCGGGAAACAGCGGGATCCGTCCGTGCGTGGGCTTGAATCCCACGACACCGCAGAACGCGGCGGGGATCCGGATGCTGCCACCGCCGTCGGTGCCCACCGAGCAGGGACCCAATCCCGCGGCGACGGCCGCGGCGCTTCCACCCGAGGAACCACCGGCGGTCTTGGTGGTGTCGGCGGGATTCCGGGTGATGCCGCACAAAGCGGAATCGGTCACCGCCTTCCAGGCGATCTCGGGCGTGGTGGTCTTTCCGAGGAACACCATGCCGTCCTCGCGCAACCGGGCGGTCACCGGGCTGTCGACGTCCCACGGCTGATCTTCGTCGACCGCTTGGGATCCCCTCAGCGTCGGCCAGCCGTCGGTGAGGAATACGTCCTTGATCGAGATGGGTACGCCGTCCAGGAGGCCCTTGGAATACCCCGTGCGCCAGCGTTCCTCGGACCGGCGCGCCTGAGCGAGCGCCTTCTCCTCGTCGACCAGGCAGTACGCGTTGATCTCACCGTCGCGCGCGGCGATCTCGTCGAGCACGGCCCGGGTGGCTTCCACCGGAGACAGCTCACCGGAGGAGAAGGCGGTGACGAGTTCGACCGCGGTCATGTCGGTGGGGTGCATCGCGCTCTCCTTGTCCGGGTGTTGTGCCGCGGTCCGGTTCGTCCCGGGCACACCCTCCCTCACGAACTCGGCACGTAACCGAGTCGCTTGTCCACGACATTCTCGAGTGGCAATCCTTCTCTCCAACGCCGGAAGTTGTCGGCGAATGCATCGACGAGTGTGTCCCGCCACCCGAAGAAGTCACCGGAGTTGTGCGGGGTGATCACGACGCCGGGCAGATCCCACAGGGGGTGGTCGTCGGGCAACGGTTCGGGGTCGAGGACATCGAGGGCGGCGCCTGCGACGGCACCCGAGCGCAACGCGGCCACGAGGTCGTCCGTGCACACGAGTTCACCCCGCCCGACATTGATCAACCGTGCTCCCGGCCTCATGGCTGCGAACATCTCGGCGTCGAACAATCCGTGGGTGGTGTCGGTGAGAGGCGCTGCCAGGACGACGAAATCGGACACGGCCAGCGCTGCCGGAAGATCCGCGGTCGCGGTGACGGTGCCGAAGTCGGGGTCGTCGTCGCTGCTGCGGCGACCGGACCCGCTGACGTTCATCCCCACCGCGGTGAGCAACCGTGCGATCGCCCGCCCGATGGGCCCGGTACCCACGACCAGGACGCTGCGGCCCGTTATGCGCTCGGAGTCGCGGTGCTTCCAGACGTGGTCCCGTTGCAGGCGCAATGATTCCGGAATGTCCTTGGCGAACGAAAGTATCTGAGCCAGGACATATTCGGCGATAGGGACGTCGAAGATGCCGCGCGAGTTGGTGACCGTGACGTCGCTGTCGCGCAATTCGGGAAACATCAGCGGGTCGACACCGGCCGAAGCGGCATGAACCCAGTCGAGGGTGCCCGCCGCGTGCCATGCGTGAGGGAGTGCGTCGGTCTGGAAGTCGTAGACGAACAGGACATCGGCGCCGTCGAGCGCGTCGGCAAGTCCGTCGCGCCGGGTGTAACGGACGGTGGCGTGCTCGGCCACCGGAGCCATCCGCGCCGGGTCGGGGAGGGCTTCTTCATGAAGCACTGCCACGACCGGGTTCGGTTTCACGTTTGACACCGTATGAGTGCATCGTATTATTGTCAACAATCTTACCCGCCAGGGGAGTGTCGGAGTTGCGACGTTCGGGGGACCTATGGAACTGGATATCCCCGAATTCGAGGGGCCCCTCGCGCAGCGCGGGGTGGGCATCATCGCGCCCTTCGATCTCGCGCTGGAGAGGGAATTGTGGCGCTGGGCGCCGCTCGAAGTGAGCCTGCATCTGGCGCGCACGCCGTACGAGCCGGTGCCCGTCAGCCTGGAGATGGCCGAACTGGTTTCGGAGAAAAGGCATCTCGCGACCGCCACGCGCGACGTCCTGCAGGTCGAACCCGAAGTAGTTGCCTACCTCTGCACCTCCGGGAGCTTCATCAAAGGGATCGGCTACGAAAATACACTGTGCGACGCCATCTGCGAAGCGGGTGCGCCCTGTGCCGTCACCACCTCGGGCGCGCTGCTCGAAGCACTGCGGGACCTCGACCTCACCCGCATCTCCGTGATCACCCCCTACGACGAGCAACTGACCAAGCTGCTGCACAATTTTCTGGCAGAGGCGGGTACCGATGTCGTCCGGTCCACCCACCTGGGTCTCGGTGGCGGCATCTGGAAGGTCAACTACCGCACCATCGCCGAGCGCATCATCGCCGCGGATCACCCCGACTCCCAGGCGATCTTCGTCAGCTGCACCAATCTCCCCACCTACGACCTCATCGCCCCGCTCGAGCGGGAACTCGGCAAACCGGTCCTCACCGCGAATCAGCTCACCATCTGGGCCTGCCTCGGGCGGATGAGACTACCCATGACCGGACCGGGAAAATGGCTGAGAGGAGTCTTCTGATGCTGCAACACCGCACGGTGACAGTCGGAATCATCTACCCCGACCACGCAGCCGAAGACGATTACGAGTTCGCCGCCGACCTCCTCGGCGCGGCGTTCCCCGTGGAACACATCTACGGTATCGATCTGCATGCCGTGCCGGAGTTGCTCGACCTGGGCAGCCCTGCCAAACTCGCCGACGGCGCACAGCGACTCGCGGCCCACGGACCGGACTCGGTCGTATGGGCCTGCACCTCCGGCAGTTTCGTGTACGGAGTGGACGGTGCACGCGCCCAGGCCGACGGGGTGTCGGCGGAGGCTGGGGGAGTGCCGGCGTCGAGTACCAGTTTCGCGTTCGTCGACGCACTGCGCGCGCTCGGAATCACACGGGTCGCGGTGGCCGCGAGTTATCCGCGCGACGTCGGCGAACTCTTCGTCGACTTTCTCGCGGCGTCCGGCATCGAGGTGGTGTCGTTCAGCGGCGCGGGCATAGAGACCGCAGCCGTGGTGGGAACGCTCACCCCCGGCGAAGTGCTCGATCTCGCTGCGGCGAACGACCATCCGGACGCCGAAGCGATTCTCGTCCCGGACACCGCGATGCACACGCTCCGCATCATGAGGGAGCTCGAAAAGCAGGTCGGGAAACCGGTTCTCACCGCCAACCAGGTGACCGTGTGGCAAGGGTTGCGGCTCGCCGGATGTACAGTGATGCGCCCGGAACTGGGCACTTTGTTCGAGGAAGGTATCGATCATGGCGCTCGGTGATCTCGACGATCTCCGTCCCGTGGCGCGGCCGTCGACCGCGGAACTCATTTCCGAGCAACTGAGGTCGGCGATCGTCAAGGGGGCGCTCGCACCGGGCACCCAGCTCGGGGAAGCCGAATTGGCGGCACATTTCGCAGTGTCGCGGGGGCCGCTCCGGGAAGCGATGCAGCGCTTGTTGTCGGAAGGGCTGCTCTACAGCATCCGCAACCGCGGGATCTTCGTGACCGAACTGACCTTCGACGACGTCGTCGACATCTACCGCAGCCGCCGCGTCATCGAGGGCGGCGCCCTCGACATGATTCTCGCCGGCCGCCGCGAACAGGCCTGGCGCGACCTGGCTCCCGCCGTAGATGCGATGCGGGCAGCCGCCGAACGGGACGATCCGGCCGGTGTGTCCGACGGCGATCAGCGCTTCCATGAGATTCTGGTCGCGAGTGCGTCGAGCCCGCGACTCGTCCGCGCGGCACGCACGCTCCTCGTCGAGACCCGGATGTGCCTGGGCGCCCTCCAGACCACCTATCCGGATCTGCACGTACAGGTCGACGAGCACGTCGAGTTGCAGACCGCCATCCGGAGCGCCCCCGCCGACCGTGTGCACGCCATGCTCGACGAGCACCTCCAGGATGCGGTGCGCCGGCTCGAGGGCTTGCAGGGTGCCGACGGGCCCGCGGTGGTCTAGGCGCGGATTTCGGTGGCGCTGCCGAACGTCATCTTCAAGTCCGGGATCGTCGAGGTGACCAGCGCGCGGCGCGGTAGTCCGAGCGACCGCAGTTCGTCGGCGATGGGATGCGTTCCGAGTCTCAGGCTGCCGCCACCGGGTCGGGTGCGCACCCCGCTCGGATTCATCTCCCACGTCGTTCGGCGCGTCACCCCGCCGAGGTGGGAGTACGCGGCGAGCGAGGCGGCGATTCCCTTGCCGGGCACGGCAATACCCGGGGATACGGTGAGTTCGGCGATCAGTGATCCGTCGGCGCTCACCGAACCGCGCCTGGTGCTGCTCCGGTGATCGACGTCGAAGTCGGCGAGCGTCTTCGGAAAACCCCAGATGCCGCGGCCCGCTGCGAGCGTGAAGTCACCGTCCACGGGCAGGTGGTGGATCAGTGCGCCCGCGCCGCCCGTCGCGAGTTGCCGCAGATCGCCCAGCACACCGCCTTGCTGCTGCTGGTGATCGCGGACGAGGAAGCACACTCCGAACTCGTTGTACGGTCCGAGGTCGCCGTCGACGTAGTCGACGAAGACGAGTGTGCACAGTCCTCGCCCCGGCCGGTACCGGAGGATTTCGAGACCGGTCGGGGCGATCGAGGACTGCGCGCGGTCGGCCGACACGGAGAACACGCCCATGAATGCGGTCGCGGTCCGTACCCGGACGGGCATCTCGACCGTTCTTCCCTCGATCAGGTGGGTCGTGGTGTCGGTCATCGCTACCTCTCCGGAGATGTGGAACGGGTGTCAGCAATGAGAACACGTTCCAGTCTCGGAGGGGAAGAGATCAGGCGGGTGCGCCCATGTTCATCTCGTCGGGATGCATGCCGACGCGTTCGCCGTCGTCGAGCGTCGCGATCTCGCTGAGATCGAGTTCGTCGAGTTCGAAATCGAACACGTCGATGTTCTGGGCGATGCGCTGATCGTGCACCGATTTCGGAATGACGATCAGGCCGTTCTGCAGGTGCCAGCGGATGAGGACCTGCGCCGGCGACTTGCTGTGCCGGTCGGCGATGCGCGTGATGATCGGGTCCACCAGCAGCGTGTTCGGCTTCGAGAGCGGGCCCCACCCGGCATTGCTGGTCCCGCCGAGCGGGCTCCACGATTCGACGGCGATCCCGTGCTCGCCCGCGAAGGTGCGGATCTCCTGCTGCGGGAGGTGGGGGTGGAGTTCGACCTGGTCCACCGCGGGAAGCATGCCACCGCGGTCGACGAGCAGCTGAAGGTGGTGCGGTTCGAAGTTGCAGACGCCGACGGCTTTCGCGCGCCCCGACTCGGCGATATTCTCGAGCGCGTCCCAGGTGCGCAGCAACCGCTCGTTGTCCTGCAGCGGCCAGTGGATGAGGTAGAGGTCCACGTAGGCGGTGCCCAGACGCGCGAGGCTGTCGTCGAACGCGGCGAGGGCGCGGTCGTAGCCCTGGTCGGCGTTCCAGAGCTTCGTCGTCAGGAAGATGTCCTCACGAGGAACCGACGCAGCGGCGATACCCCGTCCGACGCCCTCCTCGTTCCCGTACGCCGCCGCGGTATCGATGTGCCGGTATCCGGCTTCGTCGATCGCGAAGCGCACGGCATGCTCGGTTTCCTCGTTGGTGGCCTGCCACACTCCCAGGCCGAGCTGCGGGATGGTCGTTCCGGAATTCAGCGTGATGTCGGGAGTTGTCATCCCTACAGGCTAACCACTGCCGCAGGACGCGGGCACGGACATGCGTGCCCGCGTCCTCCGGCGGTGGCGCGACGGAGCGGTGGCGCGACGGGGGTACCGGTGCAGACGGTCCGATCAGCCGGCGATCGCCTGCAGGTAGGCGCGGGGCGGGCCGAACAACTGGGCGGTGCCGTGTGCGCGTTTGAAGTACAGCTGCGCGTCGTGCTCCCAGGTGATGGCGATGCCCCCGTGCAACTGGATCGTCTCCGCCGCGACCTGCTCGAACGCTTCCGAGCAGTACACCTTCGCTGCGTAGGCATCCTGCGGATCCTGCGAGAGTGCGGCCACATACGACATCGAGCGTGCCGTCTCGACGAGCGCGTACATGTCGGCCATCCGGTGCTTGAGCGCCTGGAACGACCCGATGACGCGGCCGAACTGCTTGCGGTTCTTCGCATATTCGACGGTGAGGTCGAGTGCGGCCTGCGCGGCACCCACCTGCTCGGCGGACACCGCGATCACGGCGACGGTCCGGAGTCGGTCGACGAGATCGGCAGGAGACGACAACCGCGTCCCGCGCACGTCCGTGAACGACACCTCCGCCAGTGTGCGGGTGGGATCCATCGTCGGTACCCGCCGCCTCGACACGCCCTCCGCTGCGGGATCGACTTCGAAGAGAGCGACGGAGTCGCCGTCGGTGGCGAGTACCAGCAGCGTCGCCGCGACGTCGCCGCCGAGCACGTAGTGGGCGGTGCCGGTCAGGACGTCACCGTCGGCGACGACACCGGGCGTGTCCCAGCCGGACTTCGCCGCCCAGCACACGGCCACGATCTCGCCTGCGGCGATTCCCGGCAGCAGCCTGCCCGCCGCGTCGGAGTCACCGGACAGCAGCACGGCCTGCGCGGCGAGAACTGCGGATCCGAGGAACGGCGACGGGGCGAGGCTACGGCCGAGTTCTTCGAGTACGACGTGGGTTTCGGCGAGGCTCGCACCGACGCCGTCGTACTCCTCGGGGATCGCGAGGGCCGCGATTCCGATCTGCTCGACCAGCCGGGTCCACAATTCGGCGTCGTACCCGTCGGGCGACGCCATCGCCTTGCGCACCGCTGCGGAGTCGGAGTGCTTCGCGAGCAGAGTGCGGACGGACTCCCGCAGTGCGGCGCGATCCTCGTTTTCGAACGTCACGACGCCACTCCTGCGGTTTCTGCCTTCTCCAGCGCATCGACGACGCGGGCACGGTGCAGGTCTGGTGCGCCCCACGCGGTGACCAGGGCGCGCACCTTGGTGATCCACAGCGACAGGTCGTATTCCTGGGTGTACCCGATCGCGCCGTGCACCTGGAGCGCGGTGCGTGCGGCGCGGTATGCGGCGTCCCCGCAGGCCACCTTGGCGGCCGAGACGTCGCGCGAGGCGGTCGGCAGTCCGTCGCGCACGGCGATCGCGGCGCCGTGCAGGAGCGGACGGGCCATCTCGAGACCCACTGCTACTTCCGCGAGATGATGTTTGACGGCCTGGAAGGAGCCGATCGCCTTCCCGAACTGCTTGCGCTGCTGGGCGTACTCGACAGTGGTGTCGAGCAGAGTCCGGCCGAGCCCCTGCAACTGGGCGGCGGACGCGAGCACGCCGACGTCGAATGCTGCGGCCGTGTCGGACGTTCCGAGTGTCTCGGCCGGGCTCACCTCCGAAAGGCGACGCGACCGGTCGACCGATTCGCGTACCCGGCCTGCAGTGCCCACCGACACGGTGCCGTCGGCGACGTGGAGCACGAGATCGGCGACCTCGGTGTCCACCGCATACGGGACGTGCGGTGCGAAGGCGACGGTGGCGAGCGATCCGCCGGCCAGTGCGCCCAGCCGGTCCGGGGCGACCGCCGCGAGCAGCAGCGGTGCCACCGCGACGGTTTCGACGACAGGACCCGGAACAGCGTGGCGTCCGAGTTGCTCGAGGGCGACGACGAGATCGACCGCGTCGGCACCGAGACCGTCGTGCTCCTCGGGAACGAGCAGCCCGTTGACCCCGGTATCGGCGAGTCGCTGCCAGACGGCGGCACCGGCGGCGGTGTCACCTGTGTTCCACGCGCGGATCACCGCGGGCATGTCCGACTTGGTGAGCAGCGCATCGATGCTGGACGCAAAGTCTTCGTGGGACTCGTCGAGTGCGAATCTCATCGGTCACCCCTCGGGAGGCCGAGCAGCCGCTCGGCAATGACGTTCTTCTGGATTTCGTTGGTGCCCGCGTAGATCGGACCCGACAGCGAGAACAGGTAACCGTCGGTCCACCCGTCGACGAGTTCGGCTTCCGGACCCTTCAGGCCGAGCGCGGTTTCGTGCGTGGCGATGTCCCATTCGGACCAGAACACCTTGTTGATCGACGATTCCGCACCCAGCTGACCGCCGTTGTGCAAGCGGGTGACCGTCGCCCACGTCGACAACTCGTAGGCGCGTGCACCGATCCACGCGTCGGCGACACGATTGCGGGTCGCGGTGTCGCCGTGCAGGGCGGAGTCGCGGTAGCTGCGCAGCAACCGGTCGGTCGCCGCGAGGAACCGGCCCGGCGAGCGCAGGGACAGCCCACGTTCGTTGGACGCGGTGCTCATCGCGACCCGCCAGCCTTCGTTCACGGCGCCGATCACGCCGGACTCTCCGGGGTTCGCGGGGTCGTCGGGAACGAAGACGTCCTCGAGGAAGATCTCCGCGAAGCCGGGCTCGCCGTCGAGCTGCGGAATGGGACGCACGGTGACACCCTCGGCCCGCAGATCGAACATGTAGTACGTGATGCCCTTGTGGCGCTGGGCGTCCGGATCGGACCGGAAGAGCCCGAAACCCATGTCGGCGTACGACGCCCGGGAGCTCCACGTCTTCTGTCCGTTGAGCAGCCATCCGCCGTCCACCCGGGTCGCGGTGGACCGCAGCGACGCGAGGTCGCTGCCCGACTCCGGCTCCGACCAGGCCTGCGCCCAGATGTCGTCGGCGCGTGCCATGCGCGGCATGATCCGTGCGAGTTGTTCGGGGTGTGCGTGTTCGAAGAGCGTGGGGGCGAGCAGGAAGATGCCGTTCTGGCTTACGCGCCCGGGCGCACCCGCGCGGTAGTACTCCTCTTCGAATGCGACCCACTGCTGCAGGTTCACGTCGCGGCCACCGAGTTCGGTCGGCCACGCCACGACGGACATACGCGCATCTGCGAGCAGGCGTTCCCACTGACGGTGTTCTTCGAAACCTTCCGCTGTGTCCATCGACTTCAGCGGGGTCGCGGGCACGTTCTCTTTCAGGAACGCGCGCACCTCGTCGCGGAACGCGACTGTCGCGTCGTCGAGTTCGAGGTCCACTACTTCGACCCTTCCTGGGCGGGCCGCGCGCTCGCGGCCATCGACTTGGCATTCATGCCACCGAGGGAATCGCTGCCCACCTCGGCGTTGTGCGCGTGCGCGAAATGATGAAGCCCGAAGACGGAATCCATCCCGTTGCGCATGCCCATCTGGTCCTCGCACTGGTTCACCGCGCGCTTCGTCAGAGCCAGACCGAACCGCGGCATCTCGGCGATACGTGCTGCCAGAGCGAGGGTTTCGGACTCGAGGTTCTCACGTGTGACGACGCGGCTGACCATGCCGACCTCGTAGGCGCGTTGTGCGCTGAAACGATCGCCGGTGTAGAGGATTTCCTTCGCGAACCGCGTTCCCAGAATCCAGGGGTGCGCGAAGTATTCGACGCCGGGAATACCCATGCGCACGACCGGATCGGAGAAGAAGGCGTCCTCGGACGCGACGATCAGGTCGCACACCCACGCCAGCATGAGACCACCGGCGATGCACGCGCCCTGGACGGAAGCGATGGTCGGCTTGGGGATCTCACGCCAGCGACGGCACATCCCCAGGTACACCTCCATCTCGCGTGCGTAGCGCTGGTCCCCGCCGTCCTTGTCCACGTGGTCCCACCACATGACGGCCTTGTTGTCGTAGTGCACGTGGTGGTCGCGGCCGGGTGTGCCGAGATCGTGACCGGCGGAGAAGTGCTTGCCGTTGCCGGCGAGCACGATCACCTTCACCTCGTCGTCCTCGACCGCCTTCTCGAACGCGGCGTCCAGGGCGTACGTCATGACCGAGTTCTGCGCGTTGCGGTAGTCGGGACGGTTGAGAGTGACGATCGCGACGCCGTCGCGCACCTCGTAGGTGACGACATCGGGCTCGAACGGGACGGTCATGACTTCTCCTCACGCAAAACGTTTTTCAGTACCTTGCCGGACGGGTTTCGGGGCAGTGCGTCCACGAATCGGACCGACCGCGGAACCTTGAAGTTGGCGAGTTTCTCTTTGGCATACGCGATGATGTCGGCCTCTGTGGGCTGCTGCCCGTCCAGTGGGACGACGAACGCCCGCCCGACCTCGCCCATACGCGCGTCGGGCACCCCGATGACCGCCACCTCGTGCACCCCGGGGACCCGCAACAGGGCGGCTTCGACTTCCGCCGGATACACGTTGAATCCGCCGCTGATGTACATGTCCTTGAGCCGGTCGGTGATGTCGAGGTAACCGCGCTCGTCGAGCACGCCGACGTCGCCCGTGTGCAGCCAGCCGTCCGGGTCGATGGTGGCGGCGGTCGCCTCGGGATCGTCGAGGTACCCGAGCATCACGTTGGGGCCGCGGAGCAGGATCTCGTCCTTCTCACCGATGCGCACCTCGAAGCCGGCGGTGGCGCGGCCCGAGGAGGTGGACACGGTCACCGGATCGTCGTCGACCCGGCACATCGTGGCGACCACGGCTTCGGTCTGCCCGTACGCGGTGAGCACCGCGTCGAAGCTCAGTTCCTGCTGCATGCGCTCGACGAGAGCGACGGGCACCGGTGCAGCACCCGTGATCGCGATGCGGAGGGTCGACATGTCGTACTCGTCGCGCCGGGGGTGATCGAGAATCGACTGATAGATCGTGGGCGCCCCGGGAAGCACACTGATGTTCTCCCGCGACACGATCTCCATGACCTTCTCGGTGTCGAACACCGCCATGGGGATCACCGTCGCACCCTCGAGCAGCGCCGCGACGAAGCCCGCCTTGTAGCCGAAGCTGTGAAAGAACGGGTTGATGATCAGATAGTTGTCGTCGGGGGACAGTTCGGCGCAGTCACCCCAGGCGTCGGCGACACCGATCGTTTGGCGATGCGCGCTCAGTACGCCTTTGCTGCGGCCGGTGGTGCCGGAGGTGAAGAGGATGTCGGCCACGTCATCCGGCTGCACGGCTGCCGCGCGCGCGTCACCTTCCGCGCGCAGGTCGTCGGTCGCGAGCGCGAGGAAGTCGTCCCACTCGAACACATTGTCCGACGGAGTGTCGTTCCCGCCCAGCGGGACTCGCACGATCGTCGGGATGGACAGCTCGGGGGCTGCCTCGCGCAGAGCGGCCAGACGGTCGCCGCCGAGGAATTCCCCCGCCACGACGAGTGCGGCCGCACCGACGCGCTCGGCGATGTCGGCGGCTTCGCTGCCCGTGTAGCGGGTGTTGACGGGTACGACCACTCCGCCGGCCCAGTGCACGCCCAAAGCGGCTATCTCCCAGTGGAAAGTATTGGGGGACCAGATGGCGACACGCTCACCCGGCCGGAATCCGCGGGCCACGAGGGCGGCAGCGAAGTCACGGACGTACTCGTGCAGTCGGGTGAAGGTCAGACGGGTATCGCCGTCGGCGACGGCGAGTCTGTTCGCGTGGTCGCCGACGGCACGGATGAGGGCGGCCGGCGTGGTTCCGGGTGTTGTGTTCACGTAGCTCCCTACCTAGCAATTGCTTGGTAGGTTATCGTACAGACGTGCACGAGAGCGAGAGCCTGGACAATGCGGAATTCGCGGCCACCGTACGGCAGTGGCTCGAGGAGAACCTGACCGGCGAGTTCGCCGAGCTCAGGGGCAAGGGCGGACCCGGTAGCGAACACGAATTCTTCGAACAACGCCTTGCGTGGGATCGTCACCTCGCCGAGTCGGGCTGGACCTGCATCGGCTGGCCCACCCGGTACGGCGGAAGAGGCGCGACGATGGAACAGCGCGTCATCTTCCACGAGGAATACGCGAAGGCGAATGCGCCCGCGCGGGTCAACCACCTCGGTGAGGAACTGCTCGGTCCCACCCTCATCGCGTTCGGAACCGAGGAACAGAAGCAGCGCTTCCTGCCCGGAATCCGCAATGTCACCGAACTGTGGGCGCAGGGCTATTCCGAACCGGGCGCCGGCTCGGATCTGGCCAACGTCACCACCACCGCCCGCCTCGAGGGCGACAAGTGGGTGATCAACGGACAGAAGGTGTGGACCTCGCTGGCCCACGTCGCGCAGTGGGCATTCGTCGTCGCCCGCACCGAACCTGGATCCTCGCGGCACCACGGTCTGAGCTTCCTGCTCGTGCCGCTGGACCAGCCCGGCGTGACGGTGCGGCCCATCCAGCAGCTCACCGGCACGTCCGAATTCAACGAAGTCTTCTTCGACGACGCCGTGATCGACGCCGATCTCGTCGTCGGAGCACCCGGTGACGGGTGGAAGGTCGCGATGGGGCTGCTGACCTTCGAGCGCGGCGTCTCTACCCTCGGTCAGCAGATCGGGTTCGACCGCGAACTCCGGACCATCACCGACGTCGCGGCAGCCAACGGCGCGCTCGACGACCCCGCCGTTCGCGAGAAGATCGCACGTGCCCGCATCGGGCTTCGGGTCATGCGCGCGCACGCCGTGCGTACCCTGGACGACGCGGACCCGGGACAGGCGTCGGTCGCGAAGTTGCTGTGGGCCAACTGGCATCGCGACCTCGGCGCACTGGCGATGGACGTGGAGGGCGCTGCGTCACTCGTGGGCCCCGACCACGACCACGCCGGTACGCCGTCCGTCCTCACAGACCCCGAACATCTCGAACTCGCGGAGTGGCAGCGACTGTTCCTGTTCACCCGCGCCGACACCATCTACGGCGGATCCAACGAGATCCAGCGCAACATCATCGCCGAGCGCGTGCTCGGCCTTCCCCGGGAGGCACGTCCGTGACCACTTCGCCAGCCGTTTCACCGCTCGCCACCGCGCCCGTCGAAACACCGGGTCACGGGCTGCTCGCGGGCAAGAAGGTCGTCGTCACGGCCGCAGCCGGCACCGGGATCGGCTTCTCGTCGGCGCGGCGCGCCCTGCTCGAAGGCGCCGACGTGCTCGTCTCCGACTTCCACGAGCGTCGTCTCGGGGAAGCCGCCGACAAGCTCGCGGCGGAGTTCCCCGAGCAGCAGGTCGCCTCGATCGTGTGCGACGTGTCGTCCACCGAACAGGTCGACGCGCTCATCACCGGTGCCGCCGAGCGACTCGGCCGCATCGACGTCCTCATCAACAACGCCGGTCTCGGCGGCGAGACGCCCGTCGTGGACATGACCGACGAGCAGTGGGACCGCGTTCTCGACATCACCCTCACCAGCACCTTCCGCGCCACGCGGGCGGCGCTGCGCTACTTCCGCTCGGTCGATCACGGCGGGGTGCTCGTCAACAACGCGTCGGTGCTCGGCTGGCGTGCCCAGCACTCGCAGGCGCACTACGCCGCGGCGAAAGCCGGCGTCATGGCGCTCACCCGGTGCTCGGCGATCGAAGCCGCGGAGTACGGAGTGCGGATCAACGCCGTGGCCCCGTCCATCGCGCGGCACGCCTTCCTCGCAAAGGTCACCAGCGAGGAACTGCTCGACCGGCTCGCAGCGGGTGAAGCGTTCGGTCGCGCCGCGGAGGTGTGGGAGGTCGCGGCAACCATCGCGATGCTCGCGAGCGACTACACCACGTACCTGACCGGCGAGGTCGTGTCCGTCTCGTCCCAGCGCGCCTGACTCGCCCGAGCGTGGCTCCCCGCGACCGGGACCGCGTACGGCAGCTTGAAAGGATGTCTTCATGACTCCACCTCGCGACGACAGCAACGGCAAGACCGGACGCCGCGCCGAACTGCTCGCCATTGCCGCCGATCTCTTCGCTTCGAGGGGCGTCCGCGCGACGACCGTGCGCGACATCGCCGATGCGGCCGGGATTCTCTCGGGAAGCCTCTATCACCACTTCGACTCCAAGGAATCGATGGTCGACGAGATCCTGCGCGGATTCCTCGACGACCTGTTCGACCGCTACCGCAAGATCGTCGCGTCGGGACTCGATTCCCGGTCGACTCTCGAGGCACTGGTGACCACCTCGTACGACTCGATCGACAGGTCGCATTCGGCGGTGGCCATCTATCAGGACGAAGCCAAGCACCTCGAAGGCGAGCGCTTCGCGTACATCAGCGAACGCAACACCGAATTTCGGGAGTTGTGGGTCGGTGTGCTCGAACGCGGTGTCGCCGACGGTACGTTCCGCCCGGATCTCGACGTCGAACTCGTCTTCCGGTTCGTCCGCGACACCGTGTGGGTCGCGGTGCGCTGGTACCGCCCGGGTGGCGCACTCACCGCAGAACAAGTTGCACAGCAATACCTTTCCATCGTGCTCGACGGACTGTCGAACCCGGACCTGCATAAGGAGCAATCATGACCGAGGCCTACATCGTCGACGCGGTGCGCACACCCATCGGCAAGAAGAAGGGCGGCCTGTCCGGCGTGCATCCGGCCGATCTCGGCGCGCACGTCATCAAGGCTGTCGTCGAGCGCACCGGCATCGACCCCGGTGACGTCGACGACGTGGTGTTCGGCTGCGTCGACGCCATCGGCGGTCAGGCCGGCAACATCGCCCGCACCGCGTGGCTCGCCGCCGGATACCCGCAGCACGTGCCGGGCGTGACCGTGGACCGCCAGTGCGGATCGAGCCAGCAGGCACTGCACTTCGGCGCACAGGCGATCATGAGCAACACCGCCGACCTCATCATCGCGGGCGGCGTGCAGAACATGTCGCAGATCCCGATCTCGTCGGCGATGACGGCGGGACAGCAGTACGGATTCGACACCCCGTTCGGTGGTTCGACGGGCTGGACCGAGCGCTACGGCAGCGACGAGGTCTCCCAGTTCAAGGGCGCCGAGATGATCGCCGAGAAGTGGGACATCAGCCGCGAAGAGCTCGAGCAGTGGGCGCTGCAGAGCCACGAACGCGCCAAGGCCGCGATCGCCGCCGGCCGCTTCGACAACGAGACCGTGCCGCTCGGTGACGCCACCGTCGACGAGGGACCGCGCGAGACCAGCCTCGAGAAGATGGCGACGCTGCAGCCGCTCGTCGAAGGGGGCCGCCTCACCGCAGCCGTCGCGAGCCAGATCTCCGACGGCGCCTCCGCAGTGTTGCTCGCGTCGGAGGAGGCCGTGAAGAAGTACGACCTGAAGCCCCGCGCGCGGATCCACCACCTGAGCGCACGTGGCGACGACCCGATCTTCATGCTGACCGCGCCGATCCCGGCGACGCAGTACGCCCTCGAAAAGACCGGCCTGACGATCGACGACATCGACCTGATCGAGATCAACGAGGCGTTCGCGCCGGTCGTGCTGGCCTGGATCAAGGAGATCGGCGCCGACCCGGCGAAGGTCAACGTCAACGGCGGCGCGATCGCGCTCGGTCATCCCCTCGGCGCGACCGGCACCAAGCTGATGTCGACGCTGCTCAACGAACTCGAGCGCACCGGCGGCCGCTACGGTCTGCTCACCATCTGTGAAGGTGGCGGCACCGCCAACGTCACGATCATCGAGCGCCTCTGACGCTCCGCTCCACCACGTTCGTAGTCCGTCGCGCCCGTGGCGCGTTCGTTCCGGCTGTTGCCGAACGGCGCGCGACGGGCGCGGCGCCTCTACCCTCGAATCATGTGCCGGAACATCACCGAGCTGCGCGGACTCGAACCGGCAGCGACCGCTGAGGAAATCGAGGCGGCCGCCCGGCAGTACGTCCGCAAGGTCACCGGAATCCAATCCCTGTCCGACGCGACCCGGGAGCCGTTCGAGCAGGCTGTCGCCGAGGTCGCTGCGACGACCACCAGGTTGCTGGCGTCGCTGCCCGAGCGCAGACAACCTCCCCGCACCGTGCCGCCGCTACGCCGCCCCGAGGTACGGGCGCGGATAGCGGCGCGCGGCTGACCCTGCTGCCGCCCCACAGCGAAGCTCGGGCGACAGCAGATCGAACCTTCACATTCGCGCCATTTCCGAGGTTTTCACCGGGGTCACCCGAGTACCGTGACCCAGGCCAACACCGTGCGCGACGACGCGGACCACCGTGGCGTCTCGCAGGGTCCCGCGCCGATCCGGTGAGGAGCCGAAATGGCCGTCGAGCAGTCGTCGCCCAGTCGCGAGTACGTCGAATATCTCCGTACGGATCCGGATCTTCCCCCTGTCGGCGTCATCGACCGAACTCCGATGTCGCTCGCCTCACGAATCGTGTTCGTGATTCTCGCGCTCGTGGGTGCCGTGGCCTGGTCGATGATCGCGCTGGTACGAGGGGAGAACATCAACGCGGTCTGGTTCGTCATCGCGGCGGTGTGTACGTACCTGATCGCCTACCGGTTCTACGCCAAGTTCATCGAGCGAAAGATCGTGCGGCCGCGCGACGACCGCGCCACCCCGGCCGAGATCCTGGAGAACGGCAAGGACTACATGCCGACGGACCGCCGGGTCCTGTTCGGGCATCACTTCGCCGCGATCGCCGGTGCCGGACCGCTCGTCGGGCCGGTCCTCGCCGCACAGATGGGTTATCTGCCGGGCACGATCTGGATCATCGTGGGCGTCGTGTTCGCCGGCGCCGTCCAGGACTTCCTCGTGCTGTGGATATCCACGCGCCGACGCGGGCGCAGCCTCGGCCAGATGGCCCGGGAGGAACTCGGCGTGGTGGGCGGAACAGCCGCGCTCATCGCGGTTTTCGTCATCATGATCATCCTCATCGCCGTGCTTGCGCTCGTGGTGGTCAATGCGCTGGCCCAGAGCCCGTGGGGTCTGTTCTCCATCGCGATGACGATCCCCATCGCCTTGTTCATGGGCGTGTACTTGCGGCTGTTGCGGCCCGGAAAGGTCTCCGAGGTGTCGCTCATCGGCGTGGCGCTGCTGCTCCTCGCGATCATCGCCGGGGGATGGGTGGCCGAGACGAGCTGGGGCACAGCGTGGTTCACGCTATCCCCGGTGACGATCGCATGGCTGATGATCGCGTACGGGTTCGCCGCCTCGGTGCTCCCGGTGTGGTTGCTGCTCGCTCCCCGCGACTACCTCTCGACCTTCATGAAGGTCGGCACCATCGCGCTGCTCGCACTGGGCATCCTCGTCGCCCGTCCCGACATCACGATGCCGGCGGTGTCGTCCTTTGCGATCGCCGGTAACGGTCCCGCATTCGCCGGTTCGCTGTTCCCGTTCCTTTTCATCACCATCGCCTGTGGTGCGCTGTCGGGATTCCACGCCCTCATCTCGTCCGGCACCACGCCGAAGATGCTCGAAAAGGAGAAGCAGACCCGGCTGATCGGGTACGGCGGGATGCTTACCGAATCGTTCGTCGCGATCATGGCTCTGGTCACCGCGTGCATCATCGATCAGCACCTGTATTTCGCGCTCAACGCCCCCGCGGTTCTCACCGGCGGTACTCCGGAAACGGCCGCCGCGTACGTGAACGGACTCGGTCTGTCGGCGCCGGACATCACCCCCGAACAGATCGCCGGGGCCGCTGCCGCCGTGGGGGAGGACAGCATCATTTCGCGTACCGGCGGGGCACCGACCCTCGCGTTCGGGATGTCCCAGGTGCTCAGCGATCTGTTCGGTGGCGACGCCCTGAAATCGTTCTGGTACCACTTCGCGATCATGTTCGAGGCGCTGTTCATCCTCACGACGGTCGACGCGGGCACGCGTGTCGCCCGCTTCATGCTCTCGGACTCGCTCGGCAATTTCGGGGGACCCGCCCACCGCTTCAAGGATCCGTCCTGGCGGCCCGGTGCGTGGCTCTGCTCCCTGATAGTGGTCGCTGCGTGGGGCGCGATCCTGCTGATGGGCGTGACGGACCCGCTCGGCGGCATCAACACGCTCTTCCCGCTCTTCGGCATCGCCAACCAGTTGCTCGCGGCGATCGCTCTGACGGTCGTCCTGGCCATCGTGGTGAAGAAGGGAATGCTGAAGTGGGCGTGGATCCCCGGCGTTCCGCTGCTGTGGGACCTCGTGGTGACGATGACCGCCTCGTGGCAGAAGATCTTCTCCTCCGACCGTGCGGTCGGGTACTGGGCGCAGCACAGGGCTTTCGTGGACGCGAAGAATTCGGGGGCCACGGCGTTCGGGTCGGCAGACAGTGCCGCCGAGATCGACGCCGTCATCCGCAACACGTTCATTCAGGGCACGTTGTCGATCGTGTTCGCGGTTCTGGTGCTCGTGGTGGTCGCGGCCGGCCTCGTGGTCTGTGTCCGAGCGGTCCGTGCGGGTGGTCTGCCGACGACGGAATCCCCGGAAGTTCCGTCCAAGATCTTCGCGCCCGCGGGCTTCATCCCGACTCCGGCCGAACGCGAGTTGCAGAAGCAGTGGGACGAATTGATCGCATCCGGAAAGGTCAGGGCACCCGGCGCGGCGGGTACGCGGGACGGCAGTGCCCATCGGCCCAGTTCCGAGAAGACAGGTGCGCAATGAGCGCCGCACTGCGCCGGCTGTGGTGGTGGGTCGGCGCGCTGATGGGCGACCACGACTACGCCCGGTATGCCGAGTGGCACCGCAGGCACCATCCGGGCTGCGCGGTTCCGAGTGAGCGCGAGTACTGGAGGGAGCGGCACGCCGAGGCGGACGCGAAGCCCGGTGCACGGTGTTGTTGACGATCCCGCTCAGTCGAGGGAGTCGGTCTCGGGGGTCGAGGCGCCGCCCGGCCCAGCTGTCTCCGGGGCGCCGGACGTGGATTGCCGTAGTTCTTCGTTGATGCGCAACGCTTCGCTGAGCTGATCTTCCAGGATGATGATCCGGCAGGCGGCGTCGAGTGCGGTGCCCTGATCTACGAGTTCCCGTGCCCGCGATGCGATGCGCAGTTGGTATCGCGAGTACCGCCGGTGACCGCCTTCCGACCGCATCGGATTGACCAGGTTCGCGGTGTCGAGGCTCCGGAGGAATGCCTGGGTGACGCCGAGGATTTCGGCCGCGCGTCCCATGCTGTACGCAGGGAAGTTCTCGTCGTCGAACTTGTCTTCGGCGTCTCTGTTTCGTTTCACGGGGTGTCCGCGTCGCCCTTCGTATACATGGACGGGGACCCCGGCGCCGTCGGCGCCGGGGTCCAAGGGGTTCATCTAATTACACGGGCCAACTGGTCGGTCGGCCATTCACTGTCGTCCCGCCTCGGTGGACGGAACTCGATTTCGACTACTGACCGCGCACCACCTCCAGTCGGGTAATTCCTGTATCCAGGGGCCGCACCAGCTCCGGCCCCGATGGAGTCGAACGCTTCGAGCACTTCCGGATACTCAACTCACCGGCTCGACGCGCCCTACTCCAAGCTTCTCGATTCCTCCGTAGGCAGGTCGTCCCTGCTCTTCTCTTCGGTCTCGCTCTCACTTACAACGCATAATTTACAACCACAAAAAGCGATTGTCTACAGTGGTCGCTGCAGATTTACGTGTGATCACCGTCGCGTCAGGCGGTACCTGGCGCACCCGCCCGGGGATGCTTGACGAGGGTGAACTGCTGAAGGTCGATCAGTCCGCGACGGAAGTTCTCGGCGCAGCCGGTGAGGTACCGCATGTACCGCTGGAAGACCTCTTCGGACGCCAACTCCACCGCCTCGTCGTGGCGGGACTCGAGGGCGTGGGCCCACAGGTCCAGGGTGTGCGCGTAGTGCGGTTGGAGCGATTCGATGTTCTGCACCCAGAAGCCGTGACGCTGTGCGCCGGTAATGATCATGTCGCGCTCGGGGAGCTGTCCACCCGGGAAGATCTCTCGCAGGATGAACCGGAGGAAAAGGGCGTCGTCCCGGTTCACCTCGACATCCATGTCCTCGAGCAGTTGCCGTGAGTGGCCGACAATGGTGTGCAGCAACATCCGGCCGTCCGGCGGCAGGATGCGCGCGGTGCGCTCGAAGAACGTGTCGTAGCGGCGCCGGCGGAAATGCTCGAACGCCCCGATACTCACGATCCGGTCCACCGGTTGGTCGAAGTCCTCCCAGCCCTGCAACCGGACCTCTGCGGAACGGCGCCCGAGCGCGAGCCCCGAGATCATCTCGGAGACGTGTTCGTACTGGTTGCGACTCAACGTCAGGCCGATGACGTTGACGTCGTACCGCTCGATCGCCCGCCGCATGGTGGAGCCCCACCCACACCCGATGTCGAGCAGTGTCATCTCGGGTCGCAGGTCGCATTTGCGGAGGGAAAGGTCGATCTTCGCCTTCTGCGCCTCCTCGAGCGACATGTCGTCGCGCTCGAAGAAGGCGCAACTGTAGGTTCGCGTGGGATCGAGGAACAGGTCGAAGAATTCGTCGGACAGGTCGTAATGCGATTGGACGTTCTCATAGAACGGCTCAGTTTCGGCATCGAGGCACCCTTCACAGTGGTGGCTGCAGACTTCACACCGCGTCGGGCTGCGCGACCACTGCGGCGGTCCTGACGATTGATTCTCCCAGTTGAGCTAGCGCACCGTCGGTAGAGTGACGAGACTCGGGGTAGACGGGTCCAGTTCGAGGTGCTGCGGACGCAGCCCGCTCTCTCTGGTCATCGGTCCCAGCGGAAGCGACCGCGGAACGTTGGCGGCGTACACGTCGATGCGTAGCCGGTGGCCCGGTGCGACCAACGCATCCGTGGGCAGTGTGCTGATGTCCAGCGCCGTCGGTTCGCCCGGCACGACAGGCTTCCTCGTCGCGAGCGTGAGGATCGGGTGTGCCTCGGCGTAGTCGCCGTCGGCCGTGAACGAGCTCCGGGAGTCGTCGATCGCTCGGAGGGAGGAGACGAGCGAGCCACTCGACAGGACCGTGGAGCGTCCGTCCGGGGCAACGTCGTTGACCGTCACCGACCAGAACCCGTCCGTGGCGTCGAGGACGGTGTTGAGGTGCACGTTGATCGGCCCCGACAACACCATCGGCTCGGAAAGGGCATCGGTGGTGAACGTCAGTGCCTCGGCCTCGTGAAATCGGGAGTCCTTGCTGCACGCCGCGCCGAGCAACACGGTGATGCCGGCGGTGCCCTGTGCTCCTTCGCGCGAGCAGAACCCGCGCAGTCCCGGGGCGACGGTCAAGCGTCGTGCGTCGGCCGGGGGAGCGGACACGAGTGTCCCGTCGTGCACCGCATGCCCCGCCGTCCCGCTCGGGTCCGCCGCCAGGAACAGTTTCTCGTGGCGGACGCCCGCGCGGGGAAACTGCCCGGTGGTGGTCCACCCCCCGCCCTGCTGCAACAAGGTGACGGGACCGTACGCGTCGATTCCGTTGTCCATGTCCCGGAGCCAGCGGTCGAACCACGCGCGCTGCAGCGCCGCGATGTTCGGCGGATATCCCGGCCTGCCGAAGCCCGTTCCCGTCACGGCGTGGTACCCGTCGCCCATGACGAGTTGCTTACGGCCGGGTTCGACGGGAATCCGGTTGTAGATGTCGGGTTCGCTGTTCGCGAAGATGTCGTGCCAATTCCCGAAGACGAAGGTGGGCACCGTGATCGACTCGAGACGCGCCTGCCGCTCCTGATAGAAGGGCCCGTCCTGTGCGACCTCGAGGGCGCCCGGAGAGACGGAGTCGACGCTCGGGGCCGTGATGACCTCGATCAGTTCGGGGATCTTCGTGGTGGGGTCGACGAGCCGATCGCGTAACCACTGGGCATCGAAGCGGCCCTCGATCAGCGCCTGCAGATCGGGCAGCCACTTGAGGCCGTTGACGAGACCCAGCCAGGCGGGCATGAAACCGATGCCCAGTGCGCCACCCGTACCGACGATGTCGCGGAGAAGGTCGTTGCCGGGTTCGACCGCGAACACGGCGTCGAGAGCCCGGGGCCGAAGTCCCGCCGCCTGAATCTGATTGATCGCCGAGTACGACACACCTGTCGTTCCCACGCGACCGTTGGACCACGGCTGCGACGCCGCCCATTCGATGACCTCGACCGTGTCCTGTTGTTCGCGCGGGCCCAGAATCTGCCACTGCCCGTGGGAGAAACCCGTGCCGCGTACGTCCACGACGACCTGGGTGTAACCGTTCTGCACGAGGTCACGGTTGAGCCCGAAAACCTTGCCGAGTTGTGACGCGGGGGCCGCGAGTTCGGTGATGCCGTCGAGCGGTGCACCCAAATTCAAGGTGGTGCCGAGATTCTCGACGACCGGCCCGAGGGGCGGATCCTCCATGACCACCGAGGCGAGCGTGGACACCAGTTTGGTGTAGGGCGTGAGGTTCAGTACCACCGGCGTCGGCTCGGAGACGGGTGAGCCGTCTGCATGCGCCGGCCGGAACACGTTCGCCCGCAGCACCGTACCGTCACCGAGAGTGATGGGGACGTCCCAATCGACCGAGGTTCCGGGATACGCGTCGGGAGCGTCCACACTCGCTTGCCATGTCACCGCATCGGGACCACCCGACGGGTCGGCCGCTGCCGGAGCGGCCGACACCACGGCGATCGTCGCGATGACGGCGGCAACCCATGCTCGTGACCTGGCTCTTTGCACGTGAGACCCCCCGACCTGCCGTGACAGCTTTTCGGGAACGGTACCGTGCCCGCGCTGCCTGCGGCCCGGAAATGCCACAGCACCCGGCCACGGGTGGCCGGGTGCTGCAGACGAGATGACGGATCAGGCGGCAGGGCGCCCGGTTTCGCGCAGTGCATCGAGGGCGTCGATCCGCTCGACAGCCTCGGCGACGATCCGGTCGATGAGTTCCCGGCAGCTGGGCAGATCGTCGACCATGCCGACGACCTGACCGGAGGCAAGAACACCGGCCTCGGTATTACCCTCCACCAGACCGGCTTTGAGCAACATCGGCGTATTGGCGGCCATGATGATCTGCTGCCACGTGCGGTCGCTCGCCTTCTTCATCGCGAGACCGTCGCGGACGAGGGTGGACCACTTCATCCCGGTCATGGATTTGAACTTCGTGGCGTTGCGGGCGGCCGCGAACAATCCCTTCGCGTAGCTGGACCGTTCGAGGCTGTCGACGAGGTCGGTGTTGAGCACGCGGTGCGGCATGCCGTCCACCTTCAACGACACCGTCGTGTCCTGAAGACCACGCGAGAGATACTGCTGCTTGACCGAATCCGGCACGGCGCTGTCGCTGGTGAGAAGGAAGCGCGTCCCCATCGCAACGCCGGCGGCACCGTACGAGAGTGCTGCGGCAAGTCCTCGCCCGTCGAAGAAACCACCCGCGGCGATGACCGGGATGTCGACTGCGTCGAGCACGCTCGGGAGCAACAGTGTCGTGGCGACGGGCCCGGTGTGCCCGCCACCCTCGCCGCCCTGCACGATCACGGCGTCCGCACCCCACGACGCGACCTTCACCGCGTGCTTGGCGGCGCCGATCGACGGAATCACGACGATGCCGTGATCCTTGAGTTTCGCGATCAGCTCTTTCTTGGGAGCCAACGCGAACGACGCGACCTTGACGTTCTCGCGGATCAGCAAATCGATGCGCTCAGCGGCATCCGACGCGTCGGCCCGCATGTTCACACCGAACGGCTTGTCGGTGAGCGACTTGGTCTTCGCGACCGCGGCTTCGAGTTCGGGGTACGTCATCGTCGCCGAGGCGAGGATGCCGAGGCCACCCGCGTTCGACGTCGCAGCCGTCAAGCGGGGGCCGGAGACCCATCCCATGCCCGTCTGGACGATGGGATGTTCGATGCCCACCAGTTCCGTGAGGGGCGTGCGCAGGATCGTCACAGGGAGACCTCGCGGTCACGCAGGCTCTTCGGGTCGAGCACCTCCCGGATGAGCCGCAGTTCCTCGGCGGTCGGTTCGCGGGTCACGCCGGCCTCGTCCAGCCCGGCGACCTCGAAAGAGGTGTTCTCGGCGACCGTCGCGGCCTCGACGCCAGGGTGCAGCGACAGCGCCCGGAACGTGTGGCCCGGCCCGCCGAAGTCGAACACACCGAGATTCGTGACGACGCGGGGGATGCTCAGGAACCGGTACGCCGGATTCTCGGGATCGACCTTGTCGTATCCGACACCCGAGACGATGTCGACCTTGTCGGTGAACACCCGGGCGGTGTGCCGGCCGACCCAGTAACTGGTGGCGTGGTTGATGGTGTTGCCCGGAGCGCCGCGCACGCCGAACATCTGGCGGGTGGGGTGCTGGAGCGGACCGAACGCCGAAAGGTTCTGGTTACCGTGGCGATCGATCTGGTTGGCGCCCATGACCACGTGGCGACGGCCGGACGCGACCACGTCGAACACCTTCCGGAACGGCATCCATCCCTCGATCGGTGCCTTCGCGCCGAGCGGCGGGACCTCGGCGAGGATGAGCGCCTCACCGTCGGTGATCAGCAGGTCGGGCTCGGTGGTGAGCTTGGCGAGGCGCGCACCGATCTGCGGGAGGGTCGCCATCGGGCTGGCCATGATCTCGCCTGCGCCGGAGAAGATTTCCGCACATGCGATCGCGCAGTATTCGGCGCGGGTCACGGTTTCGGTGGTGCTCATGCCTGCTCCCCACTCTTGGATTCGGCTGCGAACTTCTGGACGGCGGCCTGGTAGTCGTCTTCGCTGCCCGACAGGAAGCGATCGACGAACTTCTGCCAGGACTCGGGGTCCTTGGCCGACTCGGCGTAATGACGCTGGAACTTTTCGTCGCGTCCGTAACTGTCACCCGCGAGAGTGAAGTGGGCACCGCCGGGTGCTTCGACAACGCCGTCGACCATCATCCGGTTGAGGATGATCGACTGCAACGGAACGGATTTGACGAGCTCTTCGGTATCGACGATTCGCTCCACCGAGACGTAACGCTTCTCGGCTGCCATGCAGTAGAGGTCGTCGAAGTAGGGATCGACACCGGTGTATGCCGCGTTGCCGTGTGCGTCACCGATATTGAGATGCACCAGCGACGCATCGAGGTTCAGTGCGGGCATCGCGATCAAGGTCTCGGTGCCGTCCGGTCCCGGATAGGGGGAGGTGACGGTCTTCAGTTCGCCTTCCCAGAATTCGACGACATCCGAACCGAGTCCGGCACGGATCGGAAGGAAGGGAAGGCGCGCCGCGGCGGCCTCGAGGCCGCACTTGACCATTCCCTCGTCCATTTCGCGGGCGATGATCTCGCCGCCCGTGCGGGCCTTGGCGAACCACGGGTCGTAGAACGGTGCCGAGTCGAGGGAGACGAAACCGTAGTACGCCTTCTTGACCTTCCCCGCCGAGCACAGCAGGCCGAGGTCCGGGCCTCCGTAGGTCACGACCGTCAGGTCGGTGATGTCCGATCGCAGGATCGCGCGGACCAGCGCCATCGGCTTGCGGCGCGAACCCCAGCCGCCGATGCCGATGGTCATTCCGCTGCGCAGCTCGCCGACCACATCGTCGAGCGACATTCTCTTGTCACGCATGGATTTCGAACTCCTGTGAGAGTGGGGACTTCAGCTGTTGGACCGGGCTTTTCCGGTGGCGACGAACTCGTCGCGGTGTTCGTCGGCGACGCCGGCGAGGTTGAGCTCGAAGGTGAAGCCCTGCTCGAGGCGGTAGCTGGTCTTGACGTCGACGGGGTCGATGCGGTTGATGGCTTCCTTCGCGCGACGGATGACGCGGGTGTCCTTCGCCGCGATCATCTCGGCGACTTCACGCGCGGCACCGTCCAGCTCGTCGCGCGGGACCACCTTGTAGACGGAACCGAAGTGTTCGAGCTGCTGCGCCGTCACGTTCTGTGCCGTGTAGTACAGCGTGCGCATGAGGTGCTGCGGGACAAGCCGCGCAAGGTGGGTTGCGGCTCCGAGTGCCCCGCGGTCCACCTCGGGGAGGCCGAAGACCGCGTCGTCGGACGCGAGGATGACATCGGCGTTGCCGACGAGACCGATGCCGCCGCCGACGCAGAAGCCGTTCACGGCGACGATCACCGGGACCTCGCAGTCGTACACCGCCGCGAACGCTGCGGCACAGCCGTGGTTGGCGGCGATGAGCGCCTCGTAACCCTCGGTGGCCTGCATTTCCTTGATGTCGACGCCCGCGTTGAAGCCGCGGCCTTCTGCTCGAAGGATGACGACGTGCGTTTTCGGGTCTTTCCCGGCGGTGAGGACCGCGTCGGCCAGGTCGAACCACGCCTGTGAAGGAAGGGCGTTCACGGGAGGGAAGTCGACGGTGACCGTGGTGATACCGGCGCTGTCGGAGGTCGAGGTGATGCCCATGGCATGTTCCTAACGTCTGTACCAAACCAAGCGATTGCTTGGTAAGTTAGCACACGAACCCTGTGGGGCACAGGAGCCCGAAACGCTCGCCCGCCCCACAGCTCTCTTGCCGAAACACGATTCCCTCGAAACTCGAGGGCGTACTGCATTCGGCCCCAACCTGTTACGAAAACGAATACGAGGAGAGAAGATGACCGAAGCAGTGATCGTGTCGGCCGTGAGATCGCCCATCGGGCGTGCACGCAAGGGGTCCCTCGCGTCGATCCGCCCCGACGACCTGGCGACCCAGATGGTCGCGGCGGCTCTCGCGAAGATCCCCGAACTCGACCCCACCGAGATCGACGACATGATGGTCGGCTGCGGTCAGCCCGCCGGTCAGTCCGGATTCAACATCGCGCGGGTGATCGCCGTGCAACTCGGCTACGATTTCCTGTCCGGCGTGACCGTCAACCGCTACTGCTCGTCGTCGTTGCAGACCACCCGCATGGCGCTGCACGCGATCAAGGCCGGCGAAGGGGACGTGTTCATCTCCGCCGGCGTCGAGTCGGTGTCGAGCTTCGTGACCGGCAACGCCGACGGCCTGCCGAACACCAAGAACCCGCTGTTCGACGATGCCCAGGCGCGCAGTGCAACGCTCGCCGAGGGTGGCGTCGCGTGGACCGACCCGCGCAAGGACGGTCTGCTTCCGGACGTGTACCTGGGAATGGGTCAGACCGCGGAGAACGTCGCGTCGTTCACCGGAATCTCCCGCGAGGACCAGGACCGGTGGGGCGTCCGTTCGCACAACCGGGCCGAGGAAGCGATCAAGTCGGGATTCTTCGAAAAGGAGATCACGCCGGTCACCCTCGCCGACGGCACCGTCGTCTCCACCGACGACGGCCCGCGTCCCGGCACCACCTACGAGGCGGTCAGCCAGCTCAAGCCGGTCTTCCGGCCCGACGGCACGGTCACCGCGGGCAACGCGTGCCCGCTCAACGATGGTGCCGCGGCGCTGGTCATCATGTCCGATACCAAAGCGAAGGCCCTCGGGCTGACGCCACTGGCGCGGATCGTCTCGACCGGGGTGTCGGGGCTCTCGCCGGAGATCATGGGCCTGGGCCCGATCGATGCGACCCGCAAGGCGCTGGCCAATGCCGGTATGGGGATTTCGGATATCGATCTGTTCGAGATCAACGAGGCGTTTGCGGTGCAGGTGCTCGGCTCGGCGCGTGAGTTGGAGATCGACGAGGACAAGCTGAACATCTCCGGTGGTGCGATCGCGCTGGGTCACCCGTTCGGTATGACGGGTGCGCGGATCACGAACACGCTGCTGAACAACCTGCGTGAGCAGGACAAGCAGTTCGGTGTGGAGACGATGTGTGTCGGTGGTGGTCAGGGTATGGCGATGGTTCTGGAGCGCCTGAGCTGATCTCGTACCGGTTGAGCGTCCGGGTGGTTCCCGCGCAGCAGCAGGAACCACCCGGACGGTCACAGATCCGGTCCGCGGGTACCGCGCCAGCCCTTCCGGACGATCTTCCCGGTGGAGTTGCGCGGCAGCAGATCATGGGTCAGACGCCACCGGGTGGGCACCTTGAAGTAGGCGAGGTGCTCGGCGGCGAACTTCGTCAGATCCTCTTCGGTGACCGTCGCACCCGGGACGAGGACGACCACGGCAACGACTTCCTGTCCCCAGTCGGCGTGCGGCGTTCCCGTGACCAGGCACTCACGCACGGCAGGATGCTGCGCAAGCACCCGCTCGACCTCGGACGGGTAGATGTTCTCACCGTTCTGGTGGATGAGATCCGCGCGACGGCCGACCAGTCGCAGCCGACCGTCCTCGACCACGCCGAAATCGCCGGTCCGCAGCCAGCGGTCCGGAGTGATCGCTTCGGCGGTGGCCTTCTCGTCGTCCCAGTATCCGAGCATGACGAACGGACTGCGGACGCAGACCTCGCCGACGTGGCCGTCGGGTAGCCACGCTCCGTACTTGTCGCGGATCTCCAGGCTGACGGTGAGGATGGGCGTGCCGACGGTGCCTGGATGGTGCTCGAGTTCCTGCGCAGTGGCCACGGCGATCGACGTACTGCACTCGGTGATGGAGTAACTGTCGACCATGGCGTGCCGGCCGAACGGGAGTTGCTCGCGCAGACGCTGTTTGAACTCCGGTGTGGAGGGTTCCGACGAGAGCGTGAACCGGGTCAGCGACGTCAGGTCGTATCGGTCCAGGTCTTCGTCCTCGAGCATGCGCGCCGCCATCGACGGCACGGCCAGCCAATGCGTGATCTGCTCGCGCTCGATGAACTCCAGAACCCGGTGGACGTCGAACCACCCCTGGTTCATCACCACGGTGCTTCCCATCGCCAGTCTGGGCACGATTGTGTTGTGCAGGCTCGTGATGTGGAAAAGCGACGATGTCAGCAGGTAGCGGGACTCGGAGGGGGCAGCGCGGTCGTACGTTTCGCCCGTCCAGATCCTCTGGATCGCTTCGGTATAACGCTGGTAGTCGACGACTGCCAGCAGGTTGCGCTGGGAGTGCAAGGCGCCCTTGGGATCTCCGCTCGTCCCGGAGGTGTACAGCAGGACGGCCGGGTCGTCCTCGTCGATTCTCGGGGGCGACGGTTGTCGCCCGTCGAACTCTGCGATCAGTCGGGGAAGATCGGTTTCGACGGACAACACCACAGTGTCGTCCGTGACGATGCCGGTGACCGGTTCGACGCGGGGGCTGTCGACGAAGACGATGCGCGGACGCGAGTTACGGATGCCGAACTCCAGTTCCGGCTGCACCCACCACGCGTTGAGGCCGACCGTGATGGCACCGAGCGCCTGCGTCGCCCAGAACACCGTGACCCACTCGGGTCTGTTCGCAGACAGGATCGCCACGCGATCACCCGGGCGCACGCCGTACCGCTCGTGCAGCGCGGCCGCGAGTGCGTACGACTCCCGCGCGTTCTCCGCGAAAGTGATGCGCCGGTCGGCCGTGACCAGATACTCGCGGTCACCCCAGGCGAGCGACTGCGACAGCAGATCGGCCACAGCACGGTTGCGTTTACGCATGACCGGCATCGAGGTACCGAGGACCTCGTCCATCACGATCTCGAATTCGCCGCCTGGCCCTGTGAGCCGCGAGATGAGCTGGTCCAGGAACGGGAAGGGACCGGGAGGGATACTCATCGCGCACCGTCGACCCGGGGTCGCCTCCCGCGACCCGGCCGGGGCGTCGCCGACCGGCGAATCCCCGGTGTTCCTGCACGCTGCACGACTGTCCCCTCCTCCTGGGCCGTGGATCGCAAGAATCTCTCACGCCCTCACCCCGACGTTCGAATGTACCGGTCAGTGGGATGCCTGGTGACCCGGGCGGACGTGGTGCCTAGCGTGCGAACGGACGCCTGGAAAGGACACGAAACGATGCCCACACACGCCGTAACCACGACCGATGCGACGACGCCGGCAACCTGGCGCGGTGCCGAACTCGGCACCCGAACGGTCGACTACGACGAGCGCGACGCCATCTTGTACGCGCTGGCGGTCGGCGCCGGCGCCACCGATCTCGACCTCGTGTTCGAGGAGCGTCTGCGGGTCCTGCCGACGTTCGCTCTGACCCTGGCCCAGTGGGCGCCCGACGCGCTCGGTGCCCTCGGCGCGTTCGACACGAAGACCGCACTGCACGGTTCCCAGAGCCTCGAGGTTCGGGCACCGCTGCCGCGTTCGGGCAGCATCACGATGACCGCGCGCGTCGGAGAGGTCTGGGACAAGGGCCGCGCCGCCGTGTTCGAGGTTGTCGTGGAGAGCGACTACTTCGTCGCCACGTGGTCGCTGTTCGCACCGGGAGCAGGCGGCTTCGGGGGAGAGCGCGGGCCTTCGGCACCCGCCCACCCCGAGGGCGAACCCGATGTGACCGCAACCCTGACCACCCACGCGGAGCAGGCAGTCCTGTACCGGCTCACCGGCGACCGGCACCACATCCACATCGACCCGGAGGCTGCGGCCCGCATCGGGCAGCCGCGCCCGATCCTGCACGGGCTCTGCACGCTGGCCGCGACCACCCTGCCGCTCGCTCGGGTGCTCGGCGCGCATCCCGCCGATCTCACCGCTCTGTCCGGCCGGTTCGCGGCTCCCGTCTTTCCGGGAGACGTCGCCGAGGTCCGCGCGTGGGGCGGTGCCGACGACGTCCGGTTCGACGTCACCACCGGTGCCGGTGCCGTTCTCTCGGGTGGCCGGGCCGCGTTCGCCGGCGCATAGCGGGTCGCACGCTCCCGCTGGTCGGGAATGTGACACGGCCGACCACCGGGGTCTGTTGTGATCGAACCGTCTGTGACGTCCTCATTCGGTCACCAACCGGCTGGTCACTATCTGGAGGTATGAGTTGGACACGTTCGCCGAAGTAGTGCGGGCTCGCCGCGGCGACACCAAGGTCGGTCTGCGCTTCGAGAACCGGCAGTGGACCTGGGACGAGGTCGTGCAGGAGAGCGCCGATCGCGCCGCAGCACTGGTCTCGGCCGTGCCCCAGCCCGCCGGGCGGCAGCGCCACATCGGCGTGCTCCTCGAGAACGTTCCCGACTTCGTCTTCTGGATCGGCGCCGGTGCCGTCGCGGGCGCCGTTGTCGTCGGCATCAACGCCAGCCGCAGCGGGCCGGAGATCGCACGCGACGTGCGGCACGCCGACGTCGATCTGATCATCACCGAATCTCGTCTCGCGCACCTGGTGCAGGGCACCGACCACGGCCTGCCGGCCGACAAGGTTCTCGACATAGATGCCCCCGGTTACCGGGAGTTCCTCGAACCCTTCCGGGGGTCCCCGCTGCCCGGCACGGCGCCGTCCGCGGAGGACATCGCGCTCCTGCTGTTCAGTTCGGGGTCCACCGGCGCACCCAAGGCCGTCATCGTCAGTCAGGGTCGTCTCGCGCGACTGCTCGGTCCGCTCGCGGAACGCACGCGCATGCATCGCGACTCGGTCGCCTACCTGTGCATGCCGTTGTTCCACGGCAACGCCCTCATGCTCAACCTCGGTACCGCGATGAGCGTCGGCGCGACGGTGAGCATGATCCGCAAGTTCTCCGCGAGCCGGTTCGCCGACGACATCCACCGGTACGGTGCCACCTTCGTCAACTATGTGGGGCGTGCGCTGGCGTACGTCCTCAGCCGCCCCGAGGACCCGCGCGACCGGACCGGGACGCTGGAGGTCGCCTTCGGCACGGAAGCCTCCGAGGTCGATGTCGCCCGTTTCTCGGAGCGGTTCGGCTGCACGGTCATCGAGGGCTACGGCTCCAGCGAAGGAGTCTTCCGGATCAACCGCACCCCGGACACTCCGGCCGGTTCCCTCGGCGTCGCGGTGAGCGGTGTCGACGTGCGGATCCTCGACGAGTCGACCGGCGAGGAATGCCCGCCGGCCCGATTCGACGAGACCGGACGCCTCCTCAACGGAGAGGCGGTCGGGGAGATCGTCGCGCGGAACACGGCCCACACCTTCGAGGGGTACTACAAGAATCCCGGCGCGATGGCGGACCGGATCAAGGGCAACGACTTCTGGTCGGGCGACCTGGGTTACCGCGACGCCGACGGGTTCTTCTACTTCGCAGGCCGTTCCTCCGACTGGCTGCGGGTCGACAGCGAGAACTTCTCGGCTGCCCCGGTCGAGCGGGTTCTGCACCGCTGCCCCGGGATCCTGTCCGCGCCGGTCTTCGCAGTGCCGGACCCGTCGACCGGCGACCAGGTGATGTGCGCCGTCGAACTCGAGCCCGGCGCGACATTCGATCCTGCTGCCTTCGGTGCGTTTCTCTCCGAACAGCCGGACATGGGCGACAAGTGGTGGCCCCGATTCGTCCGGCTGACCGAACGGATTCCGCTGACCGGCAGCAACAAGGTCGACAAGGCGCCGTTGCGTGCCGCGGCCTGGAACACCGACGACACCGTGTACGTGCGTGTCGGGCGTACGCCCGAATACGTCCCGCTCGACGACGAGGCGCGCACGCGCCTCGAGGCCGAGTTCGCAGCCCACGGCAGGGCCGCACTGCTTCCCGCTCCCGCTCCCGCAAAGATCGGCTGAACCTCACGATGAGCACCCCCACCCAGGACCGTATTCGCACGACCGTCACGGAATACCTGCGGCGGATCGAGGCGTCGTCGGCGGCCGGTATCGCAGACCTGTACTCCGAGACCGCCACCGTCGAGGATCCGGTCGGCAGCGACGTGCGCAAGGGCCGCGAGGAGATCCTTCCGCTGTACGCAGCGCTCGAGAACTCCCGCAACACGACCGAATTGCTGACCCTGCGCATCGCGGGTAACGAGGCCGCCTTCCATTTCCGGGTCACGTCCGAGGTGGCCGGGACCGAGTACGTCTTCGAACCGATCGACGTCATGACCTTCGACGACGCGGGCCGGATCACGTCGATGCGCGCGTTCTGGTCGGCACCCGACGCCTCTTGATTCGGGAGTCCCGCCTAGTGAGACGACCGGGTTCGGCGTGACGGTGATCACCTAGCGTCAGGATCAACAGCGTGGCGAGATCCCGACCGGCACAGCGCTTGCCGATATTCCGCCGGTGACTCCTCCACTTCTCAATCCTCCCGAAAGGACGGACGACCGTGAGCCTGGGCACTTCCGACAACACCGAGGTCCGCGAGATCGTCGCGGGTACCGCACCCACCCGTTTCGCACGTGGCTGGCACTGCCTGGGACTCGCCGAGTCCTTCAAGGACGGCAAGCCGCACTCGGTCGAGGCTTTCGGCACCAAGCTCGTCGTCTGGGCGGACACGGCAGGCGACCTCAAGATCCTCGACGGTTACTGCCGCCACATGGGTGGCGATCTGAGCCAGGGCACCGTCAAGGGCGACCAGGTCGCGTGCCCGTTCCACGACTGGCGCTGGGGCGGCAACGGCCGCTGCACCAACATCCCGTACGCCCGTCGTGTGCCGCCCATCGCCAAGACTCGCGCATGGCACACGCTCCAGCAGGACGGGCTGCTGTTCGTGTGGAACGACCCGCAGGGCAACCCGCCGCCGGCGGACGTCACGATCCCCCGGATCGAGGGCGCGCTGAGCGACGAGTGGACCGACTGGGTCTGGTACCGGACCGAAGTCGACACCAACTGCCGTGAACTCATCGACAACATCGTCGACATGGCGCACTTCTTCTACGTGCACTACTCCTTCCCGACGTACTTCAAGAACGTCTTCGAAGGCCATGTGGCCAGCCAGTTCATGCGCGGCAAGGCCCGCGAGGACGCCCGTCCGCACGCCGCGGGCCAGCCGCGGATGCTCGGCAGCCGTTCGGATGCGAGCTACTTCGGCCCGTCGTTCATGATCGCCGACCTGGTCTACGAGTACGAGGGCTACGACATCGAGTCGACGCTCATCAACTGCCACTACCCGGTCTCCCAGAACAAGTTCGTGCTGATGTACGGGATGATCGTCAAGAAGTCCGATCGCTTCGAGGGCGAGCAGGCGCTGCAGGTCGCACAGCAGTTCGGCAACTTCATCGCCAAGGGCTTCGAGCAGGACATCGAGATCTGGCGCAACAAGACCCGCATCGACAATCCTCTGCTCTGCGAGGAGGACGGCCCGGTGTACCAGCTTCGCCGCTGGTACGAGCAGTTCTACGTCGACGTGGACGAGGTGAAGCCGGAGATGACCGACCGATTCGAGTTCGAGATGGACACGACCCGCCCGGTCGCCGCGTGGATGAAGGAAGTCGAAGCCAACATCGCGCGCAAGGCCGCCCTCGAGGAACAACCCACCAGCACGGGGTAGGAGTACCGACGATGGAGAACCGGATGGAACCGTTGCGATGCGTCGAGTGCTCGGCGCAGGTGCTGGTTCAGAAGAACAGCTGGGAGCACACCTCCATCCAGTGGAACGCCGACGCGCGCAGGCGCTGTCCCGAGGTGCAGGACGGCGCCGGCCGCGACGGGCGGCCGGGTGCCCCGCTCATGGCGTGCCCCCGGCTCGCCGAGACCATCACGCGGGCTGCGGCGTCGGGCGTGCTCGACGTATACGACGACGCACCTGTCCCGGCACCGATTGTCCAGTGAAGCTTCGAACCGACCCTCCGGAGGATCCGCGATGACCGAACCCATCAACCTCGATCGTGCACAGCACGGCCCGTGGGCTGTCATCGCCGGAGGATCGGAGGGCGTCGGCGCCGCATTCGCGGACGAATTGAGCCGTGCCGGATTCGATCTCGTGCTCATCGCCCGTAAGCCTGCTCCTCTGGAGGAGACTGCGGATCGTGCCAGGAGCAACGGCGTCGAGGTGCGCACCCTCGCACTGGATCTGCTCGCTCCCGACGCAGTCGACGAGATCCGCGCCGCGACAGCAGATCTCGAAGTCGGACTGTTCATCTTCAACGCCGGAGCGAACAGCTACGGCCACGAATTCGTCACCGGAGACCTGGACGGATTCCGCGGCGTGATCGACCTGAACGTGCACCGGCAGGTCGAACTCGCCCATCTGTTCGGCGCACCGATGAAGGAGCGGGGCCGCGGCGGCATCATGTTGCTGGGCTCGCTCGCCGGCTACATGGGCTCGGAACACCAGAGCATCTACTCGGCGTCGAAGGCGTTCAGCCGGGTGTTCGCCGAGAGCCTCTGGCTCGAACTCCGGCCGTTCGGCGTCCACGTGGTCGAACTCGTCCTCGGCGTCACGCGCACCCCCGCGATGGTGCGCGCCGGACTGAACTTCGATGTTCCCGGCATGCGTGTCTCGGAGTCGGAAGATGTTGCACGCGAGGGCCTCGAACATCTCGAGGACGGTCCGGTGTGGATCGCGGGCGGAAACTACGACGCAGCGGTGAAGCGCAGCGGCTTTCCTCGTCGCGAGCTGGTCGAAGGAGCAGCGAAAGCGATGCGTGCCCTGATGAACCGCTGAGAGAACTGTCGACTCCCTCAACAGGGATGACTGCCCCGTCCCGCCCTGATCACAGGGCTGGACGGGGCTTTCTGTGTAGCGCCTGGAAGGTCTACGCTGCGAGGGAGCCGGACTCCGGTCGAATGCTCGGCGCGGTCCGGGTGTCCTCCGACGGTGTCGCCTACGGGTACATCGCAGACGGATTCGTCTTCCCGGAGCATCGGGGAGATGGCGTCGGAAGTGCCGTGCTCGAGTGCCTGCTGTCGGATACCGACGCAGCGGATTTCCGGTGGATGCTGCATACGGCAGATGCGCAGCCGCTCTACTCCCGGTTCGGTTTTCTCGCCTACGGCCCGGCATACATGGAACGCCCGAGCAGACACAGTCGGCCGCCCGCCGGATGAAAGCCCTGCGCGCCCGGCCGGAACCGGGCGCGCAGGGTGCCTCCAGATGTCGGAAGAAATCCGAAGATGTCGGATCAGTCAGCCGGCGACTGTGTCCGGGACGCCACGGGGAATCATCACGGTGAGTGCGATCGCAATGAACGCCAGTACCAGGAACATGACACCGATCATGTTCAGACCACCGATCGGAGTGGCCGCGAACGCGAGCAACATGGTGGCGACGGACGTGCCGACGCCCTGTCCTGCGGTACGCAGCACCGCATTCGTGCCGGTCGCCTCGCTCGTGTTGCGTTCGGGCACGGCCTCGACGATGAGGTTCGGCAGGGCCGTGTAGGCGAATGCGGTGGCCACCGACACGACCACGACCATCGCGGTCATCGCAACAACCGAATTGTGAGCGGTCATCATGGTCACGGTGCTGGCGACGAAGAGAATGCTGCCGATCAACATCGATACGCGGGATCCGACGGCCGCCGAGATGCGGCCGCTGAGGGGCGTGCACGCGAAACCGAACATCGATCCGATGAAGGACAACCAGCCCGCGTGCGTTGCGCTCAGGCCCAGGCCGAAGCCGTTCGACGTCGGCGTCTGCATGATGATCGGGATGATCATGGTGGCGACGCCCATCGGTCCCGCGGCGATCGCGATCGTCGCGAGCATCGTCAGCGAGAACTTTCGTCCGGCGAAGAGGCGCACATTGATGATCGGTGACGGCACGCGCAACTCCCACCGCACGAGCAGAACGAGTACGACGGCGCCGCCGACGATCAGGCCGAGGGTCCGGCCGTCGGCCCAGCCCCATGCCTGCGACTTGTTGACGCCGAGGAGGATCGCAGCGACGGATGCCGCGAACGTCACCGCTCCGACGTAGTCGATTTTCTCCTTCGTGCCGGTCGGCGGCCGCCACGGCAGGACGAACCACACGAGCAGAATCGCGAACACCGAGTACGCGGCAGCGACGACGAAGATCATGTGCCAGCTGGCGTAGTCGATGAGCAGCCCCGCGACCAGCAGGGACGCCGAACCCGCCGCAACGGCGGATCCCGAGATCAGCGCGACGGCAACGGGAACCCGGCCCGACGGAAGGTGCTCACGTGCGAGGCCGATGCACAACGGAAGGATCGCGCCGGCAACACCCTGGATAGTGCGGCCGACGATGATGCTGGTGAGACTGTCGCCCGCGGCGCTGATGATGGAACCCACCGCTGCGACGACGAGAAGAACGATCAATACCCGTTCACGTCCGTACATGTCGCCGAGTCGGCCACAGACTGCGGCAGATGCGGCCGCGACGAGAAGGAACGAGGTGACGGCCCAGCCGACGGTCGACGCGTCGCTGTCGAAATCCGTGATGAGCGTGGGGATCGCCGCGAACATCATGGAAGTTTCGAAAGCGCTGATGATCTCGACGGCGATCAACACCGCCACGATTACCCAGACGGGTTGCCTGCGGTCGAATCGTCCTCGGCCGGAAGTGTGTTCGGGCTCCTGGTGGGATAGCTCGTTAGCGTATGACGTCACTGCGCATCCAGACTCTCGGCGACCCGTCGTGGCCCGCGGGGTTTCCTCACTCCAGTCGGGAGTGGTGCGCATCACTTTCTAGATGAGGTAACAAATTCTCCGAGTTGTGTTCCCGCTCATCGAGACTGCCGACGTGTCCGGTGCACCGAGATCAGAGCAGTGCCGCCTCGTGGATGGTGCGGTCGAATTCCGGCAGCGCCGCGCCGTTGCGCAGCGTCGTCGCGAGTGTCGGATCGGCGAGATGAAGGCGCCCGATGGCGATCAGATCGAATTCATCCCTGCCCATCCGGCTTTCGAGTTCCGGAAGGTTGTCTCGCACGGGAGCGCTGCCCTGGGTGCGGCTCTCGCGCAGGGTCGCTCCGATGCCGACGCTCCCGACCGCCATCGACACGGCGCCCGTGACCTTCTTGGCCCATCCGGCGAGGGTGAGGTCGCTGCCCTCGAACGCGGGCAGATCGAAGCGGCGGATGCTTGCGTCGAACACGTCCACGCCGGCGGCGGCCAGCGGCGAGAGGACGGCCTTCAGCTCGTCCGGCGTGTGCGCGATCTTTGCCTCGTAGTCCTGTTGCTTGTGCTGCGAGAACCGATAGAAGATCGGCAGGTCCTCACCGATGGTCGCGCGAATGGCTGCCACGACGGCCACGGGGAATCGGGTGCGGTCTCGGAGGTCGCCGCCCCAGCGGTCCTCGCGCAGGTTGGTTCCTTCCCACAGGAACGAGTCGAGCAGGTAACCGTGACCGCCGTGCAGGGCGACGCCGTCGAATCCGACTTCCTTCGCAGCCGCTGCGGCGCGGGAGTATGCGTCGACGACCTGCGCGATGTCCTCTTCGGTCATGGCGCGCGTGGGCTTCGACGCGCGGGCGACATAGTCGGCTCCGTACGAGGTGACGCCGGGTTCTCCCCACACACCCGAGGGCCGCATCGGGGTCAGGGCGGGATCGACGTCTGCGGTCATGGCTCCCCACAGCGGCCCGACGTGCCAGAGTTGCGGGATGATCCGGCCGCCTTCGGCATGGACCGCGTCGACGACGCGGCGCCACCCGTCGAGTGCGGCCTCGCCGTACATGTGAGGTACGCGGGGGTTGTCGACGGCGGTCGGGTGGTCGATCGCCACACCCTCGGTGACGATGAGTGCCGTGCCGCCGGCGGCACGGCGCCGGTAGTACTCGGCCACGTCCGGTCCCGGAACTCCACCCGGCGAGTGCGACCGCGTCATCGGCGACATCACGATGCGGTTGCGCAGCCGAAGGGAGCGGACGGCGAGCGGGCGGAAGAGAGCGGAGTGGACTTCGGTCATGACTGTTTCGGCACTTTCGTCGGTGGTCACGCGATTGCCGTGACGACTGCAGGTCGATCGGGCACCTTGCTCTCCGGTTGTACCGGCGCCGCGATTCGGTCGACAGGTTCTTCCTGGTCAGTGGGATGTGCGGGCGGTTTGTGTACTTCGTCACCTTCCGTAGTACCCTTTGGTGCAGACCACAAGAATGAATTTCAGTTTGTTGTTCTGTGGGTTCTGTGCAGGAGAACGAAAGGGTGCCGATGTCAGAGTCCGACTACGCGAAACCGGCCGAGACCGCGAAGCGCGAGCTTCCCGCGTCGATGGTGGAACGCATGACCCTGATCCTCGATGCCTTCGACGATCGCTCGTCTCGTCTCACTCTCGAAGAGGTCGCGTGCCGCACGCGACTGCCGCGCTCGACCGTTCATCGCATCCTCGACCAGATGGTTCGGCTCGACTGGATCGACCACGCGTCGTTCGGTTACTGCCTGGGCCGGCGGGCGAAAGCAATGACCGAAGGCGACAACGGCCACATCCGGATTCGGGAAGCCGCCGCTCCGCTGCTCTACGAACTTCACATGACCACGGGTATGGTCGCGCACCTCGCGGTGCTCGACGGCGGTGACTGCGTCTATCTCGACAAGATCGGCGGTCAGCTCGCCGCGGCACTGCCGTCCCGTGTCGGCGGCCGGGTTCCCGCCTACGCCAGCGCGTGCGGAAAAGCGTTGCTCGCGGGCCTCGAGCCCGAGCAGGTCGACGACCTCTACGACGAGCGGCTCGCCCGTCGTACCGACCGCACCATCCACGATCGGTCGACTCTGCATCTCGAACTCAACCGCATCCGCAGCCGGCGCGGTCTGGCATTCGAAACCGGTGAGTCCGCGGTCGGGATGGCATGTGTCGGTGCCGCGATCCGCGGACCCGAGGGGCCCATCGCCTCGATCTCCCTGTGCGGTCCCACCCGCGCCGGCCTTCTCGAACGGACCGCGCCGCTCGTCGCGGCGGCGGCCCGCGACGTCTCGCGCGCGCTGTATCCCGAACTGAGCGTTCCCCGGCGTGGCACCCGCGCGACCCGGGTCCCGGCAGAATCGTGGTCCTCGCACGCCATGGAGCGACTGCTCGCCACCCAATCGGGAGAGTGGATATAACCCGCCACGACCGATGACCGCCGGCACGTCCCGGTGACCGGGAGGTCGCGCGCCGCGTGAGGGCCGTCACTGGGAACGTGTCGGATATGACGACCGAATTGAGTTACGACGAGACTGCCAGGACGCTCGAGACCGACCGGGGCACACTCCGCTACCACGAGGCAGGTGCCGGAGAGCCTCTCGTCCTTCTGCACGGGTCCGGCCCCGGAGTCACCGGATGGCGCAACTATCGCGGCGTGCTCGCCGACCTTTCCGAGCACTTTCGGTGCCTCGTCCTGGAGTTTCCCGGATTCGGGGTCAGTGATCCCTGCGAGGGACACCCCATGGCGATGGCGTCGGTAGCGGTCGCCGACTTCCTCGACGGACTGGGCCTCGACCGGACAGCGATCATCGGCAACTCGATGGGCGGCATCGTCGGTACCCAGTTCGCGATCGCACAGCCCGACCGGGTGAGCAAGCTTGTCACCATCGGCGGCGCAGGACGTTCGGTCTTCGCGCCGGCACCGGGCGAGGGCATCAAGCTTCTGATGGAGTTCACGGACGATCCGACACGCGAAAAGCTTGTCCGCTGGCTGCATTCCATGGTGTACGACCCCGCGATCATCACCGAAGAACTCATCGAGGAGCGGTGGGCACTGGCCACCGAGCCCAAGACCCTGGAAATCGCGCGTCGCATGTACAGCAGCGCCGCCTTCGCCGCGGCCGGAAAGGCGGCGCAAGCCTCCGACGCCACCCCGTACTGGGCTCAACTCGGCAAGATCACCGCGCCGACCCTGCTCACCTGGGGCCGCGACGACCGGGTCAGCCCCGTCGACATGGCGATGCTCCCGATGCGCGACCTGCGCAACGGCGAGCTGCACGTGTTCCCCAACTGCGGGCACTGGACGATGATCGAAGCGCGCGAGGCCTGGCTCGCAACCGTTCTCGCGTTCCTGAAGCGCGACGACGCTGCGGCATCCTGACCGCGGGGTCGTCCGATCTCGGTTGATCCCGCTCAGTGGAACATTTCCGGAGGGTGGCTGCGAACTATTGAGACCGTAGCCACTACCGGAACTTCGACGCCGCCGGCGACACGTTTTCGCACGGTGACCGGGCGTCGCCCTCAGAGAGCTGGAGAGATCATGGGACAAGTCCTCGACTCCGTCGTGAAGTTTGCAGACGAAATCCGTGCGGACGGCGCCGAGGGCGATGCGCTCATGCGTCTGACCGACCGCACCGCCGGACGGCTCCGCGACGCGGGAGTTATCCGGATGTTGCAGCCCAAGGAATTCGGTGGTCTGGAGGTGCACCCGCGCGAATTCGCCGAAACGGCCATGGCGCTCGGCGCGATGGACGGCGCGACGGGATGGGTCAGCGGCATCGTGGGTGTCCACCCCTGGGAGATGGCGTTCTTCGATCCGAAGGCGCAGCAGGAAGTCTGGGGCGAGAACCCCGACACCTGGATCGCCTCGCCCTACGCCCCCATGGGTGTTGCGACCCCCGTCGATGGCGGATACATCCTCAACGGACGTTGGTCGTTCTCCTCGGGAACCGATCACTGCGACTGGGTGATGATCGGCGCAGCAGTGGGGGACAAGGACGGAAAGCGGCTTTCGCCGCCCAAGAGCCTGCACGTGCTGGTGCCGAGGTCCGACTACCGGATCGACCACGAGAGCTGGAACGTCGTCGGCCTGCGCGGCACCGGCTCCAAGGACCTCATCGTCGAGAACGCCTTCCTGCCGGCGTACCGCACCCTCGCCGCCGAACGGGTGATGGGCGGGCTGGCGTGGCAGGACGCGGGACGCGACGAGACGCTCTACAAGTTCCCGTTCTCGTGCATCTTCCCGCTGGGCATCACGTCCTCGCTCATCGGCATCGCCGAGGGCGCGCTGAACTGCTACATCGAATCGCAGCGCGAGCGAGTCACCGTGACGGGCACCGCGATCAAGCAGGACCCCTACGTGCTGTCCGCGCTCGGCAACGCAGCGGCGGAGATCGCCGCCTCGCGTGCCGCCATCCTCGAGACCGTCGACCGGTTCTGGGATCTGACCGAGCAGGGCAAGGAGGTCACGTTCGAGATGCGCGCCATCGGCCGCAGGACGCAGACCGCCGCCGCATGGCGAGCTGTCGGCGCCGTCGACGAGATCTTCGGCCGCGCAGGCGGTGGCGCCCTGCAGCTGAGCAATCCGTTGCAGCGTTTCTGGCGCGACGCCCACGCCGGCCTGAGCCACGCCATCCATGTGCCCGGATCGGTCTTCCACGCGGCGACGCTCTCCCAGCTGGGTGAAGAACCGCAGGGCATGATGCGCTCGATGATCTAGATCCCCTCCACGAACCGCAGTACTGCACGACTTACGAAGGGACGGACATGACGGAGATCAGGGGACTCGGCTACCTCAGGATTCAGACCCGCGACGTCGCTCGCTGGCGCGAACTCGTCGTCGACGGGCTGGGTATGGCCGTGGGCACCGGCCCCGAACCGGACGGGCTGTACCTGCGGCTCGACGAACGTCGTGCCCGCCTGATCGTGCTCCCGGGCGAGACCGACCGTGCTCTGGCCGTGGGCTGGGAGGTGCGTGACGAATTCGCGTTGCGGCGCGTCCGGGAGGCGGTCGAAAAGGCCGGGGTCGCGGTCGAGGTGCTGAGCGAACAGGAGTCCTCCTATCGCGACGCGGAACAGGTCATCGCCTTCGACGATCCGGGCGGCACCCCCACCGAGGTGTTCTTCGGACCGGTGCTCGACCACAGCCCGCTCGTGACACCGTTCGGCGGAAACTTCCACACCGGGCCGGAAGGCCTCGGGCACGTGGTGCTTCCCTCCGCCGCGTTCGCGGAATCGTACGAGTTCTACACCGAGGTGCTCGGCTTCCTGCCCCGCGGAGCGACACGGATCGGCGGCCCGACCGCACCGCCCCCGATCCGGCGCGTGCGCTTCCTCGGAGTGAACCGCCGGCACCACAGTCTCGCGCTGTGCCCCGCACCGCCGGTGAGCGATCCGGGACTGGTCCATTTGATGGTCGAGGTGGATACGCTCGACGCGGTGGGTCAGGCACTCGACCGCATCGCCGCGCTGGGCTTCTCGATCTCGTCGACCCTCGGCCGGCACACCAACGACAAGATGGTCTCGTTCTACGTGCGGGCACCGGGCGGCTGGGATATCGAGTTCGGCACCGAAGGCATGCTCGTCGACGAAACGTATTACACCGCAGAGGAAATCACGGCGGACAGCTACTGGGGACACGACTGGTCGGCGTCGGAACCCTTGGCGGCGTTCTCTCCGCCGTCGCACTGACCGCGACGGCCGCGGCGGGACAGGACACTCGATGACTGCTTGTCAGGTACTCGATGCGGTGCGGGAGATGGCACCCCGGCTGGCGGCCCGCGCCGCGCACATCGACGAGTCACGCAGAATTCCCGACGAGACGATTCGCGAACTGGGTGCCGCCGGTGTGTTCCGGATGCTCCAGCCTCGCCGCTACGGCGGAGCCGAAACCGACCCCATGCGGTTCTACGAGGTGGTCCGGGCGCTCTCCGCCGCTTGCGGGTCGACGGGATGGATCGCGTCCGTCGTCGGTGTACACCCCTGGCACCTCGCGTTGTTCGAAGACCGCGCACAAGAAGATGTCTGGGGCCGGGACGAGTCGGCTCTCGTGTCGTCCGCGTACGCGCCGGTGGGCCGACTCCGGCGGACACGCGGTGGCTACCGCTTGTCGGGGACGTGGATGTTCTCGTCCGGATGCGAGTACGCGTCGTGGGCGCTGCTGGGCGGAATGGTCGTCGGTGCAGAAGGCAGGCCGGTCGATTTCGTCACCGCCCTCGTGCCCGACGACGACTACTCCATTCGCGACGTATGGAACGTCGTCGGCATGCGGGGGACGCGCAGCAACGAGATCACCGTCGAGGACGTGTTCGTCCCCGATCACCGAGTGGTGCGCAACTTCGACACCGCGAAGTTGCGGGGACCGGGACAGAAGGTCAACACCGGTCCGCTGTATCGCTTACCGTTCGCATCGCTCTTCGCCACCACCGTTGCCGTGCCCGTCGTGGGTGTGGTGGAGGGCTGCTACGACGAGTACCTGTCGGCGATGCGGGAGCGGGTGCGTCTGAGCCTGGGTGGTGGACGTTTCGTCGACGATCCGTTCGCGCAGGTTGCCGTCGGGCGCGCGTCGTCGGAGATCGACGCTGCGACACTCCAATTGGAGCGCAACATGCGCGACCTGTGGACACATGCGAAGGCGGGAGAAGACATCCCGTTGTCTCTGCGGCTGCGAACCAGGCGCGATCAGGTCCGTGCAACCGAACGCGCCGTCGAAGCGATCGACCTGCTGTTCAAGACGGCGGGCGGGTCGTCGTTGTTTCTCGGAAACGTCGTGGAGCGCGCGTGGCGCGACGCGCATGCGGGAAGCATGCACGTCGCGAACGAGCCGGAACGCGCCTTCGCCCTCTACGGCAAAGACGCGTTCGGGTTGCCCTTCGAGGACAACCTCGTCTAACTCTCGGCCACGGCAGAATCGGTGAGCACCGAATCGGCCTGCACCATGTGCTGGACCGCGCGGTAGGAGAACACCATCGCCGTTCCGAGCGGAGTGCCGGGTGCGGGGTAGAACCGCCCACTGAGCGATGCGGCCGTGTTACCCGCCGCGTACAGACCGTCGATTGCCGAACCGTCTTCGCGCAGGACGCGCGCGTCCGCGTCGGTGCGCACCCCGCCCTTGGTTCCGAGATCGCTCAGGACGATCCGGGCAGCGTAGAACGGACCCTCCGCGAGGGCTGTCAGCGCCCGGTTGGGGTTCTCGCTGGGCGGGCAGAAGAACACGTCGTACGGATCCTCACCGCGCGCGAAGTCCTCGTCCACGCCGGTGGCTGCATATCCGTTGAAACGGTCCACGGTGGACCGCAGCGTCGCGGCGTCGATGCCGAGTTTGCCCGCCAGATCGTCGAGCGTGTCCGCCTGCACCCAGGTTCCGGCGGCGAAGTGCTGTTCTGCGCTCGCCGCGGGGATCGACATCGCCGGCAGGACGGGGCCACCCTCACGCGAGTCGAAGATCAGGTACGACGGGACCGACTTGGACGACCCGTGCGCGAGCATCGCGCGCCCGAACCGGTCGTACGGCTGCGTCTCGTTGAGGTAGCGCTCGCCGTTCGCGTCGACGAGAACACCGCCCCGCACGCAGACCATGAATGCGCCGGAACCGTCGGGCATTTCGACGCCGGGGCACCACCACGCCTCGTCCGTCAGCGAGATCGCGGCGCCGGCCTCCGCCGCTGCGGTGTGGAGATCTCCGGTGTTCGCGCCTCGCGGGCCCATGCTCCAGGCTGCGGCACCCGGGGTGCCGTGTTCGGTGCGCATCTCCTGGTTGCCTTCGATCCCGCCGGCCGCGAGGAGCACACCGCGGGTCGCACGGAACTGCACCGTCTCACCGGTATCGGTGGTCGCTTCCACACCGACGACGCGGTCGTTCTCGACGATCAACTTGCGCACGGCGGTGCCGGTGCGGAGATCCGCGTTGCCGGTGCCCTGCAGGGCGAGGAGGAGGCGTCCGATCAGAGCCCGCCCGGCGATGAGCGTTTCGTCGGGGTGCGGCTCACCGTTGCGGTCGAGGCCGGGCTCGGGCCGGATCCGCTCACGCAACGAACCGGCCTGGTCGCTCGGAAGATCCAGGGCGTTGATCGCGCGGCCCACATCGATGCGTCCGGGTGCCGGGTAGTAATCGGGGAACGGGCGCCACTCGAATTCGAGGTTCGGGTCGCGCTCGAGGAAATCGACGAGCACCGGGGCCGTCGTCACGAACGCTTCCTGCCGTTCCTTCTCGGAATCGCCCAGGACAGCCGCCAGGTAGGTACGTGCGGACTCGGTGGAGTCACCGATCCCGGCACGTTCCTGGACCTTCGTGCCGGGCAGCCACATCGCCCCACCGGAGTACGACGAGGTGCCGCCGAACAGCCCGGTCTTCTCCAGAACGACGGTGCGCAGTCCCGCCGCGGCAGCGGAGTACGCGCCGGCCAGCGCCCCGCCGCCCGATCCGACGACGATGACGTCGTATTCACAGGTGTTGTCCTGCACGGATATTTCCTCTCGATCGTGGTACGTGTCGCACCCACGCAAGCGCATCTGCGGTGCTTTGCGGGCGGGTGCTCCCGCCCAGCGGGATATTCGGCATCGACCCGTCGGAGTCGGCTTACCGTCCGGAGGAGACCACTGGGCCGCGACACGGAAGGGGCTGTGCCCATGAGTAGTTCACCGATTCGCCCCATACCCGCCGACACCGTCGGCACCTGGGATTTCGAAGCGGACGTCGTGATTGCGGGCTTCGGCATCGCCGGAGTGTCCGCGGCCATCGCGGCTGCCGAGAGCGGCGCCGACGTACTGGTCCTCGAACGCACCGGCGGTGGCGGCGGGGCGGCCGCATTGTCCGGGGGCATCGTCTACCTGGGCGGTGGCACCCGGGTGCAGAAGGCATGCGGATTCGACGACACCGCCGAGCACATGAAGACATTTCTCACGGAGGCGCTCGGGCCGGGTGTCGACGAGCACAAGCTGGATGTCTACTGCGAGGGCAGCGTGCAGCACTTCGAGTGGCTCGAAGCATGCGGCGTGCAGTACAAGGAGAGCTTCTGGTCCCAGCCCGGCTGGGAGTGCCCCGCCGACGACTCGCTGATGTACAGCGGGGGAGAGAACGCCGCACCGTTCAACACGCTCGTGCCGCCGGCCCCGCGTGGCCACCTCGCCCAGGTCCCGATGCCACGCAACGGCGAGCAGGGTGCCGGGCACGTTCTGATGACCACGCTCATCGCGAAGGCGAACGACCTCGGTGTCCGCGTCGAGTCCGACATCCGCGTGCAGCGCCTGGTCACCGACCACACCGGACGGGTCGTCGGTGTGGTCGCCACCCGGTTCGGCAAGGAGATCACCGTTCGTGCGCACGGCGGCGTGGTGCTCGCGACCGGTTCGTTCGCCTACAACGACGAGATGATGCAGGCCTACGCGCCGCGCCTCTACAAGCGGCCCGCCGCGACGGTCGAGGAACACGACGGCCGCGCCATCCTCATGGCGCAGGCGCTCGGTGCGGGACTCGCGCACATGGACGCGTGCGAGGTCGCGTTCTTCTGCGACCCGCAACTGATCGCGCGCGGCATCCTCGTCAACGGACGCGGCCAGCGGTACGTCCCCGAGGACACCTACCCGGGCCGGATCGGCCAGCTCACGATGTATCAGAACGACAATCAGTCGTTCCTCGTACTCGACGAGGACGCCTACGAGGAAGGGGTCAACGCGCCGAGTTCGAGCCCGCAGTTGCGCAGGCAGCCGACGTGGGTGTGCGAGAGTGTCGCCGAACTCGAAGCCGAGATGGGTCTGCCCGAGGGCAGCTTGACCTCCACGGTGGAGTTGTACAACCGGCACGCCGCCGACGGTGCCGATCCCGTACTCGGGAAGAAAGCCGAATGGGTCAAGCCGATCGGATCGCCGATCGCCGCGATCGATCTGCGCGGAATGACGGGTGGGTTCACCCTGGGTGGCCTGCGGACGTCGGTGGACTCGGAGGTCCTGCATGTCGACGGCGATCCCATCCCGGGCCTGTACGCGGCGGGCCGCTGTACTTCCGGGTTGTCCGCGGGCGGCTACTGCAGCGGGATCTCGCTCGGAGACGGGAGTTTCTTCGGGCGCCGCGCGGGCATCCGCGCCGCTGCCGGCTGACCGGCAGCGGCAGGTCTCGACGGCAGGTCAGCCGTCGAGACCGAAAGCTCCGCGATAGAAGACCATCGGACGGTCCTCGGCGGGGCACTCCAGTTCGGCCACGCGCCCGACGACGATGTCGTGGTCCCCGGCGACGTGCACGTCGTGGATCTCGGCGTGGACCCGCATGAGCACGCCCGGCAACGTCGGTGTTCCCCAGTGGGACAGTTCCCAGTCGAGGCCGTCGAACTTCAGGCCCCGGCTCGATCCGAATCGTCCACAGAGGTCGGTCTGCTCCGCGCCGAGAACGTTCACGGTGAACCACCCGGCGCGACGGATCCGGGGCCAGGCCCGCCCACGATGATCCGCACAGAACAGCACCAGCGGCGGTTCGAGCGATACCGACGCGAACGACTGGCATGCGAAACCGACGGGCCCGTCCTCGTCGAGTCCGGTCACCACGGTGACTCCCGACGCGAAACGTCCCATCGCCCGGCGCATCTCGTCCGGAGTGGGCTGTGTGGCGGGCGAGATGCCGAGTTCCTGGGGCAGTGACTGAATCTGCATGTGCCTCACTCCGATTCGGATTACCGGGTCGCCTCCGGTCCGGGCGACGTCAACGAATCCGAGCGTATGGGTGACCTCCGCCACGCCCGAGTGGATTCTCGCTCAGCGGACGTTCGTGCGTGATCGGTCCGCGTACCGTCGTGCCGCCGCCGCGCTCCCACTGATCGAGACGACGTCACCGGTCCGGGGCGATCCGGATGCCCGCAACGGGATTGAGGCGCGCGCGGTGGGACAATTCGCATGTCGAATTGCAGGAAGGGGCCGGCAATGCCGAGGATTGCCAAGGCGCGGGAGGGCGCCGAACCGACTTCGGAGGTGCAACGTGAACGGCAGGAGCGGATACTCTCCGCTGCCACGCGCCTCGGGTCCGAACACGAACTCGCCAGGGTCCAGATGGCGGAGGTCGCCAAGGACGCGGGGGTCGCGATCGGCACGCTGTACCGCTATTTCCCGTCGAAGACGCATCTCTTCGTGGCGTTGCTGCTGAATCAGCTCGTCAAGGCGTCGGAACGACTGCCCGAGCGGGAGCCGGGTACGAACGCGACGCAGGCGATCTGTGATGCGCTCGTCGTCATGACCCGCAGGATCGTGGCGCGGCCGCGCCTTGCCTCCGCCATGCTGGTGTCCAACAGCACGGCATCCGCATCGGTGGTGCCGGACTCGGTCGAGGTCGACCACCTCTTCCACCAGATGCTCTTTGTCCAAGGAGGCATCGAACACCCGACGGACAGAGATCGTGAAGCGGTGCGCCTGCTGTCGATGGTCTGGTTCGGGCTGATCCTGGTGTACCTGAACGGCAGGGTTTCGCTCGACGAGACCGAGGCCGACATCCGGCGCGCCTGCGACCTGCTCCTCGCACACTTGGCCGACCCGGCGTCCGGAACCGTCTGACACGGACGAAGCCCCGCCGTCCGCACGGATGCGGAGGACGGGGCTTCGAGTCGGGAAGGACCTATCCTGCGGCCCCGATCGGGGGCGCGGTGTCGAGGAGGTCACCGAGTGCGGCGGCACTGGCGTCCGCGCCGCCGAGCGTGAACGACAACTGGCGGCCCCACAGGAAGTACCGGTGGATGGGGTAGTCGATGTCGGCACCGATACCGCCGTGGAGGTGCTGGGCGGTGAGCCCGACACGGATGCCACCGCGCGCCGCCCACCACTTCGCGACGAGCACCGCGGCGTCCGCTTCGTCCTCGCGTCCGTTGTCGATCAGCCACGCTGCCCGGCGCATCGTCAGCCGGATCGCTTCGGTATCGATGTAGGCGTCGGCCGCGCGTACCGCGACGGCCTGGTTCGTCGACAACGGACGCCCGAACTGCATGCGCTCGGAGGTGTAGACCGCGGTCATCCGCAACGATTCCTCACACACGCCGAGTTGGAGCGCTGCGATGGCCAGACGGAGCCGGCGGCGAGTCCACGCGGTGATCTCGGCGCCGTCACCGGGCAGTACGTCCGCCGCAGCGATGACGACGTCGTCGAAGCGCACCGCCGCGTCGGCGCCCTGCCCGGTCACCGACACCGGCGTCACCGTCACCCCGGCTGCGCTCGCCGAGGCGACGACCACGGCAACGGAGTCGTCGTCACACAGAACGGGCACCAGCACTCCGGCAGCATCGGGAGCCCACGGCACGGACGGGATCTCACCGCTGATCACCAGATCGTCACCCTTGCGGACCGCCGTCAACGCGGCGCTCTCCCCGGGATGGCTGTCGAAGGCACCCATGAGAACGAGCGATCCCTCGACGATGCCGGTGACGTAACGCTCCACCTGATCCGGGGAGCCGAACTGCGCGAGCGGAAGGGCCGCTCCGGCGACGACGGACCACACCGGTACCGGGGCCACGCGGCGACCCTGCTGCTGCAGAATCGTCGTCAGGCCGAGCATGCCCATCCCCGCACCACCGGCGGACTCGGGCAGGGCGAGGCCGAGCAGACCGGAGTCGCCGAGCGCCTTCCAGAGTGTGGCGTCGAAGCCGCCCTCGGTCCGTTCGACCGCGACGACCCGCTCGACCGTTGCCAGGGCGCCGAAGACCTGCGCGGCGAGGTCCTCGACCGCGATCAGGTCGTCATCGAGCTCGAATTCCATGTCAGCTCCTCGTCTCTGACGGCTTGGCGGCCGTTGTTGCTGCCGGCTCCGGCGCTTTCGCGTCGGGGCGCCTCCGGGCGCCGAGAGTCATCCCGAGGGTCTTCGCCGCGACGATTTCGCGCAGAACCTCGTTGGTGCCTCCGCCGAAGGTGTTGTTCTGTGCGCGCCGGGCGAGCGACTCGACGCGGCCTTCGATCACCGCGCCGTGGCTGCCCGGGCGCAGCAGGCCCCGAGCACCGAGCACTTCCTGCAACATTCCGTATGCGGTGACGACGCCTTCGGTGCCGAAGATCTTCGCTGCCGCCGAGTCACCGCCGCCGAGTGTGTTGGCCGCGATGTCCGACACCAGGCGCAGGTTCACGAGGTCCGCGGCGGACAGCAGCGCGTACACCTCCGCCAGTGTCTTGCGGACCCACGGCACGTCGTACAGCACGCCGGGACCGACGGGCTCCTGCTTGGTCCACGCGAGCACTTCGTCGTACATCTGGTTGGCGATACCGCCGCGTGCCGCGAGGGCAACCCGCTCGTGGTTGAGCTGACTGGTGATCAGCGTCCATCCCTGGTTCACCCCACCGACGACGTTGCTCAGCGGCACCCGGATGTCTTCGTAGTACGTGACGGCGGTGCTGATGCCGCCGACGGTCTTGATCTCGGTGGCCGAGAAACCGGGAGACGTCGTGGGCACCAGCACGACCGAGATCCCCTTGTGCCGGGGTGCGTCGACATCGGTGCGGACGGCGAGCCAGATCCAGTCGGCGAAGATCGCGGAACTGGTGAACAGCTTGTTGCCGTTGATGACGAGTTCGTCGCCGTCGGTGCGCGCCCGGGTCTGGAGCGCGGCAAGGTCGGTTCCGGCTCCCGGCTCGGTGTACCCGATCGCGAACTTCAGTTCACCGGTGAGGATCTTCGGAAGAAAGAAGTCCTTCTGCTCCTGCGACCCATATTTCATCAGGGCGGGCGCCACGGTGTTGAGCGTGACCAGGGAGACCGGGGCTCCGGCGCGGATCGTCTCGTCGTAGAAGACGTAGAGCGCCTCGGGGTCCTCGCCGCGTCCGCCGTATTCCTCCGGCCAGCCGAGGCCGAGCCAGCCGTCGCTGCCCATCTGCCGGTAGATCCGGTCGAAGACGGGACCGCCCTCCGTCTGGTCCACCAGGGCCCGGCGATCCTCGTCGTTGATGATGCGGGCGAAGTACTCCCGCAGTTCGGTGCGTAGCCGCCGTGACTTGTCGGACAGCTCGGGATGCATGTGGTCTCCTGAGAAGTGGTCGGATGGCGTGGGGCGGATCAGCGATCCGCGGACAGCACGATCGCGCTGTGCGGAACCGGAGAACCACCCGTGACGAGGACGTTGTCGAGCGTCTTGGCGGGCTGGTTCACCGACGTGCCGCGGACGAGCCGGACGCCTTCGGCAATTCCGTTGACGCCGTGGATGTAGCCTTCGCCGAGCTGGCCGCCGTGGGTGTTGACCGGCAGGCGGCCGTCCACCTCGAGGTTGCCCTCGGCGACGAAGTCCTTCGCTTCGCCCCGGCCACAGAAGCCGTACTCCTCCAACTGGAGCAGCACCATGGGGGTGAACGCGTCGTAGATGATCGCTGCGTCGATGCCTTCCGGCCCGAAGCCGGCCTGCGCCCACATCTGCTTGGCGACGAGTTCGACCTCGGGCATCACGTCGATGTCGTCACGGTAGTAACTGCTCATCGAGATCTGCTGCGGGCCGACACCCTGTGCCGCGCCGGTGATGACGGCCGGGGGGTGCGGAAGAGAGCGTGCACGTTCGGTGCTGACGATGACCAGGGCCTGTCCGCCGTCGCTCTCCTGGCAGCAGTCCAAGAGGCGCAGCGGGTCGGCGAGCATTCGCGAGTTCTGGTGATCGTCGAGGGTGATGGGCCGCTCGTAGAACCACGCCTTGGGGTTGTTGGCGGCGTGCTTGCGCGACAGCACCGACACGCGGCCGAAGTCGGCGCTCGTGGCGCCGTACCGCTGCATGTAGCGACGCGCGAGGAACGCTTCCTGCTGCGCGGGAGTGAGCAACCCGTAGGGGTTGATCCAGTTGCGGTACTCCTGATCGGTGCTCGAGTTGTACGCGAAAGGCGGTGGGCCGGAGCCGAAACGGTGACCCGAGCGTTCGTTGAACGCGCGGTAGACCACGACGACGTCGGCAACGCCGGTCGCCACGGCCATCGCGGCCTGTTGCACGGGAGCGCAGGCACCACCGCCGCCGTGCGGGATGCGGCTGAAGAACTTCAGTTCGGGGATGCCGAGCGCGCGGGCCACCGCGATCTCCGGGTTGGTCTCCATGGTGAACAGTGCGAACCCGTCGACCTCTTCGACGCCGATCTGTGCGTCGGCGAGCGCGGCCAGGACGGCTTCACAGGCGAGTTGCCACTCGCTGCGGCCGGAATTCTTCGAGAATTCCGTGGCTCCGATGCCGGCGATCGCCGCGGCTCCGGAGAAGCCCTTCACGGTCATGGAGTGTTCCTCTCGTACGGCTCCACGACGACCACTGCGGTGACGTGGACGCCTTTGCTGTTGCGGCCCTGCACCTTCACGGTGACGGTGCTGTTCTCGACGGCGGTCACCTCGCCGCTCATCTGCAGCGGGTCGCCCGGGAAGGCGGGTACGCCCAGGCGCAGTGAAGCCCGGCGGATGCGTGCAGTGGGGCCGGTCCAGTCGGTGATGTAGCGGTCGACGAAACCGTTCGTCGCATTGATGCTCATGAACACGTCGGGAGTTCCGCGTCGCTGCGCGGCCCCCGCATCGTGGTGCACGTCCTCGAAGTCCTGCGATGCGATGGCGGTCGCGGCGATCGTGGAGCGGTCCAGCGGCAGTTCGAGGCCGGGAAGCGATTGGCCGACAGTGCATTCGGACAGGTTCACGACGCGTCTCCCACCTTGCGCAGCTGCGGAAGGATCTCGCCGTGCGCGTGTTCGGCGAATCCCACTTCCAGTTCCATACCGAGTTCGAGGCTCTCGTGGTCCACGCCGGCGATATCGGCGACGATGCGGATGCCTTCGTCGAGGTCGATCAGCCCGACCGCGAGCGGATACTCGAAGGCCGGGTCCTGCGGATGATGGATGATCGTCCAGCTGTGAAGCGTTCCGCGGCGCGACGATTCGACGGTGTCCCATTCGAACGAGCGGCACGCGGGGCATGCCGGTCCGGGCGGATGCCGGAGGGTGCCGCAGTCGCTGCACCGCTGGATCTCGAGTCGGCCTTCGCGGACCGCCGTGAACCAGAACTCGTTGTCCTGAGTGATGGTGAGCCTGGGGACGGTGGTCATCACGCCTCCTTCGGAGTGTTCGGGTTGAACCGGAGCATCCGGAAACGCTCCTCGGCGACGAGTTCGCCGTGCTGGTCCTCGTAGCGCTTGTACAGCGTGAAGAAGCGGCCGTCGCCGAGGCCGGTCCGCTTGATCGGCGAGACGGACTCGATGGTCAGGTGGGCGGTGACGCGGTCCCCGGGAACGAGTTCGCGGTGGTATTCCTGTTCGACGTTGGTGGCCACGACGGACGTGAGGCCCTCGCTGTCGAGTTCGGCAAGCATCCTCGAGTACGCGAAGTCCTCCACAATTCCTGCGGCGCGGTTGCGGTGCACTTCACGCCACCGGCGGTACCCCGCCATCACCCAGGTGGAGATCATCGCGGGTGGGCACACCACGGAGTCGCGTCCTGTGGCGCGGGCGGCGTCGGCATCGACGTAGATCGGATTGAAGTCGTCGTGGGCTTCGGCCCAGTTGCGGATCATCGCCTCGTTGACCTCGTACCGGGCCACCCTGGGTGGCTCGGCCACCTGGCCGACGTATTTCTCGTAATCACGCTCGACGGTCTGCATGGCCCCAATCACCTTCTCTTCGGCACGCACTCGAAGCGTCACGCTAGGGGTGGCCCGGTGGTGGCATCGCCCGATTCCCGCTGAGCAGGAATCGGAGGCATATACCGAACCAAGCGATTGCTTGGTAAGTTGGGTGCGGCCCCGCACGCGGGTCGGAACAAGCCACATCGGCCGCCCCGGCGGCCACACCCACGCGGAGGCAGGGAATGGATCTGGGACTGGACGGCACGGTCGTGCTCGTGACCGGGGGCGTCCGCGGCGTCGGCGCGGGGATCAGCAGGACGTTTCTCCGTGCGGGAGCGACCGTGGTGACCTGCGCGCGGAACGCGGGCGACCGGCCGATCGAAGCCGACGGCCGGACTGCCGATTTCCTGCCCTGCGACGTGCGCGACCCGGATCGGGTCGCGCAGTTGATCGACGAGATTGTCACGCGACACGGCAGGCTGGACACCCTCGTCAACAACGCCGGCGGCTCTCCCTTCGCCCTCGCCGCCGACGCGAGCCCGAAGTTCCACAGCAAGATCGTCGAACTCAATCTGCTGTCGCCGCTGCTGGTCTCGCAGGTCGCGAACGCGGTGATGCAGACCCAAGACACCGGGGGCTCGATCGTCAACATCTCGAGTGTGAGCGGATCGCGGCCGTCGCCGGGCACCGCGGCCTACGGCGCCGCGAAGGCCGGGATCGACAGCCTGGGCCGGTCCCTCGCGGTGGAGTGGGCACCGAAGGTCCGCGTGAACTCGGTGGTCGTCGGCATGGTGGACACCGAGCAGTCTCACCTGTTCTACGGTGACGACGAGGGTGTCGCCGCAGTGGGCGCGACGGTGCCGCTCGGCCGCCTGTCCAGCCCCGACGACATCGGCAACTGCGCAGCATTTCTGGCATCTCCGCTGGCGGCATACGTCAGCGGATCGACCCTGACCGTCCACGGCGGCGGCGAACGCCCTGCCTACATGGCAGCGGCCCGAACGAAGGAGACAAAGTGAGTGGACTGCTGGACGGACGTGTAGCGATCGTCACCGGTGCGGGCCGGGGGATCGGCCGCGCCCATGCGCTCGCCCTCGCCGCCGAGGGTGCGAAGGTCGTCGTCAACGACATCGGCGCCGGCATCGACGGCGCCGCGACCGGAGAATCGCCGGCCGAGCAGGTCGTCGAGGAGATCCGCGCGCTCGGCGGCGAGGCCGTCGTCAACGGGGACGACGTGGCGGACTGGGCCGGCGCGGAGAACCTCGTCGCGACGGCTCTGAACAACTTCGGCCGCCTCGATGTCCTGGTCAACAACGCAGGATTCCTGCGCGACCGCATGCTCGCCAACATGAGCGAGGAGGAATGGGACGCGGTGATCCGCGTGCACCTCAAGGGCCATTTCGCTCCGATGCGCCATGCCATGTCCTACTGGCGTGCCGAGTCCAAGGCCGGTAACCCGGTGGACGCGCGCATCATCAACACGAGTTCGGGCGCCGGTCTGATGGGCAGCATCGGCCAGGGCAACTACGCCGCCGCGAAGGCGGGCATCGCCGCGCTGACGATCCAGGCCGCGGCCGAGTTCGGCCGTTACGGCGTGACCGTCAACGCGATCGCCCCGTCCGCGCGCACCCGCATGACCGTCGGTGCCGGTGGCGCGATGGCCGAGATGATGGCCGCGCCCGAAGAAGGATTCGACGCGATGGCAGCGGAGAACATCTCCCCGATCGTCGTGTGGCTCGGCAGCGCCGAGGCGAAGGACGTCACCGGCCGCGTGTTCGAGGTCGAAGGCGGCAAGGTCTCCATCGCCGACGGATGGCGCCACGGCGAGGTCGTCGACAAGGGCGATCGCTGGGATCCGAAGGAACTCGGTCCCGTCGTGGAAAAGCTTCTTGCGTCGAGCGAGGCACCCACCCCGGTCTACGGGGCCTGACAACTACAGGGCCTGACGAAACAATGCGCGCTTCCGGTAGCTGGGCTACCGGAAGCGCGCATTCACGGTGCGGCCGGGATCAGGCCGGCGTGCGCACCGTCAGGGTCGAACCGGGGAAGTAGGCCGCGAGTTCGGTGCGGGCCTGCTTGAGAATGGCCGTACCGTAACCCTGCTTGCGCAACTCGGGACGCACCCAGATGCGCACGTCCACGTCGTTTCCGACGAGCTCACCGAACGCGAATCCGACCGCAGAGGGTTCGTCGCCGGACAGATCTTCGGCGACGAGCCACATCCCGGATTCATCGCTCATCAACGCGTTTCCGTGTTCCTGCTCCGCGGCGACGCGTTCCTTGCTGCCGTCACCCAACTGGTCGGCGCATCGTGCCTCGAGCAACTGCAGGTCCGCCGCCGAGTCGGTGATCGGCCGCACCCGGAAGTGCGCGCCCGTCGCGTACGGCCGAGCCGCGGTGGTCCATTGCAGTACGGCATCGAGATCTTCGAGTTCCTCACGGATCTTCTTGCGTTCCGCCTTGGTCAGGCGGCGGAACGGCAGATTCAGCACCGCCTCCGCGCAGAACTCGGTCGTGTCGAGCAGCGCGGCGATCGCGGCCACGGCTTCGGCTCGATCGGCGCTCTCGACGATGGCATCGAGTACCTCGTGACGCTGTTCCAGAGCACGCAGCAGCGCGGCTGCGATCTCCCGCCGGTCGAGGACCTGGTCGTGGTTCGTGTTTGCCATCGCGACATCCCTTCTCGAAAGCCTGTGACTACCGTTTCGAGTATTCCCGCATTCCGGTGAGGCAGGGGGTCGCAGTCCTACTCACAGATCACGACCGGGATGACGCGGTCGGTCCACGACTGGTAGTTGTCGAAATCCGGGTACATCGCGACCAGCCGGGGCCAGTACTCCGCGCGCTCGGCGTCCGTCGCGACCCGCGCGCGCATCTTTCGCACTCGCGACTTGATCTGGACGGTCACCTCCGGATTCGCCTGGATGTTGCGGAACCACATGGGGTTCTTGGGCAGTCCGCCCTGAGAGGCGACGAGCAATACCTTGTCGCCGTCCTCCAGGAAGAGCAGAGGAGTTGTACGGGGCTGCCCGGTCTTTCGTCCGATCGTGGTGACCAGGCATACCGGGATCCCCCGCGGGAAGGCACTGCCGACCCGCCACTTGCCACCGATACGGCCACCCGTGGCGCGGTACGCGGCGACGTTGACTCGCGACATCCACTTGATGATCGGGATGGTCGCCTTCGAGTTCAGTCCCTTGGGTGCGCGTTCGGCGGCCACGTCAGATCCGCTCGATGACGGTGCCGGTCGCCAGCGCGCCACCCGCACACATCGTGATCAGCGCGGTTGAGCCGTCACGGCGCTCGAGTTCGTGCAGAGCGGTGGTGAGCAGGCGTGAACCCGTCGATCCGACGGGGTGCCCGAGCGCGATGGCTCCACCGTTGACATTGACCTTGTCCATGTCGGGGCCGTGCACGTTCGCCCAGGACAGTAACACCGAGGCGAAGGCCTCGTTGACCTCGAACAGGTCGAGATCGCCGATCCTCATGCCCGCCTTCTCGAGCACCTTCGCGGTGGCCTGCACCGGGCCGTCGAGGTGGAATTCGGGTTCGGCGCCGACCAGGGCCTGCGCGACGATGCGGGCGCGCGGCTTCAGACCGAGTGCCTTCGCTCGGTCCTCGTCCATCAGCAGGACGGCAGCTGCACCGTCGGAGATCTGCGACGAGGTGCCGGCGGTATGGATCCCGCCCTCGAGCACCGGCTTTAGCTTCGCCAGCGACTCGGGTGAAGTGTCGCGGAGTCCCTGGTCCCGGGTGACGGTCTGCTTCTCGCCGGTGGGGGTGCCCTGTTTGTCGACGACCGGAGCCACGACGTGCAGCACCTCGCGGTCGAAGCGGCCCTCGTCCCATGCCTGCTTGGCGAGGGTCTGCGACCGGACACCGAGCGTGTCGACGTCCTCACGGGTGATGCCGCGCCTGCGGGCGATACGCTCGGCAGCCTCGAACTGGTTGGGCATGTCGATGTTCCACGAGTCGGGGCGTCGCGGACCGGCTTGGTCGCCCACATTGGCACCGAGCGGAACCTGACTCATGGCCTCGATTCCACATGCGATTCCGGCGTCGATCGCGCCGGTGGCAATGAGACCTGCGATGAGGTGGTTGGCCTGCTGCGCCGAACCGCACTGGCAGTCGATGGTCGTGGCGCCCACCTGCCAGGGGAGGCCGGCGTTCAGCCAGGCGGTGCGCGTGATGTTGTTCGACTGCGCGCCGGCCTGGGTGACACAGCCGCCGATGACCTGCTCGACGAGCGCCGGATCGATCCCGGCACGCTCCACGAGCCCACTCTGGGCGGCACCGAGGATTTCCGCAGCATGCAGACCCGCGAGCCATCCGCCTCGCTTGCCGATCGGGGTACGTACGGCCTCGACGATGACTGGAGTGCCCACGGCGGGCTCCTTTCCTTTGGTTCTCTTCAATCTGATGTTCTCTGCAAAGTAGAACAGGTTGTCACGACCGGCAGCAAGCGTCCGAATCGGGCGGGACGTGCTGATCTCTTGGTCACAAGCCGAGCCTGTGTTTGAATGGTTTTAGAACGTGTTACACATCACGCGAGGGGTACTCGCCAGGCAGGAGAGATAAGTGGCGCAGCCGAACATCCCCGAAGGCATCGACTTCACCGATCCCGATTTGTATGCAGACCGCATGCCGTTCGAAGAGTTCGCCGAACTCCGGAAGACGGCACCGGTGTGGTGGAACAAGAAGTCGCCCGAAAAGGGTGGATTCCACGACGACGGGTTCTGGGTGGTTTCCCGGCACGAGGAGGTCCGCGAGGTGTCCCGTCGGAGCGATGTGTTCTCCAACTGGGAGAACACCGCGATTCCGCGGTTCAACGACGATATTCCGCGCGAAGCCATCGAACTGCAGCGTCATGTTCTGCTGAACAAGGACGCGCCCGAGCACACCAAGCTCCGCAAACTCGTCGCCCGTGGTTTCACCCCGCGCGCCATCAACGGTCTGCGCGACGAACTCGACCGCCGGGCGAAGTCCATCGTCCAGGATGCGTGCACGGCCGGCCAGGGCGACTTCGTCACCCAGATCGCAGCGGAACTGCCGCTCCAGGCCATCGCCGACCTCATCGGTGTGCCGCAGGAGGACCGCTCGAAGATCTTCGAATGGTCCAACCAGATGACGGGCTACGACGATCCCGACAACACCGCAGACCCGGCGGCGGCGTCGATGGAGGTGCTCGGCTACGCCTACCAGATGGCGGCCGACCGCAAGGCGAACCCGGCGGACGACATCGTCACCGCCTTGATCGAGGCCGACATCGACGGCGACGAACTCGCTCCCGAGGAGTTCGGCTTCTTCTTCATCGTGCTTGCTGTTGCCGGCAACGAGACCACTCGCAACGCGATCACGCACGGCATGGCGGCGTTTCTCGACCATCCCGAGCAGTGGGAGATCTTCAAGCGCGACCGCCCGAAGACCGCTGCCGACGAGATCATCCGCTGGGCCACCCCGGTGACGTCGTTCCAGCGCACCGCGCTCGAGGACACCGAACTCGGCGGGCAGACGATCCGCAAGGGTGATCGCGTCGTCATGCTGTACGCGTCGGCGAACAACGACGAAGAGGTCTTCGAGAACCCGCGCGAGTTCGACATTCTCCGCGACCCGAACCCGCACCTCGCTTTCGGCGGCACGGGTGCCCACTACTGCCTCGGAGCGAATCTGGCCCGTATGGAGATCGACCTGATCTTCAATGCGATTGCCGATCACATTCCCGACATCACCAAGATCGGCGATCCGATGCGCCTGCGGTCCGGCTGGCTCAACGGAATCAAGGAGTTCGACGTCGACTACAAGACGTCGGGTGGTGGTTGCCCCGTGCAGCACTGACACACGGCAGTAGCGCGGACCCCTGCACCTCCGGGTGCGGGGGTCCCGTCGGTTCACGCGCCGATATTCCTGCCGGTCGTCGATGTCGCGGACGGAGGACCCGTGCTTGCCGTACAGCGAGGACTCCTCAGGGCTCGAGCCGGCGCAGATCGCCGACGGTGTCGATGTCTCCCGCATCCGCCAGGGCGGTGCAGTCGAGGCGCCGCACCCGGTCGCGTTGGCGCGCAAGGTAAGTGCGGGCACCTTCATCCGCTGTCGCCTGCTGTGCCGCCGCGACGGCGTCGGCGCGGTCGAACACCACCGGATGACCGGGCCGATCACCGAACACCGGAACCGTCACCGTCCCGAGGCGGTGCTCGGTCAGAACGTGCCGGACGAGTTCGGCGGTGATACCGGGGAAATCCACGACTGTGAGCGCGACCGTGCCGTGACCTCCGGCAGCACCGACGCCACTGCGGAACGACGTCGACATCCCAGCGCGCCACTCCGGATTGACCACCACGGTGACGTCCGGCGGACACGCTGCGGCGACCTCGTCTGCGTAGGCGCCGAGCACCACGATCACCTCGTCGCACCCGCCGTCGGCGAGTGCGGTGGTCACGGTATGCAGCAGGGGACGGCCGCGGTGAGGCAGGAGCGCTTTCGCGCGCCCACCCAATCGCGAGCCGTCCCCTGCTGCGAGAACGATTCCGGCGGTGCTCATCCCGCGACTCTACGAGGGACCGGCCCCTACGGGGCCGGACGCACCGTCTTCATGGCCCGGTCCATCTCCCAGAACGCCCGCAGCGACACGATCTTGCCGTCGCCGTCGACCCGGTACACGAAGACGCCCTCGGCATCGATGATGTTCCCGGCCATCGTGGTGCGGATGGTGCCGATGTTGACGCACTCGTCACCACACACCAGCACATCGTCGATGAGGAACTCGAGCTTGTCGGTGTTGGCGATCGTCATGTCGTAGAAGGCGGCGATGGCGTCGCGGCCGGTGTGGCCCTTGCCTTCCGGGTCGAATCCCGACGGTCCCACGGGATCTTCGACGCAGGCGTTCTCCGCGAACACCGCAAGCCACTCGTCCTTGCGCTTGCCGCTGGCAGCCGTTTGCGACGCGCGCGCCGCCACCCGTGCGGGGTGTTCCTCGCTCATGCCGCATCCTTTCCATGGATGTATTTGTCTGCGAACTTTCGCATCGACTCCTGCTTCGCCTCGAGCGTCGAATCGAACCCGTGGCCGTCGAAGATCCACGGCACCACGATGATGTCGGTGACGCCCGCGTCGGCGAGTTCGGCGTAACCGGACGAGCCGAATCGGTCGACGCACACAGCCTGGATCTCGAACGGCACGTCGGACCGCCCGTATTCGGCGCGCAGTTCCCGCAGTCGGTCGATCACCGCCACCAGGTCGTCGAACCCGATCATGGCCGACGTCCAGCCGTCACCGACCCGGGCGGCGCGGCGCAGCGCGACGTCGGTGTGCCCACCGACGTAGAGCGGAACGGGGGCGCTGGGGGCCGGGCTCATCTGGAGCCGGTCGAAATCGTAGAACTCGCCGTGATGCTCGACCATGCCGCCACCGAGGATCAGCTTGAGCACATCGATCATCTCGTCGACGCGCTTGCCACGCCGGGCGTACGGGACGCCACACCACTCGAATTCTTCGGGTGCCCAGCCGATGCCGACACCGAGACCGAACCGGTCTCCCGTCAGGTTGGCGACGGACCCGACCTGGCGAGCGAGCAGGACGGGGTTGCGCGACCCCAGCTTCAGCACCTGGGTATAGAACCGGATGGTCGAGGTCGCTGCACCCATCGCGGCGGCGGCGATCAGTGGATCCACCCACGGCGTGTCCGCGGTCCACATCCGCGACCCGTCGGGAGTGTACGGATAGTTGACGGTCTGCTTCTCCATGTAGAACAGCGAGTCGGGAAGGGCGATCGACGAGAACCCGCACTCCTCCGCGGTGCGCGCGATACCGCTCAGCTGATCGAGCGGCGTCATCGCGACCCCGACGGTGAAATCCACCATGTGATGCTCCTAGTTCGTGGGGCGGTCGGAAGAGACCACCCACATCGAGAAGTACTGGGAGCCGCCACCGTACGCGTGCCCGAGGGCCTTACTGGCACCGTCGACCTGGTGATCTCCGGCCTTGCCCATCACCTGGATCGCGGCCTCGGCGAAACGGATCATCCCGGATGCGCCGATGGGGTTGGAGCAGAGCACACCGCCGGACATGTTGATCGGCAGTTGTCCCCCGATGGCGGTTTCACCGGACTCGGTCAGCTTCCAACCCGACCCCTGCGGAGTGAATCCGAGGTTCTCGAGCCACATCGGCTCGAACCACGAGAAGGGGACGTAGATTTCGGCGCAGTCGATCTCCGTGAGCGGATCGGTGATGCCCGCCTGCTTCCACAATGCTGCTGCCGCGTCCCGGCCCGCCTGGGGGTCGACCTGGTCACGACCCGCGTAGGTCGTGGGTTCGGTACGCATGGCGGTCGCGTGGATCCAGGCGACACTGCGGCCGGCCTGCTCCGCGGCGACGGCACTGTCGGCGTCCCCGATCACGACGGCGCACGCACCGTCGGAGGACGGGCAGGTCTCGTCGTAGCGGATCGGGTCCCACAGCATCTGTGACGCCTGGACCTTCTCCAATGTGATGTCCGGTTGCTTGAGATGTGCGTACGGGTTCTTGGCGCCGTTCAGCCGGTCCTTCACGGCCACCATCGCCCCGACGTGCTCGGGTGCTCCGGATCGCCTGATGTACGAGCGGACGTGCGGAGCGAAGTAGCCGCCCGCGCCGGCGCCGACCGGCATGGTGAACGGCACCGGTGTCGACAGCGCCCACATCGCGTTGGATTCGGACTGCTTCTCCCACGCCACCGCGAGGACCCGGCGGTGGACGCCGGACTGCACCATGCTCGCCGCGACGTTCGCGGTGGACCCTCCCACCGATCCCGCCGTGTGTACGCGCAGCATCGGTTTGCCGGTTGCGCCGATCGCGTCGACCATCGACAACTCGGGCATCATGATGCCCTCGAACAGGTCGGGTGCCTTGCCGATGATGACGGCGTCGATGTCGTCCCAGCCCACCTGGGCATCGAGCATGGCGCGGTCGATGGCTTCGCGGACCAGGCCGGACATCGATACGTCGTGACGCTTGGCGACGTAGTGGGTCTGGCCGGTACCCAGGACAGCTGCGGGTTGCTTCGCCATCAGTTACGTCCCTCCAGAACGGCTACCAGATTCTGTTGCAGCAGTGCGCCACTCGTTGCGTGTGCGAGCGCGCGGCCCGCTGATCCGGTCATGATCGACTGGGCGGCGTATCCGATTCGCTCGAGGCCGCCGGAGAACATCGCGTTGCCGGTGAGCGGACCACCCGACGGATTGACGACGGTGCCGTCGCCGAGTCCGATCTCCTCACGCAGGATCAACTCCTGATGGGTGAACGGGGCGTGCAGTTCCGCGACGTCGAACGCGGTGTCGCCGCCCGTCACGGAGCGGGCCGCGGCACGCGCCGACGGTGCGGTGGTGAGGTCGGCGGCACCGAAGTTCGGTGAGTCGATCCGATGCTCGATTCCGGTGATCCACGCCGGGTTCTCGCACAGTTCGCGTGCCCGGTCGCCCGTGGCCAGTACGATCGCGGCCGCACCGTCGGTGACGGGAGCGCAGTCGTGCTTCCGGAGTGGGTCGGCAATGTACGGGCGCGAGAGCAGTTCGTCGATATCGAGGTCGCCGGAGAACTGGGCCTTCGGGTTGTTCTTCGCCGCAGCGAGAGAGCGGACGGCTACTTCGGCCATCTCCCGGTCTGTCCACTTCCCGGATTCGAGACCCATCCGGGCCTGGAGTCCGGCGAGAGAGACGGAGTCGACGCCGAGTGGCGCGACGAGATACGGATCGAGTTGCAGCGAGAGAGTCCGCCGCAACGTCCCGGCCGACGACTTGCCGAAGCCGTAGACCAGGGCGGTGTCCACCTCGCCGGTGAGAAGTTTGACCCACGCCTCGTAGAGCGCCCATGCGGCGTCCATCTCGACGTGGGACTCGTTGATCGGCGGCACGGCGCCGATGGCGTCGATCGCCGAGATGAACGAGAACGCACGGCCGGCCAGGTAGTCCGACGACCCGGAGCACCAGAACCCGATGTCCGACTTGGTGATTCCGAGCTTGTCGTAGAGCTCTTGGAAACAGGGGACGAGCATTTCCACACCGTTGGTGGTGCCGAACGTCTCGCGCACGTACGGGGCGTGCGCGAAGCCGACGACTGCAATGTCTGTCATTGTGCTCGACGCTCCTAGAGGTGGTGTTTGAAGGTGTCGAACTCGGCGTCGGGTTCGCCGGTCGGGCGGAAGTATTCGATATTGCGCAGCGTGTGGTCCCACTCTTCGCGGGGCCGCCACTTGGCCTCGACCCTCATGCCCATGCGGACTTCGGTCGCCTCGCACTCGAGGATGAGGTGGAGGAACGGGATGTCGGCACCGTCGAGCAGCACATACGCGGCGACGTAGGGGGGCTTGATCTGCTGGCCCATGAACGGCACGTTGACGATGCAGAACGTCGTGACGGTTCCCTTGTCGGGCAACTCCACCGGTTCCTTGGTGGGCACACCGTCGGTGGGGCTCGCACCGCGCGGCGGCACGTACACCTTCTCACCGGGGCCGGTGCGGCCACCGATGATCTTGCCTTCCTTCAGGCCCCGGAGGTACCAGGACTCCTCGGGGGAAGCGCTGTGCCGGTAGTGCAGGTCGACGGGAGTGGTGATCATCGAAACCGGCTCGCCGGACTCCGGTGGGGTGTCCGTGACCGCTTCGCCGGGCTCGAACGCCGCGATGTCGTGGATTCCGCCGGTACGCTCGGACGCCCAGCGGACCCGGACGCGCAGACCGGTTTCGATGTCGTCGGGAGAGGCGACGTCCACGGCGTGGAGGATCGAGGTGTCGGCGCCGTCGAGCTGGATGAGCGCCCACGCGAACGGCCGGTCGAAGGGCTGGCCCGGCAACGGGTCCGCGTTCCACGTCCAGCTGACGACGGTTCCCGTCAGGCCCACCTCGACGAAATCGGTGAGTGGTTCGTGGGTGACGGGGTCGTACTCGGGCGGAGGGACGAAGATCCTGCCGTCGGATCCACGGGCCCCGACGATGCGTCCGTCGCGCAGTCCGGTGACGAACGCGCCGACGGTCGGCCCGGTGGATCGTGTGTAGTCGAACTTCAGATTCAGCGGCGCATTGAGCGGTGGCTCGGCGACCGCACTCTTTCCCAGGCTCACAAAGTCGAGTAGAACAGGTTCTAGTGTTGCTGGCAAGGGTAGCGTGTGATCTGCACCTCGCCGCACTTGATCCGACCCGGAAGGCGTGCAATGAAACTGGGACTGCAGCTGGGATACTGGGGCGCGCAGCCACCGGGCAACGCACCGGAACTCGTTGCAGCCGCCGAAGCCGAGGGGTTCGACGCGGTGTTCGCAGCCGAGTCGTGGGGTTCGGACGCGTTCACCCCGCTCGCGTGGTGGGGATCGTCCACCGACCGGGTGCGGCTGGGCACCTCCGTCGTCCAGATCTCGGCGCGCACGCCCACCAGTTGCGCGATGCACGCGCTGACCCTCGATCACCTGTCGGGCGGCCGGCACATTCTCGGTCTCGGTGTATCCGGTCCGCAGGTCGTGGAGGGCTGGTACGGCGCGCCGTTCGAGAAGCCGCTCGCGAGGACCAGGGAGTACGTCTCGATCATCCGTCAGGTCCTGGCGCGGGAAGCGCCCGTCACGAGTCCGGGGCCGCACTACCCCCTGCCGTACACCGGTGCGGGTGCCACGGGACTGGGGAAACCGCTCAAGCCGATCACCCACCCGCTGCGTTCGGACATACCGATCTGGCTGGGCGCCGAGGGTCCCAAGAATGTCGCGCTCACCGCGGAGATCGCCGACGGCTGGCTCGCCATCTACTACACACCGCGTCTCGCGCCGATGTACGACGAGTGGCTCGACGAGGGCTTCGCCCGTGCCGGGGCGCGCCGCACCCGCGAGGACTTCGAGATCGCCGCGACGTGCCAGGTGGTGGTGACGGACGACCGTGCGGGCACGATCGCGGCGATGAAACCGGTGACGGCGCTGTACGTCGGCGGGATGGGTGCGCCGGAACTGAACTTCCACGCGCAGGTCTACCGGCGCATGGGGTACGGCGACGTGGTGGACGAGGTCACCGAACTCTTCCGTTCCGGCCGCAAAGACGAAGCAGCCGAGGCGATTCCGGACGAGATGGTGACCGAGACGATGATCGTCGGAGACCTCGACGAGGTGCGTGACGGGGTGCGCAGGTGGGAGGACGCCGGCGTCACCATGCTGCTCGTCTCGTGCCGCGACGCCGCCCAGATCAAGGAGCTTGCCTCGGTCGTGTTGCAGTGAGCCGGGCGTGATGATCCGGGCGACAGCCACTCTGTCGGCTCAGGAGGTATAGGCCGCCTTCAGCTTTCCCTTGACCAGCTTGCCTGTGGGGGTGCGGGGAAGCCGGTCGACGAAGTCCACCGACCTCGGCACCTTGAAGTGGGCGACGCGGTCCCGGACGTACGAGAGCAGTTGCTCGGCGAGTTCCGGTGATTCGGTGGCGCCCGGCGACAGTTCCACCACGGCCTTGACCTCCTCGCCCATCTCCGAGTGCGGCACGCCGATGACCGCCACATCGTCGACGGCCGGGTGGAGCGCGAGGACGTTCTCGATCTCCTGCGGGTAGATGTTCACGCCGCCGGAGATGATGGTGAAGGACTTGCGGTCGGTCAGATACAGGAAGCCTTCGTCGTCGAGGTAGCCGAGATCGCCGACTGTCGTCCACGTCGGATGCTCGGGATGTTGTGCGGTGGCGGTCTTCTCGGGATCGTTGTGGTAGGTGAAGGGGATGTGGTCGGCTTCGAAATAGATCGTGCCGATCTCGCCGGGTGCGAGGACCCTGCCTTCGTCGTCGCAGATGTGGGCGGGACCGATGACGCTCTTGCCCACCGAGCCGGGATGGTCGAGCCATTCCTGGCTGTTGATGAACGTGATGCCGTTGGCTTCGGTAGCGCTGTAGTACTCGTAGATCACGGGGCCGAGCCAGTCGATCATGGCGCGCTTGACCTCGGGCGGGCACGGCGCCGCGGCATGGATGAGCACTCGCAGGCTCGACAGATCGTGCCGGGTCCGGATCTCCGGGTCGAGTTTGAGCATGCGCACGAACATCGTCGGGACCATCTGGCCCGCTGTCACGGAGTACTGCTCGATGTGGCGCAGTGCGGTCTCGGGCTCGAACTTCGCAGCCAGCACCACCGTGCCACCGAGCGCGTGGATCGCGGCGCCCCAGCGCAGCGGCGCGGCGTGGTAGATCGGTGCGGGGGAGTAGTAGACGTCGGCGTCGCCGATGCCGAACATGTACTGCGCCACCATCACCAGCGATTCACCGGGCTCGTCGACCCGGCGCTCGGGCAGCGGCGGCTGGATACCCTTGGGGAATCCGGTGGTGCCCGAGGAGTAGAGCATGATCCCGCCGCACGGCTCCTCGTCGAGTCGCGGCCCGGCGCCGGCGAGTGCCTCCTCGTACGACCCGAATCCGGGAACTGCGCCACCGAACGCGAGTCGGGCGGAGCGGGCCTCGACCGTCTCGCCGACGCGTTCCGCGAGTTCGCCGAGAGCCGCCGAAACGACCAATGCCTTTGCGCCGCTGTCCTCGACGATGTACGCGATCTCCCCGGCGGTGAGATGACTGTTGACCGCGGTGATGTAGAGGCCGGAGCGCAGTGCAGCCCAGAACACCTCGAACGCTTCGACCCGGTTGTCCGTGAGCAACGCAACGACGTCACCCTGCCGGAGTCCCGCGTCGTGCAGCACCCGTGCCAATGCCGCCGAATGGTCGTCCAACTCGCGATAGGTCAGGCTGCGGTCGCTGTCGGCGAGAACGACAGCGATTTTGTCGGGTGTGGTGCGCGCGTGGACGCCGGGGTACATGGGGCTCCTTACCGCCTGCACGAACAGTGCGGGTCTGTGTCCTGGAACACAACGGAAGGTAGCAGAGCCCGTATTTTGGTGTGGTCCAGGTCTCACAGGTTCATGCGGCCGCGCACACGAGCGCGCCCGCGCACGGGTGTGCGCGGGCGCGTCGCCGGGTCGGTGGGGGAGTCAGGCTCCGGTGAACTTCGGGGGCCGTTTCTCGGCGAAGGCACGGGGACCTTCTTTTGCGTCGGCACTCTTGAAGACCGCGGCACCGAGTTCGGCGTCGATCCGGAACGCCTCTTCCTCGTGGAGGCCCTCGGAGTCGCGAATCGTGCGCAGGATGGCCTGTACGGCGACCGGCCCATTGTTCGCGATGGTCTCAGCGATCTCGAGTGCCTTGTCGAGTGCGGTGCCGTCGGGGACCACGTAACCGATGAGCCCGATCTCTTTGGCTTCGGCCGCCTTGATGTGCCGGCCGGTGAGCAGAATGTCCGCTGCGATCGTGTACGGAATCTGGCGGACGAGACGCACCGCGGAACCGCCGAGGGGGAACAGACCCCACTTGGCCTCGGAGACGCCGAACTTGGCACTCTCTCCCGCGACCCGGATGTCGGTGCCCTGCAGGATTTCCGTGCCGCCGGCGATGGCTGCGCCTTCGACCGCGGCGATGAGAGGCTTGGTCAGCCGACGGCCCTTGAGTAGGGCGGGGAGCCGGGACAGGTCCCAGCCGCCGCCCTCGAACTTGTCGCCCGGCGCCGACTGGTTCATCGCCTTGAGGTCCGCTCCCGCGCAGAACGCACCACCGGCGCCGGTGAGGATGGCGACGCGGATCTCGGGATCGCTGTCGACCCGGTCCCAGGCCTCGGACATGATCGCCATCATTTCGCCCGACAGCGCGTTACGTGCCTCCGGCCGGTTGAGCGTCACGATGAGGACGTGGCCGCGCTGCTCTACGAGGCAGTGCGGAGCATGCGGCGAAATGTCCGGATCGGCTGCGCCGGGGGCTGCGGGAGAGGACACTGGGAGGACTCCTGGCGGTGTTGTGAAATAGGTCTCAGTAAAGTCTTGTCAATAACGGTAACACGTTCTACTTTTGTGGCGTGCCCCTAAACATCGCAGACCTCGTCGAGCACGCAATCGACCTCGTTCCCGACCGTGTTGCACTGGCCTCGGACGGCAGAGAGGTCACCTACGGACAATTGGAGGAACGAGCCAACCGACTCGCCAACTACCTGGCCGAACAGGGCGTGAAGCCGGGTGACAAGGTTGGCATCTACTCCCGGAACACCATCGAAGCCGTCGAGGCGATGGTTGCGGTGTTCAAGATCCGGGCCGTCATGGTCAACATCAATTACCGGTATGTCGAGAACGAGTTGCAATACCTCCTCGACAATTCCGACACCGTGGCGCTCATCCACGAACGCCGGTACTCGGACAAGGTTGCCAATGTCCTGCCGCTCACGCCCCTGATCCGAACCGTCGTGGTGATCGAGGACGGCACCGATACCGACTACTCGTCGTACGGCGGGGTGGAATACGAGGCCGCGCTCGCCCAGGGTTCCGCCGAGCGCAGCTTCGGTGAGCGCAGTGCGGACGACCTGTACATGCTGTACACCGGCGGGACCACGGGCCACCCGAAGGGCGTCATGTGGCGCCACGAAGACGTCTGGCGCGTGCTCGGTGGCGGCATCAACTTCATGACCGGTGAATGGGTCAAGGACGAGTGGGAACTCGCGAAGCAGGGAGCAGAGAACCCCGGCCTCGTGCGGTACCCGATTCCGCCGATGATCCACGGTGGCGCGCAGTGGGCGCTGTTCCAGTCGCTGTTCAGCGGCGGCAAGGTCGTCATGCACCCCGAGTTCTCTGGCCACGAAGTGTGGCGGATCATCGACGACCACAAGGTCAACGTCATCTTCATCACCGGTGACGCCATGGGCCGCCCGATGCTCGACGCGCTCGAAGAAGGCAACCCGAATACCGGTAAGCCGTACGACCTTTCGACCCTCTACGCGATGGCGTCGAGCGCCGCGCTGTTCTCGCCTTCCCTCAAGGACCGTTTCCTGGAACTGCTCCCCGGCAAGGTGCTCACCGACTCGATCGGCTCGTCCGAGAGCGGGTTCGGCGGACTCGGGATCGTGGAGAAGGGCAAGACCCGCGGTGGCGGTCCCACGGTGAAGATCGACGAGTCGACCACCGTGCTCGACGAGGACGGCAACCCCATCGCCCCGGGTTCGGGACAGGTCGGGTTGATCGCCCGCAAGGGCAATATCCCGCTGGGCTACTACAAGGACGAAGAAAAGACGAAGGCGACCTTCCGCGAGTACAACGGCGTTCGCTATTCGATCCCGGGCGATTACGCGCGGGTCGAGGAGGACGGCTCGGTGACCATGCTCGGCCGCGGTTCGGTGTCCATCAACAGCGGCGGCGAGAAGATCTATCCGGAAGAGGTCGAGGGCGCGCTCAAGTTGCACCCGGCAGTGTTCGACGTCCTCGTCGTCGGTGTGCCCGACGACCGCTTCGGCGAGCGGGTCGCTGCGGTGATCGCACTGCGGGAGGGTATGACCGCGAGCCTCGACGAACTCGTCGCGAGCGCCCGTACCAAGATCGCCGGGTACAAGGTGCCGCGTAGCGCCTGGTTCGTCGACGAGATCAAGCGCTCACCGGCGGGCAAGCCCGATTACCGCTGGGCCCACGAGCAGACGGAGGCGCGCCCGGCCGACGAGCACTGCACCACGAGCAGCACCGGCGCAGCGGGCTGAGGGAGAAGTATGCAGACCGCACTGAGCCGGAAGTTCGGAATCGACTATCCGATCTTCGGTTTCACCCCGTCGGAGCACGTCGCTGCCGCGATCAGTCGCGCAGGTGGACTCGGTGTCCTCGGATGCGTGCGCTTCAACGACCCGGACGAACTCGATGCCGTCCTCACCTGGATGGACGAGAACACCGACGGGAGGCCGTACGGCGTGGACATCGTGATGCCGGCGAAGGTGCCGACCGAAGGCACCGCGGTCGACCTCGACAAGCTGATTCCGGAGGAACACCGCGCGTTCGTCGACCGGACTCTCGCCGAACTCGGTGTTCCGCCGCTGTCCGATGACGTCGAGCAGGCGAGCGGTGTGCTCGGCTGGTTGCACTCGGTGGCGCGGTCGCACGTCGATATCGCTCTCGGGCACCGCATCTCCCTGATCGCGAATGCCCTGGGTTCGCCGCCGAAGGATGTCATCGACCTGTCACACGAGAAGGGTGTGCCGGTCGCTGCGCTCGCGGGAGCGGTCGAACACGCACGTCGGCACGTCGAGAACGGCGTCGACATCGTGATCGCCCAGGGATACGAGGCCGGGGGACACACCGGCGAGGTGGCCTCGATGGTGTTGTGGCCCGAAATCGTCGACGCCATCGGTGATTCGGCGTCGGTGCTCGCAGCGGGTGGCGTGGGTTCCGGCCGGCAGGTCGCGGCAGCGCTGGCACTCGGGGCCTCGGGAGTATGGATGGGTTCGTACTGGCTCACCGCCGCCGAATACAAACTGGGTTCCGCTGCCAACGGCCCGTCGTCGATACAGCGGGCGTTGCTCGGTGCGACGTCGTCGGACACGGTACGGTCGCGGATCTACTCCGGCAAGCCCGCGCGCCTCCTCAAGACCAAGTGGACGGAGGCGTGGTCCAAGCCTGATGCACCCGCGCCACTGCCCATGCCGCTGCAGAACATTCTGGTCAGCGAGGCGCATCAGCGTATTTCGGCGGCCGACGATCCTGAAGTCGTCGCGATGCCGGTGGGCCAGGTGGTGGGCCGGATGAACGACATTCGTCCTGTCGCGGAGATCATGGACGAACTCGTGACCGGCTACGACCGGGCGGTCGATCGTCTGAACGAAGCCCGATAGACCGGGGGGGGGTGGGGCTGTGCCCGGGAGGTGTTTCCTCCCGGGCACGTCCTATTTCCGGACCAGAATCGTCAGCAACGCCTGAATCTGCTCGACCGTGGGGGAGGGCAATCCGTCGCGTCCGTACACGAACCCGATTCCCGCGTACACCAGTGTTCCGGCGCGGACCCGTGCCTCGTCCTTGTCGAAACCGAGTTCGAGGAAAGCATTCTCGACGACGGCCATGATCCGCTGGTCGAGGGCACGCACCGATTCGGCGACCTGCGGATCACTTCGCGCCCACTCGCGCACCGCGACCTCGGCCTCCCATGCGCGATCGTCGACGAGCATCGTGCCCATACGCGCCAGACGTTCCCGGACGGGCAACTCCTCGACGCTCGTCAGACCGCGGGCGGCGTCGTTGTCTTGTGAGGTGTAGCGGGTGGCGATGGCCTTCATCAGGTCGTCGATGTCGGTGAAGTGCCAGTAGAAACTGCCCTTGGTGACACCGAGTTCGTCGCACAACCGGGAGATCTTCACGGCATTGCGGCCTTCGGTGACGAGCAGTTGGAGTCCGGCGGCGGTCCAGTCGTCGAGGGAAAGCCGGGGACGTCGGCCGGACCGCGAGCGTTCCTTCGCCGGTTGCTGCGCCACGGGTCGCCACCTCTTGTCTCTCGCTGTAAGCGCCGAGCCTACATGTCGCCGGGGCCGGGACTGTGGGCGAGCGGAACCGAGGTGAGGACACTGCGAGCGAACGACTTTCCGGCACAGTGGAATACAGGCCTCCACTTGGCCTCTGGCGATGGCGACGAAAACCGGGGGATTGACCACACCATACCGTATGGTATTGTGATCGCGATCACGAAGTTTGCTGCCTCGTCGGCTGCGGTCGCGTGAAACGGAAGCCTGGTCCATGCGCAATATCAGTCGCAGAACTCTTCTCGCCGGAATCGCAGTCGGTGCCGGCTCGGGTCTGCTCGTCGGGGGAAGAGCACTCGCTGATCCGCCGGAACTCCCACGCCCCATGCTCTTTCCCTCACCACAGCTCACGCCGTTCGTCGACGACCTCCCCGTCCTCCCGAGGCTCGAGGGCTCGTCGCTGACGCTCGATGCGGTGAGCGCGACCCACAGCTTCCATCGCGACCTCGCGCCCGGTCCGACCCTGGCCTACGGAAACAGCACGTATCTCGGTCCGGTGATCACCGCTCACCGCGGACAGGAAACGACGATCGACTACCGCAACCGGATCACCGTGCATCCGTTCGCTGCCGACGTCGACACCTCCCTGCACGGACTGAGCGAGCGGGACCGCACCGACGTACCCACATCGATGCACCTGCACGGCGGCGTGACGCCTCCCGAATTCGACGGCCACCCTCAGAAGATCGCGCGGCCGGGAGAGGGATCGACGTACCGGTTCCCGAACAGGCAGGATGCGGCCGGGCTGTGGTACCACGACCACGCCATGGCCGTCACGCGCCTGAACGTCTATGCCGGGCTCGCGGGTGTGTACCTGCTCCGCGACGACTACGACACCGGAGAACGCGGCAACCCACTGGGATTGCCCGCCGGGGAGTTCGAACTCGAACTGGTACTGCAGGAAAAGATCGTGCACAGCGATGGACGGCAGAGCATCCGCTCCACCCCGATCGTTCCGCAGGGCAGATGGGAAGGCGGCGCGGTCGGCGACGTCGGCGTCGTCAACGGCAAGATCTGGCCCGAGGCCCGGGTAGCACGGGGTCTGTACCGACTGCGACTGTTCAATGCCGCGTCCTTCAGCGTGTGGGATCTGCGTTTTTCCAACGGCATGCCGTTCTGGGTCATCGGGATGGAAGGCGGACTGCTCGACGCTCCCGCACCGACCACCCACGTACGGCTGGCACCGGGCGAACGTGTAGACCTGCTGGTCGATTTCGGCACGCTCGAGCCCGGCGCCACCGTCGAGCTCCGCAACACCGAATCGGCCGCACCGCAAGCCGCGCAGATCGGTGCCGTGCACATGCCGGTGTTTATGCGTTTCAGGGCCGAGGCCGCGCGAGGTTTCGCAGCGACGCCCCCGACTCGTCTCCGGGGTGGCCTGCGGCAACCGCCGGTCGTGGGAGCGGTCCCGGCCGTGCAGCACGTTCGTCACGTGTCGCTGAGTCAGCCGTCGGACGTGCGGCTACCCCCGTCGATCATGTCGCTCAACAATCTCAGGTTCCACAGTGAGGACATCGAGATGCCCCGGCAGGGCACCGTCGAGCAGTGGAACATCGTCAACGCCACGCCGGACCCGCACCCGATCCACTTGCATCTGGTGCATTTTCGCGTCGTGGGACGTCAGGCGATCGACACGCTCGCGATGTGCGCGCGGCAACCACAGCCGCCGATCGGGACCAAGTGGACGCCCGATGCCGATCCGTTCGTCGTCGAACCGTTGCGGGGCCCCGAGCCGTGGGAGACCGGCTTCAAGGACACCGTGATCTGCGACCCGAACTCGGTGACCCGCATCGTCGCGTACTTCCCGACGGCCGCGGAACTGGGCTTCGATCCCGACGCGACGTTCCCCGCAGCGGTCGACATGGCGGACGCGCACGGTGCTCCGCACGACCCGCACGCCGACCATGCGCACGCCGAGCGACTCCAGGGCTACGTGTGGCACTGCCACGTCCTCGACCACGAAGACCACGACATGATGCTCAAATACCGGACGGTGCAATGAACTCCACGACAGGCTCCGAACCCCGCGACCACTTCCAGCGCATCCCGTACGAACCGGCGACCGACGGCCGCGTCGAGATGCACTCCGGTCTCAGCCGGCACTATCCGACGCTGCACGGCAACCTCGTCGCGATGCCCGGGCACTCCCGCGAGGTCGGGGTGATCATGTGCCATCCGGCGTCGAACTTCCTCAGTCATTTCCTGCTCCGCGCGTTCGCCGAAGCCGGAATCCCTGCGATGGGCCTGAACACCCGGTACGCCTCCAACGAGCCCGCCCTCATCATGGAACGTGCCGCGTTCGACCTCGGTACCGGCGTGCGCTGGATGACGGACGAACTCGGCTTCGAGAAGGTGGTGCTGCTCGGATTCAGCGGCGGCGGATCGCTGGCGTCGTTCTATCAGTCGCAGGCGGAGAACCCCACGGTCACGCAGACCCCCGCCGGTGATCCCGCCCGATTCGCCGACGCGAATCTGCGTCCGGCCGACGCGAATCTGCTCGTCGGGGCACACCCGGGGCGCGCGCGGGTGCTGCGGCACTGGATCGACGGCGCCGTCGTCGACGAGGCCGACCCTTATGCGACCGATCCCGGCCTCGACCTGTACGCACCGGACCGCACGGTCCCGCTCGACCGGGAGTGGGTGGCCGCGTATCGCGACGCGCAGCTCGCCCGTATGCGTCGCATCGACGCCTGGGTTCTCGAACAACTCGACGAACTGAACCGTGTCGGTGCGTCCGACCGGGGATTCGTGGTGCATCGCACCGTGGGAGATCCCCGGTTCGTCGACACCACGCTCGACCCCTCGGACCGGGAAGCCGGCAGCATGTACGGCGATCCGGCCGCGGCCAACACTGCCGCCGGAGGGCTCGCACGATTCGTCACGGTGCGCAGTTGGCTCAGCACGTGGAGCGTGGATCACACCAACGCCGACGCACTGACCGACCTGAACAACGTCACCGCGCCGACCCTGGTGATGAGCCTGCTCGGCGACCAGGCCGCTTTCGCCGAGGACTCCCGGCTGATGCGCGATGCCCTGCCGGGCGAGGCGGAACTGATCGAGATGCGCAATCTCAACCATTACCTCGTGGACCAGCCCGGGGGGCTTCACGACGTCGTGACGCGATTGAGCGGGTGGATCCGCCGCACGGTGACAGACGACCGAGCCGAGGAGGCATCGGCATGACCGGAACACTGGAAACCACACCCGACGAACCCACCACCGCAGACCGGTGCCCGAGCGCGTTCCCGTACTGGCAGGCGCAGGCCCGCCCCGGAGTCCGGCGTCTGCGACGGCTGATCCGGGCCGCGACGGGATTCGACATCCTTCCCACCGACGAACAGGCCCGTGCGCTGTGCAACGACCTCTACAGCGGTGACCCCACCGCCGAGCGCTTCGTCGAGGAGGTCTATCACGGCGAACCCGGCCCGAAGGAGGCTCGGGTACTGCTCGATCGGGCCCTGGCGGACGGCATCGACTCCGTTCCCGAGGCCCCCGACGCGATGAAGGCACTGTTCGGCGAGTTCGAAACCGTCCCCGACTGGGTGCAACCGGACCTCGTGGAACAGGGCGCCGAAATCTGGCGCCGCTGGGGCACGATGCTGTTCAGCTTCGCCGGTGCGGAGACTCTCGAGATCTACACCGAATCCGCTGTGGCTACGCCACTCTCGCTCGCCGGCGGTTACGCGGGTGACAATGCTCTGCGAAGGTTCCTCGAAACCTCGCGGTTCTGGATCGACGTCTCCGAACCCGGTGCGCTCCTCACGCCCGGATCGCGGGGCCGGGCGACCGCGCTGAAAGTGCGGATCATGCATGTCTCCGTACGTGCGCGGGTGGCCGGGCACCCGGAATGGGACGCCGCCAAATGGGGACTCCCGATCAGTCAGACCTACATGCTTCTCACCCTCATTGCGGGCAGTGTGACTCCGGGCCTGGCGCTGTGGTCCCTCGGATACCACACCACGCCGCGAGAGATCCGCGCGCTCATCCACTTCCAGAAGTACATGGGCTACCTCCTCGGCGTGCGAATGTCCTGGTATCCCGAGACGATCGGCGACAGCGTGCGGACCCTGCTCACCACCGTCGTGTCGCGGTCGTACGACTCGGGGGAGTACGGCAAGGAACTCATCGAGTCGTACCCACAGGCATTCGCTCCGCGCGAAGGGCAACACGGTCTCGCCCTGCTGCGCGCGAAATACAACTTCCGCATCAACTCGGTGTACTCCGCGATGTTCATGTCGCCCGCCACCAGACGCAAGTATTCGATGCCGAAAATACTGCCGTGGATGCTCATCCCGATCGTGCGGTTCCCTCTCATCACGCTGATGGAACTCGCGCGGCGGTTCGTGCCCGGTGTCGCCGCGCTGCACGAGAAGATCATGGTCGTGCACCGGGAGAACTGGTACCGGGCCCAGATGGACGGTCGCGAAGCGCAATTCGATGCGAGCGGCGCTCTGCGTCGTTGATCCGAGCCACACCCCGACACATGAACTCCTGGAGACGAATCGATGCCCACTCTGCAGATCACCGAAGCCTGGAACGGCCCGGGCCGCCGCGACGGTGAGATCACCGTCGTCGAGCCGAAGGACAACGCTGCTCATCCCTCGAGCGAGAAACACGCGTTCGAACACTGGTATTTCGACGCGCATCTCGACGACGGACGGATCGTCGTCGCGATGGTCCAGACGCGAGAACTGGTGCACCGCAGACCGGGTGTGGAAATCCATGTGTACTCCCCGGACGGGCAGCGTAGGGAAGAGATCCGGCACTACCGAGAGTCGGACCTCTCCGTATCGGAGGAACGCTGCGACGTGCGCGTCGCGCACAACACGGCACAACTGATCGGGGAGGACGACGGCAAGCCGGTCTACCGTGTCACGGTCTCCGAAGGAGATCTCGGATTCGATCTGACGTTCACCGCTCTGATCGCGCCGTGGATGCCGGGCCGGGGCCGGACGAGCTACAACGACAAGGAGTTCTTTGCCTGGGTCGTCGGGGCTCCCCGGGCGTCCGTTGCCGGCACCGTCACGATCGACGGCGTCACCACGGAGGTCACCGGTCGTGGTTACCACGACCACAACTGGGGTGTCGGCGACATGAAGCGGGTCATCGACAAGTGGTACTGGGGCAGGCTGTACACCGACGACTTCTCGCTGGTCTACGCGATGGTGTACACCCAGAAGAAGTACGGCGCCCACTGGTCACAGCCGGTGATGATTGCGCACGGCGACCGCATCGTGCTCAGCAACGGCGAAGTCGAAATGACCGAAGGTCCAGCGGTGTTCAACCCGGTTGCCGACCGCACCTACCCTTCGTGGCTGCGGATCCGCGTGCCGGGTTCACTCGACCTGACCCTCACCGTCCGCGACATCGTGCATGCCCACAACCTGCTGGAAGATGTACCGCTCGCCTCGACGGTCCTTCTCAAGCCCCTCGTCAATCGTCTCGTCGGCCGGCCGGGATACTTCCGCTTCCGCTCGGATTTCACGATGACCGTCACGATCGACGGCGAGGAATACGTGCGTACGGGGACCACACTGCACGAGATGGTCGCGCTGACATGACCGTCGGCGACGGTGCTCGCGTCGAGGTCGACCGCGAGGTCGAGGCCGGGCAGGGAATCTTCTACCTGCGGGGCTTCGGGAACGAACACCACAGCGAAGCCGTCGAGGGTGCGCTGCCGTGGGGGCAGAACTCGCCCCAGTGCGCCCCCTACGGCCTGTACGCCGAACAACATTCGGCGACGGCCTTCACCGAGCCTCGCGAGAAGAACCGCAGGACGTGGACGTATCGCATCGTCCCGTCGGCCGCCCACGGGCCGTACGAGCGCATCGACGACCGCGGTTGGGTGTCGGCGCCGACACCCGGGGGAATACTCACCCCCAATCGGTTGCGATGGGATCCGTTGCCGCCGCCGGAACCGGGAACGGATTTCGTGGACGGGACCACGACCTACGCCCTCAACGGAGACGTCCACACCCGCACGGGCATTGCCGTACACCTGTATTCGATCTCCTCGTCGATGACCGACCGGTACTTCGTCGACTCCGACGGGGAACTGCTGTTCGTCCCGCAACAAGGCGGTCTGCTGCTGTGCACCGAGTTCGGTCGTCTCGCGGTCGAACCGGGCGAGATCGCCGTCATCGGTCGCGGCGTGCGCTTCCGGGTCGAGCTACTTCACGGGCAGGCGTCCGGATACATCTGCGAGAACTACGGTTCGTCCTTCACGCTGCCCGAACTCGGCCCCATCGGAGCCAACGGACTCGCACACGCCCGCGACTTCCTCTATCCCACAGCGTGGTACGAAGAGTCGAGCGGGCCGGTCGAACTGGTGAACAAGTTCGGCGGCAGGCTCTGGGCGACGGAGTTGGATCATTCACCGCTCGACGTCGTGGCGTGGCACGGGACGCACGGTGCCTACAAATACGACCTGTCGCTGTTCAACGCCATGACCACGGCAGGCTGGGATCATCCGGATCCGTCGATCTTCACGGTGCTCACGTCGCCGACGGCGATCCCCGGCCAGGCGAACGTCGACTTCTGCGTGTTCCCCGACCGCTGGGTCGTCGCGGAGCACACGTTCCGGCCACCGCACTTCCACCGCAACGTGATGACCGAGTTCATGGGGCTGGTACGGGGGCGGCACGATTCCAAGGCCGAAGGATTCGTCCCCGGCGGCGCGTCTCTCCACAACCAGTGGGGCGCGCACGGGCCCGACCTGGAGACGTTCGATCTGGCTACCTCGGCGGATCTGAAGCCCGTCAAGCTCGAGAACACGCTGTCGTTCATGTTCGAGACGCGTTTCGCGCTCACCGTGACCGACACCGCATACCACTGCGCCCACCGCCAGACGGACTACGACGCGTCGTGGTCCGGGATCAGCCGCCGCTTCGCTCCGCCTACTCCCGAGGAGTCCCGATGACAGACCTTTCCGCTCCCGCCTCCGCACCCCTGACGATCCCCGATTCCGGCCTGCGCATCGGAGGACGCACAGTTCCGGCGCAGTCGGGTGCGAAGTTCTCGTCGATCAACCCGGCGACCGAGGAAATCGTCGCCGAGGTGGCAGCGGGCGGTGCCGCCGACGTCGATGCTGCCGTCGCCGCAGCGCGCGAGACGTTCGAATCGGGGGCGTGGTCGCGCATGTCCGGGGCCGAACGCGGCCGGATCCTGTCCCGCGCAGCAGATCTCATCGAGCAGCACGCACCCGAGCTGTCGGCACTCGAAACAACCGAGATGGGCAAGCTCTACGCCGACACCGTTGCCGGTGACATCCCCGCGGCCGCGGCATCGTTCCGTCACTACGCCGGCTGGGCCGACAAGATCGCCGGAGAGGCGATGATCCTCCCGGACGTCGGACCGCAGCACCGGTTCGGGTTCACGCTCCGGCAGCCCCTCGGTGTGGTCGGGGCGATCACGCCGTGGAACAACCCGACCGTGGTGGCGGCGTGGAAGATCGCACCCGCGCTTTCCGCCGGATGTTCCGTCGTGGTCAAGCCCGCCGAGGACGCCTCGCTCGCGACCCTCAGGCTCGCCGACCTGCTCGCCGAGGCGGGCGTGCCGGACGGGGCGTTCAACGTCGTCACCGGTCTCGGAGCGGAGGCAGGTGCCGCACTCGCCGCGCACACCGGCATCGACAAGATCACGTTCACGGGCAGCCCCGCGGTGGGCAAGACGATCACCTCGCTCGCGGGTGAGAAGTTCCGGAAGGTCACGCTCGAACTCGGCGGCAAGGCACCGCAGTTGATCTTCCCCGACGCGGATCTCGAGGCGTCGCTGCCGTGGATCGCGATGGGCAACTTCTATCACCAGGGCCAGGTGTGCGCGGCGGGCACGAGAGTGATCGTGCACGAATCCATCGCCGACCAGGTGGTGGAAGGACTCGTCGACTTCGCGCGCAACGCGGTCGTCGGCGATCCCTTCGATCCGGCCACCACGCAGGGCACCATCGTCAACCGCAAACAACTCGACCGCATCCTCGGCTACATCGAGCAGGGACGCAGTGAGGGCGCCGAACTGATCACCGGCGGATCGCGCATCGGCGACCGCGGATTCTTCGTCGAGCCCACGGTGTTCCGCGGCACGAACGACCTCACGATCGCGCAGGAGGAAATCTTCGGCCCGGTCGCCACGGTCATCACATTCAAGACGACCGACGAGGCGGTCCGATTGGCGAACACCACCAAGTACGGACTCAACGCGTTCATCTTCAGTCAGAACCTGTCGACGGTGCACAGCGTCATCCCCCGATTGCGGGTCGGCACGGTGTGGGTCAACGGGTGGGGCGTGCCCGACCCGGCGTTACCCTGGGGCGGGCGCGACGCCAGCGGTATCGGACGCGAACTCGGCCGCAGCGGCCTCGAAGCGTTCACCGAGGAGAAGACCGTTCACCTCGGCTACTGATCGAAGGAACAGGTACGCAGTGACAACCGGGGACGCAGTGACACGGACACCGAACGAGTCGGCGCAGCACGCAAACGGATCCGGTGCGCTCGCGGACATCAGGGTGCTCGAACTGGGCACGTTGATCGCGGGCCCGTTCGCCGGACGACTCCTCGGCGACATGGGCGCCGACGTCATCAAGATCGAGGATCCCGCTCGCCCCGACCCGCTGCGCACGTGGGGGCAGGGTGAGCGGGACGGTCACCGGTTCTTCTGGACGGTGCACGCGCGCAACAAGCGGTGCATCACCCTCGACCTGCGGTCGACCGAAGGGCAGGAACTGTTCCGGCGACTGGTCGCCGAATCGGATGTCATCGTGGAGAACTTCCGGCCCGGCACCCTCGAGAAATGGGGCCTCGGGTACGACGTGCTGTCCGAGATCAACCCCGGTCTCGTACTCGCCCGCGTGTCGGGCTACGGACAGACCGGTCCGAAGGCCGGGCACGCCGGGTACGCGTCGGTCGCCGAGGCGGAGAGCGGTCTGCGGCACCTCAACGGTTATCCCGGCCAGGCGCCGCCGCGCCTCGCGTTGTCGCTCGGCGACACCCTCGGCGGCATGTTCGCCGTGCAGGGGGTTCTGGCGGCGCTGCTGAGTCGCGAGCGGACCGGCCGGGGTCAGGTCGTCGACGTCGCGCTCACCGAAGCGTGCTTCGCGGTCCAGGAGTCGGTGCTGCCCGATTACGACGCGGCCGGGGTCGTACGCGGCCCGTCCGGCACCCGTCTCGAAGGGATCGCTCCCTCGAATCTCTACCGGACGTCCGACGACATGTGGATCGTCATCGCAGCCAACCAGGACACCGTGTTCCGTCGCCTGTGCGCGGCGATGGACACCCCGGAACTCGCGGACGACCCCCGATTCGCCGACCATCTCGCGCGCGGGGTGAATCAGGACGAACTCGACGACCTCATCGGCGCGTGGGCTGCGACGTGGACCCTGGAAGACCTGCTGGCGCACCTGTCCGAATCGGGCGTGGTCGCCGGTCCTGTGAACACCATCGCCGAGGTCGTCGAGGACCCGCAGTTCCAGGCGCGCGACATGCTCGTGTCCCACCACGACGAGCGTTCCGGCAGGGATGTTCTCGGCCCCGGTGTCGTGCCGGCCCTCGTCGGGACGCCCGGATCGGTGCGCATGGCGGGCGCACCCGTCGCCGGTTACGACAATGCGGCCGTCTACGGCGACGTGCTCGGCCTCGGCGAATCCGAGCAGGCCGATCTGCGGGAGCGCGGCATCATCTGAACTCCGCGGAGAAGTCGTCGAGGCATGTTCATTCGGTGGCGCGCCCTCTAAAGTGGAACCTGTTCCAGTCTTCCACCGTCTCCCGAGGAGTGCCGAATGCACACGCCCCTTTGCGACGAACTCGGCATCGAGTTCCCCATCTTCGCCTTCACCCACTGCCGTGACGTCGTCGTCGCCGTGTCCAAGGCGGGCGGGTTCGGTGTCCTCGGCGCCGTCGGGTTCACCCCCGAGCAGTTGGAAGTGGAGCTGAACTGGATCGATGAGCACATCGGCGACCATCCGTACGGTGTCGACATCGTGATCCCCAACAAGTACGAGGGCATGGACACCGACCTCTCGGCCGAAGAACTCACCAAGATGCTCCAGTCGATGGTGCCGCAGGAGACCCTCGATTTCGGGCGCAAGATCCTCACCGACCACGGTGTGCCGCTGCCCGAAGGCGACGATAACGCGTTGCAGCTTCTCGGGTGGACGGAGGCAACGGCCACCCCGCAGGTCGACGTCGCCCTCCAGCATCCGAAGGTCACGCTCATCGCCAACGCGCTGGGGACACCGCCGGCCGACATGATCGCGCACATCCACGAATCCGGACGCAAGGTCGCGGCGTTGTGCGGCTCGCCCTACCAGGCGCGCAAGCACGCCGACGCCGGTGTCGACATCATCATCGCCCAGGGCGGCGAGGGCGGCGGCCACTGCGGCGAGGTCGGCTCGATCGTGTTGTGGCCCCAGGTCGTCAAGGAAGTCGCCCCGATCCCGGTCCTCGCGGCCGGCGGTATCGGCAGCGGCCAGCAGATCGCGGCCGCACTCGCTCTGGGTGCTCAGGGTGCCTGGTCGGGCTCGCAGTGGCTGATGGTCGAGGAAGCCGAGAACACCGCGGTGCAGCAGGCCGCCTACGCGAACGCGACCAGCCGCGACACCGTGCGCAGCCGGTCGTTCACCGGCAAGCCCTGCCGCATGCTGCGCAACGACTGGACCGAGGCGTGGGAGAAGGAGGGCAATCCGGAACCGCTCGGCATGCCGTTGCAGTACATGGTGTCCGGCATGGCTGTCGCCGCCACACACAAGTACCCCGACGATTCCGTCGACGTCGCATTCAACCCCGTGGGCCAGGTCGTCGGCCAGCTCACGAAGGTGGAGAAGACGTCGGTCGTCATCGAACGGTGGGTGCAGGAGTACCTCGACGCGACCGGCACTCTCGAGCGTCTCAACGACGCGGCGAACGCCTGACCGCAGGTACGAATCGCGAGACCTCGAATTGCGGGGGCCGGTCCGGGTAGACATCCGGACCGGCCCCCGAGCCGTTCCGGTGGCTTCGTCGTTCAGCCCGCCGGGGTGAGGAGGTCCTCCAGGGTGGACGCCGAATAGCCACCGTCGCGGCACAGTTGCACGGTGGGTGCGCGCCGCCCGGGGTACTCGATGCACGGCATGTTCCGGGCGCCGCGCACCGCGATCGGTGAATCGGCCGGCAACTTGCAGTACAGGTCCGGCGGCGTCTCCGGAACGTCGAGTTCGGTGGGGGAGCGGCGTTGCTCCGGCGGGAGGAAGCCCTCGATGCACGGTGGCGGATCGTTGTAGGAATTGACGAAATAGGTGTTCTGAGAAGGGTTGTCGAGGTTCGGCAGACCCGCGGATTGCGTCGACGCCATGATCGACGGGAACAACACCAGTATCTGCTCGAGTGACGGACGATAGACGGCCGCCACCTGCTCGACCGTGACGAGATTGGCCAGCAGCAGCGGCAACGTGGGTTCGGCGTCCTCGAACAGCGCCTGCACCTGAGCCGCCGCAGGTGCCCCGACACCGAGAAGCATCCGCACGTCCGAGTCGGAGTCCCGCAGTTGCCCGGTGATCCCGGACAGCGACGTCGCCCACTTCGCGATCGACTCCGACGACACCACCTGTGTCTCCAGAAGTGGCCCGGCCTGATCCAGCAAGGCGGCAGTGCCGTCGATGCCTGCCTCGGCCTCGCCGCTCAGTGCGGCGGCAGACTCGACGAGTGCCCGCAGAACCTCGCCGGATTCCGCGACAGCGCTGTCGGTTTCGTCGAGAAGCACGGCGAGCCGATCCGGTCCGACCGACTGCAGCGTCGAGTCGAGTTGGTCGAGTGTGCCGCCGATCAGATCCGGTACCGACACCCGTCCACTCGGGACGACCGCGCCGTCGCTGAGGTACGGCGCTCGGCTGCCCGAGGGCAGGAATTCGACGTACTGCTCGCCGATCGCCGACATGCTGCGGATCTGCACGTCACTGTCTGCGGGTACGGGCACCCGGGAGTCGAGCGACAACACCGCTTCGGCGCCGCCCGTCGTCATCGTCACCGCCGTGACACGTCCGATCTCGACGCCGCGATAGGTGACGTTGGCCGACGAGTACAGACCTGCGGCATCGGTGAGTTCGACCCGAACCTTGTACGTGCCGACCCCGAGCAGCCGCGGAACGTCGACGACCCACAACGCGACCACCAGCACCGCGGCCACTCCGATCGCGAAGAACACGATCAGCCGCGCCCGCAACCGGGCTGCCGGGCTCACCGGGGCACCTCACCGACCGGTGGAACGAGCAACGACACGAGATCCGGGATCGGCACCGTGTTCCCGGTGAGTGCGCCTTCGAACGGCGTGCCGAGCAGCAGCGCATTCTCGAGGGTGGGCAGGGTGAGATCGAGAATGACGGTGCCGTTCGCGTAGTCACCGCGCACGGCGTTGCGGTATGTGTCGATCGGAAACGGGAAGGTCAGCAGGTAACGCAACGATTCGGTGAGCGAGTCGCCGGATGCGCTGAGCGAGGCCAGGATCGGCTCGAGGTCGCGCAGGTTCGCAACCAGATCGTCTCCGCTCGCATCGACCACGTCGGTGGCCACCCGGCCGAACCGGCCCAGCGCGTCGGCGGCGCGGGTGAGTTCTCCGCGCTGTGAGGCGAGGACGGCCAGTGCCGGTGCGAACTGGTCCGTGGCCGCAGCGAGTCGCTCGTTGTGGACGGCTACGTCTGCGGTGAGCGCATCGAGTGATTCCATCGCGCTGAGGATTCCGTTCTGCTGATCGTCGAGACCGGCGAGCACCGCGTCGATGCGCGTGAGCAGGGCACGCACCGTTTCCTGGCGTCCGTCCAGCGCCTGGTTCAGTTCCCGCGAGATTTCCTGAGCCTGGGCGAGTCCGCCGCCACTGAGGACGAGCGAGAGGGACGACAAGGTCTGCTCGGTCGTGGGAAATGCTCCCGCACGTTCTAGAGGGATGACGTCGCCCTGGGAGAGAACGCCGCGCGCGGGTTCGCCGACGGGCGGCGCGAGTTCGACGTGGGCGGAACCCAGCAGGCTCGCCTGCCCGATCTTCGCGCCCGCGTTGGCGGGGAGGACGGTCGAGCCGTCGAGCATCACGGTCACCACGGCGTGCCCGCCCCCGAGTTGCAGGTCCGACACCCGCCCCACCGTGACGTCGCCGACCCGTACGCGTGAATTACGTTCGAGTGTCGTGACATCGGGCATCTCGATGGTGACGGCGAAGGCGTCGCCACCCCGTCCGTGGGTGCCTGGCAGTTCGAGAGAGTTGAGGCCGTGCCAGTCGCACCCCGACGTGAGGAAGACGCCGACGAGAACACCGGCGAGCGCCGGGAGCCGGAGTTTCATCGCACTCCCGGGGACAGCAGCGCGGTCAGGTCGGTCGGCGACGGGGTGCCGGGTGACGGAATGCTCGGCGGAGCGGCAGGTGCCAGGCCGGGCTCCGAGTAGACGAGCTGGTCGGGCAGCGCGCCCACGCCCCGCGTCGGATTGATGCGCACCGGCGGATAATCCATGGTGAGCAGCGGCAGGATCGGCCCGAGATACTGCACGCACAGTTCGGAACCCGTGTGTGCGTCGACCTGCTCCGCCGCGGCCAGCGCCGAACAGATGAACTGGGCAGGGTTAGCGAAATTGGTGAGCGCGAGCGCCGACACCACGGTGTTGTGGGCAGGCTGATAGATGCTCTGCAAGTTCGACAACGCGGTCGGCGCGACGTGCAGTACCTGCGCGATACCGTCCCGCTGCGTCGCGAGGGTTTCGGCGAGCACGCTCGTGCGGTCGACGGTCGCGTCGATGACGTCCCTGTTCTCCCGGACGAACCCTTCGACATCCACGAGCGCGGTGTCCAGCCCGGCCAGGGCGGCGCCCATCTCGTCGCGGTTCGCGTCGAGGACGCCGGTGACGGCGGCCAGCCGGTCGTGGAGCGAGACGAGATGGTCGCCGCTCATCGACAGTGCCTCCACGAACACGTGCAGGTTGGTGAGGGTGCCGAACAGGTCGTGGCGACCGTCCGACAGGGTGCGCATCGCCGCCGAGAGTTGCGTCAGCGAGTCGCGCACGGCCGGCCCGTGACCTTCGGCGTTGGCTGCCGCGGTATCGAGAACTTCGCCGAGCGGGCCCTGCGGATCGTCGGCGGCCGGACCGAGTTCGGTGGTCAGGCGCGCGAGTTGCGCGGTGATCTCGTCCCACTCGACCGGAACAGCGGTGCGTTCGAGGGGGATCGTGCCGCCGGGGGCGAGTTCGGGTCCGCCCGTGTAGGCGGGGGTCATCTGGAGGAACCGCGCCGAGACGAGTGTCGGTGCCATGAGCACAGCGCTCGCATCGGCCGGTATCCGCCGCGCCGCGTCGACGGTGAACGTCACGAGGACCCGGTCGCCGCGCGGTTCGATCGCGCTGATGCGCCCCACTTCGACACCCATGACACGCACGTCGTCGCCGACGTACAGGCCACGAGCGGTCGCGAACTCCGCGGAGTATTCATCGTGGGCGCGCAAGGGCACCACCGTGAACGACACGACCGCACCGACCGCGAGGACTAGTAGCAGGACGAGCCATGCCCGCACAGGTTTGCTCCACGTCACGGCGTGCCTCCCGGGACACCGAGACCGGCGTTGTCGAGTGCGGCGGTGAGTGCCGGTTCGATGATCTGCATCGGCAGCAGGTTCTGGATGTAGGAATTGAAGAAGGGACCCGACGCGACAGCCTCCCCGAGTTCCGTGGCGTACGGCCCCAGTCGCTGGATCGCGAGCGCGATGTTCTCCCGGTTGCGATTCAGGATGTCGAGGACCGCATTCACCTTCGTGAGCGCCGGAGCGAGCTGGGCCCGATTGTCGGCGACCAGTGCCGAGATCTCCACCGACAACGCGTCGAGATTCGCGAACAGGGTGTCGAGTGCCACCCGGCGGCGATCCAGTTCTGCGAGAACGAGATCGATGTCGGTGACGAGTGAGTCGATGGCGTCGCTGCGTTCGGCCAGGACGGCGGTGACCGATTCCGCGTGGGTGAGCAATTCGCGCAGCGACTCGTCGCGGGACGCCACCGTGTCGGACAGTCGCATCACACCGTCGACTGCCGCACCGACGTCGTCGGGGGTGTCGCGCAGGGTGTCGGACAGGACGCGCATCGACGTGCGGAGCTGATCCGCGTCGAGGTCGGAGGCTGTGCCGGTGAGGTCGCCCAGAGCGTCGGTCAACTGGTACGGGGCGGTGGTGCGGTCGACGTCGATGGTGCTCCCCGGTTCGAGGCGTCCCGGTCCGGCGGGCCGGACCCGCAGGTTGCGCGCGCCCAGTGCGGTCGCCGTCGAGATCTCGACGGCCGTGTCGGTGCCGAGGACGACCTGCTCGTCGACCGTGAACGTGACAGCGACGGCGTCGTTGTCGATGTCGATGCCGGTGACCCGTCCCGCATCCTTTCCCGAGACCTGCACGGCGTCGCCGGTGTTCAGCCCTCCCGCGTCCACGAAGCGCGCACGATACTCGGCCCCGGTGTTCAGGAACGGCAGCGATCCGATGTTCAGGGCACACAGCACGAGCACGACGAGCACGCCGGTGCCGACCGATCCGACAGCGGTTTGGTTCATCTCGCGGAACTGCTTCATGCCGGCGCGCACCTCCCCGTCGTCTGCCCGAACAGCGGTGAGGTGACGGTGTTTCCGGACGGATCGCTGACCTTGATGAGCATTCCGCAGAGGTAGTAGTTGAAGAACCCGCCGTAGGCACCGAGGCGGCTGAGGGCGGCGTACGCGTCGGGCAGGCGCGTGGCCAGGCTCTCGATCGTGTCGCCTCGCGATTTGAGCAGAGTCGCCACATTGCCCGTCTCCCGGATCGTCGCGGCGAGCGGGGCGCGGGCATCGGTGAGCAGACTCGCCACGGTTCCGCTCGCGGCGTCGATGTCGGAGACGGCGTCGCCCAGCATCACGGAATCCTGTGCGAGGCCGTCCATCAGTTCGTGGGCGCGCACCAGTGCGGTATCGAAGGTGTCCCGATGCGCGGCGAGGTTGCCCAGTACCGCGTTCAGGTTGGCGATCACGCTGCCCACCAGCAGATCGCGATCGGCGATGGCGGATGTGAGTGAGGCGGTGTGCATCAGAACGGATTCGACGGTGCTGCCTTGCCCCTGCAACACGGTGATCAGGTCCGCGGAGAGGCGGTTGACCTGCTCCGGTTCGAGTGCGCGGAACAGCGGTTTGAAGCTGCCGATGAGCACGTCGAGATCGAGTGCCGGGCGGGTCCGGTCGGTTCCGATGGTCTCCCCGGCAACCATCGGTACGAGTGCGCCGGGTGCGTCGGACAGTTCGAGGTAGCGGTCACCCACGAGATTGAGGTAACGGACGGTGGCGACCGTGGCCCGCGTCGGCACGTACACGGATTCGACCTCGAAGACGACGTCGATGCGATTGCCTTCGGCGAACTCGACCTCGGCGACACGGCCCACCTCGACACCGTTCACCCGCACGAATTGCCCCGGCTCGAGGCCGGACACGTCGTCGAAGAGAGCGTGGTAGCGGGTGTAGTCGCCGAACCGGACGTGTCCGAACACGACGAACAGACCCGCGAGAGTCATCAGCATGACGAGTGCGTAGATGCCCGCGGCGACGGCGGTGCGGGTCATCGCACACCTCCCGACAGCAGTTCGAACAGCGATTCGGGTACGAACACCGGAGAGGTGTTGCCGGCCTCGAACGGGTTGGCACCGGTATTCGCGACGAGGTACGGCGCCGGGATCTCGTCCTCACCGACGACGGGCAATGCGCCACAACGTGGTCCGCCGCTTGCCGCGACCACCGGAAGATTACGGGGATACTCGTACGGGTCCACGCCGAGCAGCAGCGTCGAATTGAGCATCATCGACGAACCGTTGCCACCGGACGCCGGTTCGGCGAGTTGCCGGGCGCGGTCGGCGCCCTGGAAGAAGCACGGCAGCACGGGCGAGTACTCCTCGAGCAGCGACGCGGTGGGTCGCAGCAGATCGAGGACGTCGACGATCTGCGTCGAATTGGGCTCCACCACACGCCGCCCCGCATCACCCATACCGATGGCGGCGAGCAACAGACGATCGAGATCGTCGGCATGTTCGACGATGGTCGCGCCCGTGGTGGTCAGATTGCCGAGGGAGTCCATCACCGAGTCGGTTGCCGACGCGTAGATGTCGGCGGTGGCCTCGGTGGCGGTGAGATCGCGCCGGATCACGTCCATCCCTGGTTCGAGTTGCGCGAGCACCGCGTCGGTGTCGGTCAGCGCCTGCCCGAGCGTGTCGCCCTGACCGCGCAGCGCGACGGCCAACGCTCCGAGCGTGCGGTTGAGCTTCGCGGGGTCGACAGCCTGCAGGACACCGGAGAGCGATTCGAAGACGGTCTGGGTCTCCACCGTCACGCGTGAGGCTCGCAGCACCGTGCCCTCCGCGAGGCCCAACGGGCCGGGAGGGTCCGGTACCGTGAGCGAGACGTACTTGGCACCGAACACGGTGGTCGCGCGGATGTCGGCGCCCGCGTCCGACGGAATGCGCGCGGCGTCGCCGGGTTCGAGTCGCAGGACCACCTCGGCACCGTCCGGGGTGTGCCGGACCTCGGAGACGGTCCGATCTGCACGCCGTGAGCCTTGACCATCGCGCCGCGTTCGAGCACCAGGCCGGTGCGACCCGTCTCGACGACGACGGTCACGCCGGGGGCGAACGATCCGCGGAAGGCCAACCCCACCAGCACGAGCACGACGGCCGACACCACGGTCAGTCCTGCCACCGCCACCGTCGGCAACCAGTCTTTCGATGCTCGGCCGGGCACGTTCGTCACCCGGCCAGGTGCAGTTGGCGACTGCTGCCGTAGAGGGCCAGTGAGATCAGCAGGGTCACGGCGACGACGGCGATCAGCGACATCCGCACCGCACGCCCGGTGGCGACGCCCACTCCGGACGGGCCGCCGGTCGCGGTGAAACCGTAGTAACTGTGCACGGTCATCACGACCAGTGCCATCGTCACGGCCTGGACGAACGACCACGCGACGTCGGCGGGTCGCAGGAACGTCGAGAAGTAGTGGTCGTAGACGCCGGGGGACTGACCGAGGATCACCACGGTCGCGATGCGGCTCGACAGGAAGGCCGCGAGTACGGACAGTGCGTAGAGCGGGACGACGACGATGAGCCCCGCCAGGATGCGGGTGCCGACGAGGTACGGCACCGAGCGGATGGCCATGACCTCGAGTGCATCGATCTCTTCGCTGATGCGCATGGCGCCGAGTTGCGCGGTGGTTCCCGCGCCGATGGTGGCGGCCAGGCCGACCCCGGCGGTGACCGGAGCGATCACCCGCACGTTGACGTAGGCCGAGAGGAACCCCGTCAGGGCTTCGACGCCGATGTTGCCGAGCGACGTGAAGCCCTGCACTGCGACGGTCGCACCGGCGAACAACGTCAGGAACCCCATGATGGCGACGCTGCCGCCGACCATGGCGAGAATTCCCGTGCCCAGCCCGATCTCGGAGACCACGCGCATCGTCTCGCGCGGATAGTGGCGTGCTGCTTTGCCCGTCGAGACGAGCGCTCCGATCGAGAAGATCACCTGCCGCCCGAGGTTGTCGACGGCGTGTGACACGGCCCGGCCTGCCCGGCCTGCCGCGTGGGTGCCCCGTCCCCCGGCGGGACCGTCCACGGTCACCGGCCCATCACCGCGATGCCGATGGCGGTGAGCAGCATGTTGGCCAGAAACAACGCTACGAACGCGAACACCACGGTCTCGTTGACGGCCTCGCCGACACTCTTGGGTCCGCCGGTGACGGACAGGCCGCGGTGGCAGGCGATGAGCCCGGCGAGCAGTCCGAACACTGCCGCTTTCGCCTCCGACAGCAGCAGTTCTCCCGGACCGACGAGGAGGGTGACCCCCGAGGCGTAGGCGCCGGGATCGATGCTCTGGAAGGTCACCGAGAACAAGAACCCGCCGACGAGTCCGATCGCGCACACCGCACCGTTGAGCGTCACCGCGACGGCCATCGACGCGAGTGCGCGAGGCAGCACGAGACGGGAGGCCGGATCGATGCCGAGTACCTCGAGCGCGGCGATCTCGTCGCGGATCGTGCGCGACCCGAGGTCCGCCGCGATGGCGGTGGCACCCGCTCCCGCAACGACGAGAACTGTTACGAGCGGACCGATCTGGGTGATGGCGCCGAGACCGGCGCCTGCGCCTGCGCCGCTGAGGTCACCCGCGCCGATCTCCAGCAGCAGGGAGTTGAGGGTGAACACCACGAGGACGGTGAACGGGATGGACATGAGGATGGTCGGGAGGAGCGATACCCGTGCGATGAACCAGAACTGCGTGAGAAACTCACGCCACTGGAAAGGTGCGCGGAACAGGCCGGTGAACGCGTCGAGCGACAACGCGTAGAAACTTCCGAGCGCACGCGCTGCCGTACCGGGCACCGATCCCATCGCTCCCCGTTTCTCCCACGGGTCTGCATGGCGTCCGGATAGACGTTATCGGTGTCCGGACCCGACCGTGAGAGGTTCGAGGAGGTGCATCATCTCGGCTGACAGCGGCACGAATTCGGCTGCGCCTCGTTCGCGGATCCACACCGGATCGGTGCAGTGCCACCGCTCTGCGGCAAGGGAACGGGTGAGGACCTTGAACGTCGCGGTGCGGGGGAAGTCCCGGCAGACCCGGACGAGCGTCGGAACCTGCTTGGGGCCCAGATCGGTTTGCACTCCGAGGAACCGGGCGAACTCGACCGGGTCGAAATCCTCGGTGGCTGTGGGGATCACCGCGACCATCACTCGATCGCCGACATGCCGATCGGGGACGCCGTACACCGACACCTGGGCGAACCCGGGGTATCTCATGAGAACTCGTTCGATGGGTGCGGCGCCGAGATTCTCACCGTCGACCCGGAGCCACCCGGAACTGCGGCCCGCGAAATACACGAATCCGTCGTGATCGCGGTAGCCCAGATCCCCGCTGTGGTATTTGCCGTCGCGGAGGCGTTCTGCGTCGGCTTCTGGGTTCTTGTAGTAGCCGCTGAACATTCCCGCACCGCGAAGGTTGACGAGTTCGCCCGTTGCGACCTCGGCGTTCACGATCCTGCCTTCACCGTCGAATTCCGCCGGAGGACAAGGAATCCCGGTCTCCGGATGGAGGATTTCGATTCCGTCGGGAAGTTTGCCGAGGGCGCCGGGCGGCGCGCCGGGGGTCGCGGCGATCGACACACCGCCCTCCGTCGAACCGAATCCGTCCACGACCCGTGCTCCGAAGCGCCGGGTGAACTCCGCGACGGCCGGTGCCGTGCCTTCGTTGCCGTACATGATGCGCAGCGGATTCTCCGCGTCGTCCGGTTGCTCCGGCGTCGCAACGATGTACGACAGGGGCTTGCCGACGTAGTTCGCGTAGGTGACACCGAACTTCCGCAGGTCGGGCAGGAAACCCGACGCCGAGAACCGGCGACGCAGCGCCACGCCGGACCGGGCCGCCAGGGCAACGCCCCACCCGGCCATGATCGCGTTGGAGTGGAACATCGGCATCGACAGGTACACCACGTCGGACGGTCCGAGCCCGAACCGCTCCGCGAGCATCGCTCCCGGTCCGGTGACCTTTCCGTGGGTACAGCGCACCGCCTTCGGGTCGCCGCTGGTGCCCGAGGTGAAGATCAGCATGAACAGGTCGTCGGGCGCGGTGTCGGCGACCACCGGCACCGATCCGGTGAAGCGATCGAGCAGCACCGGCCATTCACCGGAGTCGACGTCGATCACCCGCACACCGGGCAGGTCCAGTCCGTCGAGCAGGGCCAGGTGCGCGGTCTCGGTGAACACCACCTGACAGTCGGTGAGCAGGATGTCGCGGGCGAGCGCCTCGCCTCTGCGCGTGGTGTTCAGACCTGCGATCACCGACCCGGACAGCGCGGCCGCGCCGAGCAGCAGCGAGAACTCGGGCACGTTGTCCATGAGCACGCCGATGTGCGGGGGAGAGTTGCCGTCGAGCAGTTCCCGCAGCAGCGCCGCCCGGTCGTGCGAGGCGCGGAGGTGTTCGCGCCACGAGATGCGGGTGTCCTCGAATTGCAGTCCGCGGTCGTCGATGTCCGAGAGTGCGGCGAGCAACGAGGTGACGGTGGAAGCAGCTGTCATGGGGTCCTCGTCGTCCGGTCAGGCGGGTGTGTCGGCGAGTTCGCGTCCGAGCGCACGCAACTGGGCGGTGGCCGAACCGAGCAGGAACTCGTGCTGTTTGGCGGCGAGGAAGTAGCGGTGGACGGGGTGATCCTCGTCGAGACCGACACCCCCGTGGATGTGGACGGCCGTGTGCGCGACCCGGTGTCCGGCATCTGCCGCCCAGAACGCAGCGCTGCGGAGTTCCTCGCTGTACCCTTCGCCCGAGGCCATCCGGTACGCGGCCTGCCACAACGTCAGCCGTACCGCTTTGACGTCGATGTAGGCGTCGGCGAGTCGCTGTGCGACGGCCTGGAAGCTGCCGATCGGCCTGTCGAACTGGATGCGTTCGCGGGCGTACTGTGCCGTGAGCTCGAGTGCGCGGTCGAGGACTCCGCACTGGTAGGCCGCCGACCCGAGGAGCATCCGGTCGCGTAACCGGGCCGCGACGGTAGCGCCGTCGTCTCCCAGCACCCGGTCCGCTTCGAGGGCAACCCCGTCCAGGGTGAGGATGCCCCTGCTGCTGTGGTCGGTGGTCGACTGACGGGTCACGTGGACTCCGGCGTCGCCGGAGCGCACCAGGAACACCGTGACGGAACCGTCGACCGAGGCGGGGACCAGGAATCCGTCGGCGACGGGCGCGGCCTCGACGACGGTCTTGGTGCCGTCGAGGATGTACCCGTCGCCCACCGCCTGTGCCCGCGTGGCGGGCATCGCCGGGTCGGCGTCGAATTCTTCGGACAGGGCGGCCGTGAGGATCGTCGCGCCGTCGGCGGCCGGCCGGGCCCACTCCGACACCTGTTGCGGCGTACCGAACTCCGCGATCGTGGCGGCGCAGGAAGCGATCGACGTGAGGAAGGGGACTGCCGCGACCCCGCGGCCGAGTTCGATCAGGATGCTCGCCTGTTCGAGCGGGCCGTATCCGTCGCCGCCGACCGACTCCGGTAACGCTGCGCCGAGAATCCCCGAGGAAGCGAGCACGTCCCACAACGTCCGGTCGATGCGGTCGTCGAGGGTGTCGAGCGTGCGCAGGTGCTCGTTGGTGACGAGGTCGGACACGATGCTGCGGGTCAGGCCCGAAAGGTCCTGCTGAGCCTCGGTGAGGGTGAAATCCACGGTGGAGGATCCTTCGTTATCGCTTGGCGGGTGGTTGACCGAGGGCAGCCATCGCGATGATGTCGCGCTGGACCTCGTTGGTGCCACCGCCGAAGGTGAGGATGAGGGAACTGCGATGCATACGTTCGATGCGGCCGCGCAACAGTGCCCCCGGTGAGTTCTGCCGGACCGTCGCGGAAGGTCCCAGAATCTCCATCAGCAATCGGTAGGCCTCGGTCGCGAATTCGGTTCCGAACACCTTGTTGGCCGATGCGGGCGCGGGGCCGAGGGGAGTCTTGCCAGCGCTCGAGGCAATGTCCCAGTTCATCAACTTGAGGTATTCCGCACGGGCGTGCACCCGCGCCAGATTCACCTGCACCCACTCCTGGTCCGCGACCCTCCGCCCGTCGGGCAGCGTCGTCTGCTGGGCCCAGCGGCGTACCTCGGCCAGTGCGGTGAGCACCGGGCCCGCCGACGTCAGCGCGACCCGTTCGTGGTTGAGCTGATTGGTGATCAGCGACCAACCGCGGTTCTCCTCGCCGACCAGGGCGGAGGCCGGTACGCGGACATTCTCGTAATAGGTGGCGCTGGTGTCGGGACCCGCCATGGTGTGCACCGGCGTGTAGGAGAACCCCTCGGCGTCGGTGGGAACGATCAGAACGCTGATGCCTTTGTGCTTCTTGGCATCCGGGTCGGTTCGCACCGCGAGCCAGATGTAGTCGGCGTAGGCGATCAGGCTCGTCCACATCTTCTGGCCGTTGATCACCCAGTCGTCGCCGTCGCGCACCGCCGTGGTGCGCAGCGACGCAAGGTCCGTGCCGGCTTCGGGTTCGGAGTAACCGATGGAGAAGTGCAGTTCACCGGCGGAGATGCGCGGAAGGAAGTATTCCTTCTGTTCCGGGGTGCCGTAGTGCATGATCGTCGGCGCGACGGAGTCGATGGTCAGGAACGGAACCGGGGCGCCCGCTATCGCCGCTTCGTCGGTGAAGATCAACTGGTCCATCGCGGAGCGGTTCTGGCCGCCGTATTCCTCGGGCCAGCCCAGGGTGAGCCACCCGTCCTTGCCCATCTGCTGCACGATTTCGCGATACACATTGCCCGACCCGTATTCGCCGGTGGTCGCGGCGAGTGCCTCGCGCCGTTCCGGGGTCATGAGGTGGGTGAAATAGTTTCGCAGTTCCTCGCGTAGCGCCTGTTGCTCGGAGGTATAGCTGATGTCCACGAACGCTCCACTTCGCCGCTGCGGGATTACGGCGAATCATTGCACAGAATTGGAACGCGTTCTAGCCTGATGGCAGTTCGGTCGATGCGAAAGTGAAACGGGGTTCGGGTCATGGATGTCAAGGTCGACTTCGACCGCTGCGAGGCGAACGGCGTGTGTGTCGGTGTGGCACCCGAGGTCTTCGATCTCAACGACGACGACGAGTTGCTCGTCAACCATCCGGTTCCCGAGGGTAGCGAGGGGCGCGTTCGCGAGGCCATCGCCCAGTGCCCCCGGGCCGCGCTGTCCGAGGCCTGAGGCCCGTCCGGTTCGCTTCTTGTCATAAACGGGAACAGGTTCTACATTCTGGACTGTCCCGGTGATCGGGATGTCCACCGGCGCGCGGCCTTCCGGCCCGCCCGAATCGCAAGGAGTGCGTGGATGAGTTCTGTCGGCAACGGTGTGTCCCTCGAAGGCAAGGTCGCCGTGGTCACCGGCGCGGGCTCCGGACTCGGACGGGCCGAAGCGCTCGCGCTGGCTCGGGCCGGCGCAGCCGTCGTCGTCAACGATCTCGCGGTGAACGATTCGGTGGAGGACACGCTCGCGCAGATCCGCGCCGTCGGACCCGGCGCGACGTTCGTACCGGGCAGCGTGGCCGAACGCGCCACCGCCGATGCGATGGTCCAGGCTGCCGAAGAGGAATTCGGTGGCCTCGACATCGTGGTCAACAATGCGGGCATCACCCGGGATCGCATGTTGCCGAACATGTCCGACGACGAATGGGACTCGGTTGTCGCGGTTCATCTGCGCGGTCACTTCCTGCTGACCCGCAATGCCGCCGCGTACTGGCGGGCGAAGTCCAAGGAGGCCGGGGGACCCGTCTACGGGCGCATCGTGAACACCTCGTCCGAGGCCGGTCTGCTCGGGCCGGAGGGGCAGGCCAACTACGGCGCGGCGAAAGCCGGCATCACAGCCCTGACCGTATCGGCTGCGCGCGGGCTCGCCCGGTACGGCGTGCGCGCGAACGCCATCTGTCCTCGTGCGCGCACGGCCATGACCGAAGCGGTCTTCGGTGACGCGCCCGAGGGTGAGGTCGATCCGCTCTCGCCCGATCATGTGGCGAACCTGGTCTCGTATCTCGCCTCTCCCGCCGCCGACCGCATAAGCGGTCAGGTCTTCATCGTCTACGGCCCGATGGTCGCGCTGATGGCGGCGCCGGTGGTGGAGCAACGGTTCGACACCGACGTGCAATGGAGCCCGGACGCCCTTGCGGCCGAACTGGGTGGTTACTTTGCCGACCGAGACCCGGCGGCAACGTTCTCGGCGTCCGACGCCCTCAAACTCTGAACCCGCTCGACTCGCCCGATCAAGAACTCTGTGCGCCCCGGCGTGACACGTATCCTGAGCGTCAAGTGCGTGTCGCACGGACCGGCCCGTCTCCGGCTGCGCGCTGCGACGCGCCCCGGAGGCATAGGAAACCTGTTCTAGTTTTCTCGCCGATGAATTCCGGGATTCAATCTTTCCGGTCGGCCACGCGAGAAAAAGAAGTCACGGACCGGAATTTGAAATTGCAGGAAACCGCCTGATCAGTGCGGCTTATGTCCGAATAGCGGAGACTGGGGGCCCGGGTTGTGCGGCCACGCAGATAACGAATGAACAGGCTACGGGGTATTTCTTTGACACGTGAACACGTTCTAGTTACTATGACGCGGGTCACAAATGGTTTCTGTGCACCGCATTGCGGCCGGGCGGATGAACGAAAGGGGAGAGCGTGGTAGATCTCCTCGAGGTTCCGCTCCGCGCAGTCGGCGGACTCTTCGCCATGACGGGCGACACCGCCCGAGCCATGTTCTCCCGGCCGTTCCAGCGACGCGAGTTCGTGGATCAGGCATGGTTCGTCGCGCGGGTTTCCCTGGTACCGACCGTGCTGGTCGCGATCCCCTTCACCGTCCTCGTCAGTTTCACCCTCAACATCCTGCTCCGCGAGATCGGCGCGGCCGACCTCAGCGGTGCCGGCGCGGCACTCGGAGCCGTCACCCAGGTCGGGCCCATGGTCACGGTGCTCATCGTGGCCGGCGCCGGTGCCACCGCTATCTGTGCAGATCTCGCGGCCCGCACCATCCGCGAGGAGATCGACGCGATGCGGGTGCTCGGCATCAACCCGATCCATCGCCTCGTCGTCCCACGCGTGCTCGCGTCGACCGTCGTCGCACTGCTCCTCAACGGACTCGTCTGCACCATCGGCATTCTCGGAGGGTTCGTCTTCTCCGTATTCCTCCAGGACGTGAACCCCGGTGCGTTCATCAACGGAATCACCCTTCTCACCGGGTTCGGTGAACTGATGATTTCCCAGCTCAAGGCAGGATTGTTCGGCATGATCGCAGGCCTCGTCGCCTCCTATCTCGGACTCAACGTCAAAGGTGGGCCCAAGAGTGTCGGGGACGCCGTCAACCAGACGGTCGTCTTCGCCTTCATGGCACTGTTCGTCGTCAATCTTCTGGTCACCGCCGTCGGCATCAAGCTGACGGCCGGATGAGCGCGGAGGACACGCAATGGCAGTGATTTCCGGGCGATTCCCGAGGGCCGCGCGACGGTTCTCCCGTGTGTCGTCCTCCGTGGACGGCGTGGGTGAGCAGGCATTGTTCTTCGCCAAGGCGCTGGCGACCATTCCGCGCGCGCTGCGGCAGTACCCGAAGGAAACCGTTCGGCTCGTCGCCGAAATCAGCATGGGCACAGGCGCACTCGCCGTGATCGGCGGCACCGTCGTCATCGTCGGATTCCTCACCTTGTTCACGGGCGGAATCATTGCTGTGCAGGGCTTCAGCTCACTCGGCAACATCGGAGTCGAAGCGCTCACCGGGTTCTTCGCGGCGTTCATCAACGTCCGCATCGCGGCGCCCACGATTGCGGGAATCGGGTTGGCCGCCACCATCGGTGCGGGATCCACGGCCCAACTCGGCGCGATGCGGGTCTCCGAGGAGATCGACGCACTCGAAACGATGGCCATTCCGTCGATCCCGTATCTCGTGTCCACCCGCGTGCTGGCGGGGATGATCGCAATCATCCCGCTGTACTCCCTGGCGGTGATCGCGTCCTTCGTGGCCAGCCGTTTCGCGACCGTCTTCATCTACGGGCAGTCGGCCGGCGTCTACGACCACTACTTCACGACATTCCTCATACCGACCGACATACTCTGGTCGTTCGTTCAGGCGATCGTGATGGCGATCGCCGTCATGCTCATCCACACCTACTACGGGTTCAATGCGAGCGGTGGCCCCGTCGGGGTCGGTGTGGCCGTCGGAAACGCTGTGCGCGCGTCCCTCGTCGCGGTCGTCACCGTCACCCTCCTCATCTCTCTCGCCGTGTACGGCGCGACCGGCAACTTCAACCTGTCGGGATAGGGCGCGGTACATGGACACTCCCTCGTGGAAGAAGAAGCTTGCGGCGTTCCTGATGGTCGGGGGTCTCGCGGCGGTCGTCTTCGTGGCCCTCACGATGTTCGCCGCCGGGTTCACCTCCACCACCCCGGTCACGGTCACCGCGCCGCGCTCCGGACTGGTGATGGAACCCGATGCGAAGGTCAAGCTGCGTGGCGTCGAAGTAGGGCGGGTCTCGTCCATCGAGCACACTCCCGACGGTGCCGTGCTGGGCTTAGCGATGCAGCCGGGTCAGATGCACCTCATCCCGTCCAATGCGCGCGTGTCGATCGAATCGACCACCGTATTCGGCGCGAAGTTCGTCAACCTCGTGGTGCCGGAGGACCCGTCACCGGTACCGCTGCGGGAGGGCGCGGTGATTTCGGCCGACGACGTCACCGTCGAGTTCAACACCGTCTTCGAGCACCTGTCCGAAGTGCTGGCGCAGGTACAGCCCGAGAAGCTCAATGCCACGCTCGGCGCGCTCTCCGAAGCGCTCAACGGCCGGGGCGACGAACTCGGAGCAACTCTGGCCGACGCGGACGCCTACCTGGCGGAGATGAATCCCTCTCTCCCGCAGCTGCAATACGACCTGAGTGCGGCGGCCGACGTCACCAATCTCTACGCGGACACCGCACCCGACCTGATGACGACTGTCGGCAACGCGACCGATGTCGGAAACACCGTCGTCGACGAACAGCAACAGCTCGACCTGTTGCTCATGAATCTCACCGGTCTGGCGAACACCGGACGTAACGTGCTGGGGGAGAACGAGAACCAAGTGGTCACCGCACTCGACAGCTTGTCGTACACCACCGGGCTGCTCGGCGAGTACTCGCCCGGACTGACCTGCTTCATCGTCGGGCTCAACGATGCGCGCGTCGCGTTCGAGCCGATGGCCGGAACCGGCGAGTATGCCGCGCTCACCTTGAGTACGAGTTTCATGGGTGGAGCCACGCCCTACAACGCTGCCCAGGATCTGCCCGTGGTGGGCGCGTCGGGCGGCCCGAACTGCTGGGGGCTGCCTGACTTCGATCCGCGCCGCGACGGGAACGCGAAGTTCGTCGTGACCGACACCGGGGTCACGCCGTACAAGCCGGCCACGGAGGCATGGGTGCGTTACCCGACGATCTTCCGGTACCTGTTCGGCGACCAGCTCGCGGCAGGGCAGTGACGATGCGGCCCACCACGATCAAGTTCACGATCTTCGCCCTGACGATGGTCCTCGTGTTCGCCGGGCTGGCGGTGGTGTTCAGCCAGGCCCGGTTCACCGGCAGCGAGACCTATCATGCGGCGTTCACCGACGTGTCCGGCCTGAAGTCCGGCGACAAGGTGCGCATCGCCGGTGTCCAGGTCGGCTCGGTCGACGGTGTGGATATCGGTGAGAACAACCACGCCGAAGTCGAATTCGGCGTCGACTCGAAGTACACGCTCTACACCGGAACCCGCGCGACCGTGCGCTACGAAAACCTGGTGGGAGACCGGTATCTCGAACTTCTCGAGGGTCCCGGAAGCGTCGAGGTTCTTCAACCGGGCGGGGCCATCCCGATCGATCAGACCGAACCGGCGCTGGACCTCGACCTTCTGCTCGGAGGGTTCAAACCACTGTTGCAGGGGCTCGACTCCCAGCAGGTCAACGACCTGTCCGGCGCATTGCTCCAGGTGTTCCAGGGACAGGGGCAGACCCTGGTGTCGCTGCTGGGCAACACGAATTCGTTCACGAATTCGCTGGCGGACCGGGACCAGCTGATCGGCGACGTCATCGACAATCTGAACGGCGTCCTCGGCACCATCGACGAGCACGATCAAGAGTTCACCGACACCATCGACCGGCTGAGTGCGCTCGCCGGAGGACTCGCAGCCGACAAGGACCCGATCGGCGCATCCATTCCGCAGATCGCAGCGGGCACAGCCGACCTCACGGCCCTGCTGCAGAACAACCGGCCGGATCTGCAGTCGGTGATCGCCGAAACCAACCGGTCCATGACACAACTCGACCTGGGTGAGGACGACATCAACCGCACACTCGAACGACTCCCGACGGATTACAAGAAGCTGATCCGCGTGGGTGCCTACGGGAACTTCTTCCAGTTCTTCCTCTGCGCCAACACCTTCAAGTTCTCCGGGCCGGACGGCACCACCATCCGGTACACCACGGCGAACCACGACACGGGAAGGTGTGCGAAGGTCGAATGAGTGCACCTCGCGAACGCAGTCACATCCAGATCGGCATCGTCGGTCTGGGCGTGTCCGCCGCCCTGGTCCTCGCCGGGTTGCAGTACGACCAGTTGCAGTTCCTGTCCGGGGGACTGAGCTACTCGGCTCGCTTCGAGGACGCGGGCGGACTCGTCGCCGGCGACGACGTCATGCTCTCCGGTGTCACCGTCGGAGATGTGACCGACGTGAGGCTCGACGGCCAGGCAGTGCTCGTGACGTTCACGGTCGAGGACGGGATCGGACTTGGGGACGGCACCGGAGCCGATATCAAGACCAATACCGTGCTCGGGAGGAAGTCGCTCGCCGTCCGTCCGGGTGGCTCGGGCGTGATGCGTCCGGGGTCGGTGATCGAGATCGACCGCACGAACTCGCCGTACTCGCTGACCGACGCGCTCGGTGACCTGACGACCACGGTGTCGGAACTCGACACCGGGCAGATCAACGAGTCTCTCGATGCCCTGTCGGATTCGCTGCAGGACACAGCGCCGGAGATTCGGGGCGCCCTCGAGGGCATGACCCGGTTGTCGCAGTCGATCAACTCGCGCGACGAGTCACTGATGCAGTTGCTCGAACGCGCCGAGAACGTGACGGCGATCCTGTCGCAGCGCAGCGATCAGGTCAATGCACTGATCGTGGACGCGAACGCCTTGTTCGGTGAGCTCAATCTGCGCCGTGACGCCATCACCGAACTCATCGCGAACATCTCCTCGGTGTCGCGTCAGCTCACCGGCCTGGTTCAGGACAACCAGAGCCAGATGGGCCCGACGCTCGAGAAACTCAACGCGGTCACAGCGAATCTTCAGGCCAACAAGGAGAACATCGCCGGTGCCCTCGACGGTCTCGGTCCGTACATCAGTGCGCTCGGCGAATCCGTGGCGAGCGGACCGTTCTTCAACGCCTACGTGTCCAACATCCTGCCCGCGCCCTGGTGGAAAGCCATCGTGGACAGCCAGGTTGCGCCCGACCTTCTCCCCGAGGATCTCCAGAACGTGATTCCCCAAGAGCCCCCGTCGATCACGAGGGATGGCGAATGAGCACCGAGACCCTGCCGGCGAACCCCAACGAGCCGGCCCCGCAGAAGTCCTCCCGCCGCCCGGCCTGGCTGCTGCCTGCGATCGCGGCCGGTGTCGCCGTCGCACTCGTCGCCGGCTTCGTCTTGTTCGTGCTGCCCGATCTCGGCAAACGAACCCTCTACGCCGAGTTCGTCTCCACCAGTGGGCTGTACAAGGGTGACGAGGTGCGCGTGCTCGGCGTGTCGGTCGGGCGAATCACCGACATCGAACCCGCCGACGATCGTGTGCGGGTGACCATGAAGATCGACGACTCGATCGACGTGCCCGCTGATGCCGCCGCGGTCGTGATCGCACAGAGCCTCGTATCGGCTCGCTTCGTCCAGCTCACCCCCGTCTACTCGGGTAGACCGGCCATCGAGGACGACGCGACGATTCCGGTCGAGCGCACCGCGTCGCCGGTCGAATGGGACCAGATCAAAACCGAGCTCATGCGTCTGTCCGAGGCGCTCGGCCCGGAAGAACTCGATCCGCAGGGGTCGCTCGGCCGGTTCATCGACACCGCCGCCGAAAACCTCGAGGGCAACGGAGAAACCATCCGTTCCACTCTGCGCCGACTCTCCGACACCATGCACACGCTGTCCGAGGGCCGCACCGACCTGTTCTCGACCATCCGGAACCTCCAGACCTTCGTCTCGGTGCTCTCGTCGAGCAACGAGCAGATCGTGCAGTTCGGCGGCCGGCTCGCCTCCGTCTCGAACGTCCTCGCGGACAGTTCCGATCAGCTCGGGGTCTCGCTCACCGACCTGGGTATCGCGGTCGGCGACGTGCAGCGCTTCGTCCAGGACAACCGTGCCGGACTGACCGAATCGGTCGAGCGCCTTGCCGATGCGACCGAAGTGCTCGCGCGCAAGCGCCCGGAGATCGAGCGGATCCTGCACTCCGGCCCGACGTCGCTGGCCAACTTCTACAACATCTACAAGCCCGCCCAGGGATCGCTCACCGGTGCACTCGCGATCAACAACCTCGCCAATCCCGTCGAGTGGATGTGCGGGTCGGTCGGTGCCGCCGCGAATGCGACCTCCGAACGAAGTGAGGAGTTGTGCCGTCAGCAACTCGGCCCGGTGCTCGCCTCGATGAGCGCCAACTACCTGCCGGCGCTCGCCAACCCGCTCGCGAGCGTGCAGGCGTTCCCGGGCGACATCGTCTACAGCGAGCCGTGGCTCGAGGGTGCCTCCGCCGGCCGGGGGACCGCACCTCCGGAGGCGGCTCCGGCACCGACGCCGCTCGACGGTTTGCTGGGTGGATTGCCGAATATCGTGGTCCCGCAGGATCTGGGAACGCTGCTGCAGCCGGGAGGCGGACGATGAGCCGGTCGAATGCGCGGCGCACCGCCGCGGCCGCGGTCGTGATGGCGGCATCGCTGACCCTGACGGCATGTGAGTGGGGTGGTCTGAACTCGATACCCATGCCCGGCACGGCCGGTCGCGGTGAGGGTGCCTACCGGGTGCAGATCGAGATGCCCAACGTCACGACGCTCACCCAGAACTCGCCGGTCCGGGCCGACGATGTCACCGTCGGCTCGATCGCCGCGATCGAGGTGCAGGGATGGCACGCGCTGGTCACCGTCGCGCTCGACAAGGACACCGTGGTCCCCGCCAATGCGACGGCGAAGATCGGCCAGACGAGCCTGCTCGGGTCGCAGCACCTCGAACTGCTCAGCCCGGTCGACGAACCCGCACGCGGCCGTCTCGCGGACGGCGATCTCATCCCGCTCGAGCGTGCGGGCGTGTACCCGACGACCGAGCAGACTCTCTCCTCGCTGTCGCTGGTGCTCAACGGTGGCGGTCTGGCGCAGATCAACGACATCACCACCGAACTCAACTCCGCCCTGGTGGGCCGGGAGGATTCCGTCCGGAACCTGCTGCCCCGTCTCGACGAACTCGTCTCCTCGCTCGAAACCCAGCGCGGGGACATCGTGTCCGCGCTCGAAGGCATGGACCGGCTCGCGGTGACCGTGAACAACCAGAACGCCACACTCGTACGGGCACTCGAAGAACTGCCGCCCGCGCTCGAAGTCCTCGTCGATCAGCGGCAGAACCTCACGTCGGCGATGTCGTCGCTCGGCGAGTTGAGCACGGTGGCGAGTCGTATCGTCGAAAGCTCCAACGACGACCTGAAGGCGAACCTGCAAGGTCTGGCGCCGACACTGCGGGCGCTGGCCGACTCGGGAAGCGCGCTCACCGAAGTCCTCGGCGTGCTGCTGACGTATCCCTTCCCACAGGCCGGTATCAACAACGTCATCCGGGGTGATTACGCGAACCTCGCGATGACGATCGACCTCACACTCGACCGGCTCGACCTGAACTTCCTGACCGGTACCCCGCTCGCCGGCCGACTGGCCGGACCCGAGGGGATCCTCGGCCAGGATGCCGGACTGGCCGCCCAGGCCGTCGATCCGTTCCAGGCACCGCTCGCACCGCCACCCCCGCAACCCGATCCGGGACCGGCGGGCACACTCTCGATCCCCGGGCTCGGCGAGATCACGATTCCCGGGCTTCCCGAGGGGGTGTTCGGACCATGATGCTCTCGCGATTCGTACGCATCCAGCTCTCGATCTTCGCGGTACTCACCGTGATCGGGCTCGTGGTGATGACGCTGCAGTACGTGCGGCTTCCCGCGCTGTTCGGCGTGGGGCGGTACGCACTCACCGTGGAACTCCCCTCCACCGGTGGCCTGTACCCGCACTCCAACGTGACCTACCGGGGCATCACCGTCGGGACCGTCCAATCGGTTGCGCTGTCGCCCGCCGGGGTCGACGCCACACTCTCGATCGACAGCAACTACAAGATTCCGGCCGATGTGGACGCAGCCGTCCGCAGCGTGTCGGCCATCGGGGAACAGTACGTCGATCTCGTTCCCCCACAAGGAGCGTCGAGCGGGGGCTACCTCGAGGACGGCGACGTGATCCCGGTGGACCGCGCCACCGTGCCGCAAGAGGTGGGCGCTCTGCTGGATCAGGCCGACGTACTGCTCGCGAGCATCGGTGACACCCGTTTGCAGTTGCTCGTCGACGAAGCGTTCGACGCGTTCAACGGGTCGGGTCCGGAACTACAGGATCTCCTGGACTCGACACGCCTTTTCGTGCAGGAGGCGTCGGGAAGCAGCGCCGAAACCCGGCAGTTGATCGACCAGGCCGGGCCGCTGCTCGACACCCAGACGGTCACCAGCGACGCCATCCGGTCGTGGACACGCGACATGGTGACGTTCACCGACCGGTTGCGTCAGAGCGATCCCGACCTCCGGACGCTCCTGGAGACGGGTCCGTCGGCCGCCGTCGAAGCGGAAGTATTGCTGCAGGACCTCCGTCCGACGCTTCCGCTCCTGCTCTCGAACCTCGTGAGTGTCGGCGAGGTCGGTGTCATCTACAACCCGGGGATCGAGCAGATTCTCGTGCTGTACCCGCCGATGACAACCGCGCTCATCACCGCGGCCGGTTCCGGACCTCCGGAAGACGGCGCTGTGGTGGACTTCCATCTCCAACTTCACGACCCGCCGCCGTGCCTGTCGGGATTCGTTCCACCCGACCAGTGGCGCAGCCCCGCGGACACCTCGATGGTCGACACGCCGGGCGACGTGTTCTGCCAACTGCCGCAGGACTTCCCGAACGCTCAGCGCGGTGCCCGCAACCTGCCGTGCATGGAGTATCCGGGCCGGCGCGCGCCGACGCCGGACCAGTGCCGCACGGGCTACACACCGAAATACTCGGACAATCCCTGGCAGGGTCCTCCCACGCCGGTAGGGTCCGAGAATGTTGTGCCGACGCCCGCATCACACACCGAAGGCGGCGGCGCTGCGGAACCGGCAGGCGTGACCGCGCGACGCATCGATCCGCAGACCGGGACGTACATCGGTCCCGACGGCACCGTGTACACCCACGCCCAACTGGGAGACGACCGGAGTTTGGAGACTTTCATGAAGGCACAGCAGGGCTGATGGCAGGCGAAACAGACACAGACGGTCCCGCCGTCGACCTCCACAAGGACACCGGCCCGGGAACCGCACCGTCGAGTGCGGCCGACACCGGGGATGTGAAGGCGGCATCGCCCACACCCACACCCACGCCCACCGACGCTCCCGCAGCCGAGAAAGCTGCCGTCGAGGAACCCGCCGCGGCGGTCACTCCTCCGGCGGTCGCGGCACCTGCCGTGCCGAGATGGCCCAAGCGGGTGGTCGTGATCGCCTCGGTGCTTCTGATCGCCGTGATCGCGGCCGGTGTGTGGCTGCTCCTCGACCGGCAGTCCGCTGGCGAGCGCGACGAGCGACGAGCAGCGTTCGTGCAGGCAGCGAGACAGACGGTGCTGAACCTGACGACGATCCGGGCCGACTCGGCCGATGCCGACGTGCAACGGCTCATCGAGGGCGCGACCGGCGATTTCAAGGCCGAATTCGAAGGACGGGAAGGCCCGTTCGTCGAGGTCGTACAGCAGGCCGGTGTCACCACGGTCGGTGAGGTGCTCGAGGCCGGCATCCAGAACGAGGACGGTACGTGCGCGTCGTCGCTGGTGGCGTCCCGCGCGATGGTGAGCAACGCCGACCAGACCGAACCCGAACCGCGCGACTTCCGTCTGCGGGTGACGATCTGCGACGAAAACGGCAGGCTGCTCGCGTCGAAAGTGGAGTTCGTGCCGTGACGGAAGACCGGAAGGACAAGCACGTGACGTCAGTCGACACCGGCAGCAAGTCGGACACCGGCAGCAAGACGGAGGCGGTCAGCAAGACGGGTACCGACACCGAGACGGGATCGGCGGGACCGGCGGCGGATGCTGCGGTGAACGCGGATACCCCCGGTACCTCCCAGGCAGACAGCGGACAGCCGTATCTGCGGCACGTCGCCATCGGGTTGTCGGTCGTCGTGCTGGTGTTCGCGGTCCTCGTCGGCTGGCTCGCATACGGAGCGCGCGCGGACGCCGCCGCCGAAGCAGCCCGCACCGAAGCACGGGTGGCGGCGGAAGAGCAGGCCGTCGCGATGCTCGCCTACGACTTCGACGAGGTCGACGACCAGATCGCCCTGGCGGGTGAGGGTCTCACCGGAGATTTCCGCGACGAGTACACGAACCTGATGAAGAACGTCATCGCGCCCGGGGCCAAGGAGAAGGCCATCAGCGTCCAGGTGAGTGTGCAGGGATCATCGGTGGTCTCTGCCGACACCGACAGTGCGGTGACCCTGCTGTTCCTCAACCAGATCACGACGAGTTCGGAGAATCCGGAAGCGGTGAGTAGCGGCAGTCGCGTGCGAGTCGAACTCGAAAAGCACGACGACCGCTGGCTCGTGAGCCGGCTGACACCGATCTAGGCTGCCCCCGCTTCCGGACCCTGCCGCTAGAGCACCGTGGCGACGTTCCACGCGGAGTGGATCGCACCTTCGATGTAGCTCACGTCGGCCGCGTCACCCACGACGTGGATCTCCGGCACCCGGCCCTCGAGCTGCTCGGCGAGAGGTGCCGCAGCCGAGACACCCGACGCCACGACGACCATATCGGCTGGAGCGGTGAAGGTTTCGTCGCCGACGCGGAACTCGACGGTCTCGGCGGTGATGCGTTCCACCCGCGCCCGGCGGTGAATCGTCACGCCCACCTCCCCGGCGTGCCGAACCGCCGTCCAGCGACGCGGCATCGCCATCGGCAGACCGAGCTGGGCGCCGTCCTCGAGCAACGTCACCCGACGACCGCGTTCGGCGAGGAACTCCGCCAACTCGAGGCCGACGAGCGAACCACCGATCACGACGACGTCCTTACCCATCGGCAGGAACTTGCGGGTGACCGCGCGGATGGCACTCGGGCTCTTCGTGATGCCCGAGAGCTTGCCGAGCCGCCCCATCGTGCGGAGGAACAGGGGTTGCTCCGACACATCCCCGGAGCCGGTCATCAGCGCTCGCAGCGTGTCGCCGGTATGCACGTGCGGGAGGTCGCCGCCGGGCACGTCCGGCCGGCCGCGCACCGCGCCGGTCGCGATCACGACCGCATCGGGTGCGAGCGCCGCGACGGACGCCGCGGTGGCTTCGGTGTTCAGCCGCACCTCGATACCGAGCCGTTCGACCTCGGCCCGGAGCCAGTCCAGCAACCGTTCGTTGTCGGGCGTGGTGAGGGTCGAGAACCAGAGCGTGCCGCCCAGCCGATCCGACTTGTCGAGCACCGTCACGCGATGTCCACGCTCGGTGGCGACGCGTGCGGCTTCGAGGCCGCCCGGTCCGGCACCCACCACGACGATGTGTTTGCGGGCGGACGAGGGTGTGAACGGCAGCAACGTCTCGTTGCCGAGTGCAGGATTGACGGCGCAGATGGGGGTGTCGTCCCAGAAGTTCTCCTGGACGCAGACGTAGCAGTTGATGCACGGCCGCACCTGCTCCGGCGTGCCGGCCTTCAGCTTGCGGACCAGATCGGGATCCGCGAGCAGTTGGCGTCCCATCGCGACGAAGTCGGCGCTGCCGTCGGCAATTGCCTTCTCGCCCACCTCGGGAAGCACCCGGCCCACGGCGATCACCGGGATGGCGACAGCTTTCTTCACTGCCGCAGCGAGTCCGGTGTAAGCGCCCACGGCGTTGGGGAGCGGCCCGTCGGTGAAGTTGGAGAACGGGTTCCGGCCCCACCCGGTGACGTGGATTGCGTCGGCTCCCGCGGCTTCGAACAGTGCCGACGCCCGGGCTGCCTCGTCGGTGGTCAGGCCGTCGGCTTCGCCGAATTCGCGTCCGGCGATGCGGACAAGGATCGCGAGGGAGTCGCCGACCTCGGCCTTGACCGCGCGGATGACCTCACACGCGAGGCGGGCGCGGTTCTCGAGCGACCCGCCGTATTCGTCGGTACGTCGATTATCGGCGCGGCTCAGGAAGGCACCGAGCACATAGCCGTGTGCGCAGTGGATTTCGACGGCGTCCGCACCCGCAGCTTTCACGCGGCCGGCGGCTTCTGCAAAGCATCGCGTCAGCCAGGCGAGGTCCTCGACGGTGGCTTCGTGGTACTCGGCCGCCTTACCCGCCGTAACGGAAGCCATCTTCCGGAGTTCCTCGCCGGTGTTGTCGGCGAGGGCGCTGAGGTCGGGACTGCTGTTCGGGGTCGACGGAACCAGCAGCGGCCGATCGTTGACGGTGTCGATCCGCGCGACCTTGCCGTGGTGGGTCATCTGTACGCACAGTGCGCTTCCGGCCTCGTGGACGGCATCGGCCAGCGCGGTGAGTCCCGGGATGAACCGGTCTTCCGACAGGCCGGGTTCCTTGGTGCTCGCGCAGCCGAGCGGGTAGGCGACGGCGCAGCATCCGGTGATGATCATCCCGGTCCCGCCTTGCGCGCGGGCCACGAAATGGTCGATGTCGCCTTGTTCGATCTCGCCGTCGTCGCACAGGTTCATGTCCATGGCGGGCAGGACGACCCGGTTGCGTAGCGCCACCGGCCCGATGCTGCCGGGGGAAAGGAGATGGGGAAAGGTCTCGGTCGTCACGCCCAGACGGTATGCGGATACGCTGTGTCCGGTAGCACAATTCCGCTCAGTGGGATAGGTGCGTCAGCCGGCGCTTCCGGACCGGCCCTCCCCGGGTGTGATGAGTGCCGGCCCGGCAGCGCCCGTGTGTGACAGTGCCTCGAGGAACGAACGGGCCCAGCGGTCGACGTCGTGGGTGAGCACCTGGCGGCGCAGGGCGCGCATCGCCTTGCGACCTTCCTCCCGCGGCTGTTCGATCGCGGCCTGCATCTTGTCCTTGACGTTCTCCAGGTCGTGCGGATTGCACAGGAATGCCTGTCGCAATTCGGCTGCCGCACCGGTGAATTCGCTGAGCACCAGCGAACCGCCCAGGTCGCTGCGGCACGCGACGTACTCCTTCGCGACGAGGTTCATCCCGTCGCGCAACGGCGTCACCAGCATCACGTCGGCGGCGACGAAGAACGCGATGAGTTCCTCGCGGGGTACCGGGCGGTGGATGTAGTGCACGACCGGGCGCCCGACCTCGGCGTACTCGCCGTTGATGCGGCTGACCATGCGCTCGATCTCGCCGCGCATCTGCACGTACGACTCGACGCGCTCGCGGCTCGGAGTCGCGAGTTGCACCATGACGGTGCGGGCAGGATCGACCCGGCCCTCGGCGAGGAGTTCGTTGAGGGCATCGAGCCGGACGTCGATCCCCTTGGTGTAGTCGAGCCGGTCGACTCCCAGCAGGATCTTGTCCGGGTTACCGAGTTCCTTGCGGATGGCCTTGGCCCGGTCGCGGATCGCCTTGCTGCGCGACTGTTCGTCGAGTTCGCCCGATGCGATGGAAATCGGGAATGCCCCGACGCGCACGGACCGGAATCCGACCTGGACCACGCCCAGCTTCGAGCGGACACCGATGTTGCCGCGCGAGGTCTGGTGCCCGGCGAGCCTGCCCGCCAGATAGAGGAAGTTCTGTGCACCGCCCGGCAGGTGGAAGCCGATGAGATCGGCACCGAGCAGTCCCTCGACGATCTCGGTGCGCCACGGCATCTGCATGAACAGTTCGACGGGCGGGAACGGAATGTGCAGGAAGAACCCGATCGTGAGGTCGGGCCGGAGCATCCGCAGCATCTTCGGGACCAACTGCAGCTGGTAGTCCTGGATCCATACGGTGGCATTCGGTGCAGCGGCCTTGGCTGCTTCTTCGGCGAAGCGGCGGTTGACCTCGACGTATACGTTCCACCATTCGCGCCGGTATTCCGGGCGGACGATGACGTCGTGATAGAGGGGCCACAAGGTGGCGTTGGAGAAGCCCTCGTAGTAGTCGGCGATCTCCTCGGTGCTCAGGGGAACCGAGTAGAGGGTGAGGTCGTCCTCGACGATGACACCGGCGTCGACGTCGGCGACACCGGCCCAACCGACCCACGCTCCGTGATTGGAACGCAGGATCGGTTCGAGCGCGGTGACGAGACCGCCGGGGCTGCGCTTCCACCGGGTCGTGCCGTCCGGCAGGCGCTCGAGATCCACCGGCAGGCGATTGGCGACTACGACGAAATCTGACGGGGTGATCGACTCGGAGTCTTCGGTCGCATCCGCGTCGCCTGCTGTCACGTCGTGTCCTCTCGAGGGGCCGGTCCGGTGGAACTGATCAGTGCTTGTCGACCGGGTCGATGCCCAGCATGGACAGCAGCATGCGGCACTCGTCCGCAGTCTCGGCGTAGGCAGCGACGACGCGCTGTGCCTGTCGGGCTGTCTCGTCGGCGACGGGTTCGAGATCGTCGTCGGCGAGAACGTCGGGGGTGGTCGGGTCCGCGGTCATGTGTTCCTCCCGGGGTAGCTGCTCGGCGCGAGCACGCATCTACCCCGACTCTAGGAGAGTGGGACGCCGAGGCGCCACCCGCCGGGTCCTGTGGCGATCACGGCGCTGGTCGTGACGGTACCGTTGGGCCGGTAGCGCCACGCGTTTCCCACGCGGGCGCATCGTCCCCTGCAGTCTTCGAGGAAGGTTTCCATGCCCATTGCGACGATCAACGGAATCCCGCTGAACTACCAGGTCAAGGGATCCGGCGACCTCGTGGTTCTCGTCATGGGGACCGGTAGCCCCGGCCGGGTGTGGGATCTGCATCAGGTGCCCGCGCTGGTGAAAGCCGGTTACCGCGTAGCGACCTTCGACAACCGGGGGATCGCGCCGTCGGGGGAGAGCCTCGGCGGGATGACGCTCGACGATCTCGTCGCGGACACCGCGGGTCTGATCGAGTTGCTCGGCGGTCCCGCACACGTCGTCGGCACGTCGATGGGTGCGCGCGTCGCGCAGGAACTGGCGCTCGCGCGTCCGGATCTGGTGCGCAAAGCGGTGTTCCTCGCCGGTCATGCGCGGATGGACAGGTTCCAGATGACCCTCACCGAGGGGGAGCGGCAGTTGTACGACAGCGGAGTCGAGTTGCCGCCGAAGTACCAGGCCGCGGTGACTGCGGTGATGAACCTGTCGCCCGCGTCGCTCGCCGACGAGAACACCGCGCGCGACTGGCTCGATGTGTTCGAGTTCAGCGGGGGCAAGATGTCGCCCGGTGTGCGGGCGCAACTGGGAATGGACCGTGAGTTCGATCGTCGTGCCGCGTACCGCGGGATCACGAAGCCGTGCCTCGCGGTGGGTTTTGCGGACGACCGGATGATCCCGGCGTATCTGTCGCGGGAGGTCGCCGCGGCGATTCCGGGCGCGCGATACGAAGAAATCCCGGATGCGGGTCACTACGGATACCTGGAGCGTCCCGAGGTGGTCAACAAGGTGCTGCTGGATTTCCTGGCGTCCTGACGGACCGGGCACGGACGCGGCGAGCGCGGCGGGATCGAACACGATCCCGCCGCGCTCGCGTCGGTCGGGGTGGGTCGGTGTCTCGCTGGCCGGAAGTCCCTGGGAATTCGGAAGTTCGGGGTCCCCCGCTGACGCACATCCCTTGGTAGGCTCCCCAAACCAAGGTTAGCCTGAGCTACATTTCGTGGGCTGCGTCCACTGACCGCGGGCTCGCGCCCCCGAGTACGGAAGTTGAGTGATGACCGACCGATTCAGCGCTATCGCAGGTGACTCGGAGAATCCGGACGAACCTCGGGGGGATGTCTTCGACCTCGTCGGAATCGGTTTCGGCCCCGCAAACCTGGCTCTGGCCATCGCCATCGAAGAACACAACGCGGCCGAGCCGGGCGCACCGCTCCGGGCGACGTTCTTCGAGCGGCAGACCGAGTTCGCCTGGCACCCCGGCATGCTCCTCGAAGGCGCGACGATGCAGATCGCGTTTCCCAAGGACCTCGTCACCTTCCGGAACCCGACCAGCAGTTACAGCTTCTTCTCGTATCTGCACGAGCGTGACCGGCTCGTGGATTTCGTCAACCACCAGACGTTCTTTCCCACACGGCACGAGTTCCAGGACTACCTGCGGTGGGCGGCCGGCCGTGTCACCGCCGACGTTCGGTACGGCACCGAGGTCACAGCGGTGGAAGCCGTCCGCAACCACACCGGCACCGCCGACCTGTTCGCAATCCGGGCGGCCGACGGGAGCGTCGTCCACGCGCACAGCATCGTGGTCGGCGTCGGGCTGAGGGCGCAGATCCCGCGGTGGGCAACCGAATCGGTCCGGTGCTTCCACAACCACCAGTTCCTGTTCCACCTCGAGAAGATGCCCGAACCGGTGCATCAGCGATTCGCGGTGGTCGGGGCAGGGCAGAGTGCGGCGGAAGTAGTGCAGTACCTGCACGCGCACTACCCGCAGGCCGAGGTCCACAGCATCTTCAGCCGCTTCGGGTACAGCCCGGCCGACGACAGTCCGTACGCGAATCGCATCTTCGATCCGGCAGTCGTCGACGAACTGCACCGCGCGTCTCCGGCGGAGCGGGAACGGGTGCTCACACTTCATCGAAGCACCAACTATTCCGTCGTCGCGCCGGAACTCATCGAGGCGCTCTACGCCACCGAGTACCGCGAGCGTGTCAGCGGACGTCGCCGGTTGTTCATGCGCCGCGCCTCCGAGATCGTCTCGTCCCGGGAAACCGCCACGGGCATCGAGGTCGACGTACGGGACAATCTCGAGGGCACCGCGGAGACCCTCACCTGCGATGCCGTGGTGCTGGCGACCGGATTCGAACCGGCATCGCTCGCTCCGCTGCTCGGAGATCTCGCGCCCGACGGCCCGGTGCTGTCGGTGGACCGCGACTACCGGCTGCCGACACCGGAAGACGTCGACGCCGACATCTACCTTCAGGGGGGCACCGAGAAGACCCACGGTCTCACCTCGTCACTGCTGTCGAATGCGGCGGTGCGAGCGGGAGAAATCCTGGCTTCCGTCCTCGGGCGCCGGGAACGGAAGATGCCCGGAGGCCTGGGAGTTGTCGGTGAACTTGATAGGATTTCGGACCATCACACCTACGCAAGAAGTGAGGCGAGATGAGCACGAACCCATTTGACGACGAGGACGGCCGGTTCTACGTCCTCGTGAACGACGAGGAACAGTACTCGCTGTGGCCGACCTTCTCCGAGGTTCCGCAGGGGTGGCGAGTGGTATTCGGCGAAGAGTCGCGTGCCGCGTGCGTCGAGTACGTCGAGCAGAACTGGACCGATATGCGTCCGAAGAGCCTCCGCGATGCGATGGAGGCCGACGAAAAGGCTCGTCAGGGCTGATATCCGGAGACTTCACATTCGGCGAGAGTCACGCCCGCGCCATCCGAGGCGCAGCGTGGCTCTCGTTGTTTCTGTGGCCACGGCGTCGATGGCCGGCATCGAATCGGTGATGGGGATCGGACCGGTGACCGGTGTCGGGGCCGGCCGGACCGGCCGCTTCTTCTCCAGCCGGATACGCGGGATTCGGCGCAGCTGCGGGCGGCGCAGCGACCCCACCTTGAAGATGCTCCGAGGATTTCGGGTGCGTCGTGCGAGCCATTCGCCGAGCGTCACCCCGGCCGCAAGCGCGCAGCCGATACCGAATGCCGCGAACAACGCGGTCATACCGATGCTCATCTCGTTGCGCAGCATCGCGTACAGCCCGCGATAGAGGGCGAGACCCGGAAGCAGCGGAGTAATTCCGGCGACCGCGACGACCAGCGGGGGAGTGAGGGCCCGGCGAGCCATCAGGCCACCCGCGAAACCGATGACGGTCGCGGCCACCGCCGACGAGATGATCGGGCCGAGCGAGAGCCCGAGCGCCAGCTGGTAGCCGAGGCTGCCGGTCGCCCCTGCCAGCGCCGCGACGGTCAGTGCCCGGCGCTCCGCATAACAGGCGAGCGCATAGAACGCCGCTGCCGCCGCACCCGCGAGAATCTTCGTGGGCAACTGCGTCAGGTCCGGTAGCGCGGCGTAACTGATCAGCGGGAGTTCCGCGCCCAGCACCTCGGCGATGCGCAGGGTCGTCGCGACGCCGGCGATGATGCCGCCCGTCATCATGAGGACTTCGAAGAATCTCGCCGAGGCGGTGATCGGGGCGCCGGTGATCGCGTCCTGCACCGAACCGACCAGTGACAGACCGGACAGCAGCACGGTGACGCCGGCGGCGATGATCAACCCCGGAGACACTTCGAATCCGAGCGTCTCCCGCAGCCCGTACAACGTGATCGCGGGAGCGGTGGCGATGATGCCGCCCACCAGGTGCTGGAAGAAGAACGGCAGACCGGCGTGATTGAGGAATCGGTTCACGCGGTCGATGACGAAGGTCGACGCGAAGGCGACGAGTGCGACCAGAGCATCGCCGCCGAGCAGCACCGAGATCGCCGCGGCCATCCCGGACCACGCGATCGTCGCCACCCACCGGTCGTACGGGTGGGCGGCCGAGGTGATCGCGAGCAGTTCCTCATGTGCCTGCGCCGGCGAGATGGCGTCGCGCCGGATCCGCCTGGTCAGCCGATCGACGGCGGCCAGTCGCGTGAAGTCCATCGAGCGGTAGTGGACGACACGCATCGTGCTTGCCGGTGGCATCGTCGGCCCCCGGTAGGCCGACAACACGATCGAGTTGTAGGTGACGTCGACGTCGCATTGCGCGAGCCCGTACGTCGCGGCGACGAACCGGACCTGCTCGGCGGTGTCGATCGCTCCCGTACCGGAAGCGAGGAGGACTTCACCGACGCGGACCGCGACGTCGAGAGCTTCGGCGACCACAGCATCGTCCGTAAGGTCGATCGGCTGCAGCGGCGTGGGTGCTGCGATGACTGCGTCGATGGTCGCGCGGCGCGTACCGAGAGTTCGATCGAGGACGTCGGCCAGCAAGCTCACCGCCTACCACCTCCGGCATGGACGGAGACAGGTCGGGCGGTACGCATGTATTCCACGGTAACGAAACGGGCGGTGTGCACCCTAGGCAGGACGCCCTATATGATGGGCGGCGTTCGCTGCCTCCTTAGCTCAGCGGTAGAGCACTCGCCTTGTAAGCGAGCGGTCAACGGTTCAATCCCGTTAGGGGGCTCGAAAAAAGGCCGACCTGCATATATGCAGGTCGGCCTTTTTGTTTTCGGTGCACCGTTCGTCCTGGTCGGAACCCTGGTGCCGGGCCCGCGGAACGTGCGACGGATGCGGCCGTTTCCCGCTTGGGCCGTGCCCACGCGTTCCGGGCGACGTGCGGGATCTCACAACACGAGCAGGCTCAGCGGAGGGCGAGTTTCCGGCGCGCCTGCTCCTCGAAGTCGCTGTCGACCATCAGGTCGTACCGGGCCGCTTCGATGCTCTTGCGGGAGATGAAGTCGCGGCGCCCGCCGGTACTCCAATGCGCGGCGAAACCGAGTGTTCCGCCCCACACCGCGCCGAACGCCACCGCAGCGAGCACGATCGCGGCCATGCTGGTCGCCGGGAGGAACAAGGCGAGGAGCAGGCCGAAGATCAGGCCTGTCCATACGCCGGCGCCCGCGCCGTTCAGTGCCGCTCTGCCGTTGGTCATTCGGCCGTCGATGCGCTCGATCGTGGTCACTCCCTGGCCCACGATGCGCAGGTACTCCACGGGAAAGCCCTCGTCGGAGAGGTGATCGATCGCGTGTTCGACAGCTTCGTACGTCCGATAGCTCTCGAGGAGGGTCTCCGAATCGGTGGCACAGCCTGTCGTGGGTGCGTAGATCTCGGTCATACGTTCCTCCTCCATGTGCAAGCTAACGATACGGATAGCGTAGCGTAGCGTTTCGTATCGTTTGATTCGGGTCCTTTTTTCGGAGACACTCAGGACCGTGCGGGGCTTTCTCGCCTGAGAAGGAGTGACATGGTGGCCGATACCGAGGTGGATCCGGTGTCAGAATCGCTGCGACGTCCCGCCAAGTCGCGCGGCGGAACGGATGCGCGGATCATGCGGGCGGCGCTGGAGATCCTGCGGGTGCACGGACCCCATCGCGTCACCGTGGAAGCGGTTGCGGCCCTGTCGGGCGTGGCGAAGACGACCATCTACCGGCGTTACGCGAACCGTGAAGAGATTCTCGACGCTGCGCTGGACTCGCAGGCCGTGACGCCGTGCGTCCCGGACGGACTGTGCGTCTACGACCGGATGAAGTGGACACTCGAACAGGTCCGGCGAGCACTGGCGAGCGACATGGGACTGGGTAGCGTCGGGGCGGCGCTCACCGACGAGGACCCCGACTTCACCGAATCCTTCCGCGAGATCATCAACGCGCGCAGCGACGTGGTCGCGGGGGTACTGCGCGCCGCTGTCGACGCCGGCGCGGTGCGCGCCGACCTCGACATCGACACGGCAGTGTCCATGCTCGTCGGTTCGTACCTGGGGGCATATCTCCGGCACGGCGAAGTCAGCGAGTCGTGGGCCGACGGGGTCGTGCATGCGATGTGCCCCGAACTCGAACCCGAGGCCCGGGACCGCTGAGACAGCGGGCCGACCGCGCCGCCCTGCCCGTGAGGTTGCCGCCCATGAGGTTGCACCGCCCGTAAGGTCGAGACGTGGCAGATGCTCGGGACTGCGTGGTGGCGGTCGTCGGATCGTTGAACCTCGATCTGACCGCCGTGGTCGCTCGTGCGCCCGAAGAGGGCGAAACCGTCCTCGGCCGGCGTCTCGAAACGTATCCCGGAGGCAAGGGCGCGAATCAGGCGATCGGCGCGGCACGGATCGCTCGCACCGCTGTGGTCGGTGCCGTGGGGAACGACAGCGCCGCGACTGCGCTGCGCGGTGCGCAAACCGCAGCAGGCGTCGATACCGAGCACCTTCTCACCGTCGATGTGCCGACCGGACGCGCGATCGTCGTCGTCACCGACGACGGGGACAATCGGATCATCGTCATCCCCGGCGCGAACTCGAAGGTCACGGCCTCCGACGTCACCGCGGCACTCGACGCGCTCGACCCGGCGGTCGTGCTGACCCAACTGGAATTGCCGTCCGCCGCCACCATCGCGGCGGTCGGGTGGGCACGCGTGCACCGGCGGCGACTGGTTCTCAACCCCAGCCCCGTTGCCCCGCTCGACGATCAGGTCCTCGCCGACGCCGATCCGCTGGTCGTCAACGAGCACGAAGCACTCTTCTACGCGGACGCTTCCGCGGGTGACGCCCTCGACGACATCGCCACCCGGCTTCTCGAGCGCGTCCGCAGCGCGGTGATCACCCGGGGCGGTGCCGACGTGGTGGTCGCTACCGAGGACTACATCGAGCGGATCGCGGTCCCGCGCGTGCACGTCGTGGACACGACCGGTGCCGGCGACCATTTCGCGGGGACGCTCGCCGCCCTGCTCGGGACCGGAGAAGATCTTTTCGCCGCCGCGCACCAGGCCACCAGGGCGGCGGCGATCCTCGTCGCGTCGAAGCGCGCCGACCGCTGATCGCCGAATCTGCCGCAGCTCACGTGGGCGGCAGCAGTTCCCCTTTGCCGCCGCGCAGCCATCGGCCGGGCAGTCTGCCCGCGAGGTCACCGAGCGGTCCGACCGCGCCGCGGAGCAGTTCGACGGTCTCCCGCAACATGTCGACGCTCGCGTTCATGCTGATGATCCCTGGAGTCAGTTCCGCGAGCGTGCCGGCCAGCGACTCGATCTGATCGAGCGGGCCGCCCTTCGCCAGCAGACGGTCGAGGGCTCCCTGCTCCGCGAGCAGCACTTCGAGCACGCCGCCCTGTGCCAACGCTCGTTCGACCACACCACCCGGCCGCGTCGCCACATCGACGATGCCGCCGGGCGCGGTGAGCCGTTCCACGGCGCCGTCCTGTGCCAGCAAGCGCTCGAGAGGCCCTTCCGGCGCGGTCAGCCGGTCGAGCAACCCGCCGTCCGAGAGCAGGCGGTCGAGCGCGCCGTCGTCGGCGAGGACCCGGTCGAGCGGTCCGCCGGGCGCGGTCAGGCGATCGAGGGCGCCGCCCGGTTCCAGCAGTCGGTCGAGCAATCCTCCGGGGGCAGTGAGCCGATCGACCGGGCCGCCCGGTTCCAGAAGACGGTCGAGGGGTCCGCCGGGCCGCATCGCCTGGCCGAGTCCGCGGTCCTCGGAGGTGAGCGTCGAGATCTGCTGCAGCAGCCCCATCGAACTGCGGGTGTCGGGCAGGCCCACGGCACCGAGCGCCGAATACGTCTGCGGCGACACCGCGAGACGGACCGTACCGATGACGGCTTCGGTGATACCGAGTGCGGTATCTGCCGCCGACAGGCCGACCCGGAACGGAAGTGCCAGCGCGGAACCGAGGTTCATGCGGTCACTGTAACCGCATCGTCACCGAGCGTCGGGACGTGAGCGGCCGGTCAGTGCACGAGCTTCAAACCCACGACACACGCCACGATTCCGGTGATCAGCAACAGCTTTACGAACGTCGCGGATTCGGTGCCGGTCAACATCGCATATCCGACGGTCAGCGCAGCTCCGATGCCCACCCACACCGCGTACGACGTGCCCACCGGCAACGTGCGCATCGCATACGCGAGGCCCGCCATGCTCGCGACCACCGTGACTCCGAAGACGACCGTCGGCCAAAGCCGGGTGAACCCTTCCGATCTGCCGAGCGCGGTCGCCCATACGGCTTCGAGTACACCTGACAGGACGAGAACGATCCAGGCCATGACGCAACGCTCCTACACCGTCTTGTCGCTCGCCGGGTACGGTGCGCTCGTCCGGGGGTCCGTCTTCGGTCCCTCGTCGCCAGGTTAGGAAAGAGTGCCGGGGGCGGCAAGCCACGACCCCCGAGTGTGAGGTGTCTGTCCGCGTGCGCGTCAGGACGCGACGAGCATCTCCGTCTCTTCGGCCACGACGGAACACGCGCATCCGCCGACGAGGTCGGCGCATTCCGCGACCAGCGAGTGCCGCACGATCGACAGATCCGTGCAGGTGTCGTCGGTGCACTCGACGTCCACCGTCGAGTGCAGGACCAGGGACCCGTGGCAATGGTCGAGTCGGTTCTCGCACTCCCTACACGTCATATCCCTTTGATAGCACTCACCGAGGACAGGGCGTTGAAGGTGGGTACCCCTGGCGTGTTGCTCGTCGCATTCGGCGATTCCCCTGGTAGCTCGTGCCGGAGACCGGGAGGGCCGTCCGCGATCACCTCACCGAAGCCGGTCGCTGTGCACCGGCCGGGTGACCAATACGATCTTCCTACCCGGAACGTTCACCGAGGACTGGAGGCATCTGATGGGTATCACGGACTCGGTGACACGGGCGGCCCACAACGCGTGGGCGTTGTTCGCAGGAGACGGTCTCGCGGCGCCCCACCGCACGGATTCGGTGGTCGTCGGCAAAGGCCCGCATCGGACGTTGCGCTGGTTCGGTCCCGACGACGGTGACCCGGTCCTCCTCGTGACGCCTCTCGCCGCGTCGCCGACTGCTTCGACCTCATGCCGGACCAGAGCGTGGTGCAGTACCTCACCGAACTCGGTCGCAGCGTCTTCGTCGTCGACTACGGACAGATGACGTCGGAGGACCGCGATCTGGGACTCGAGTACTGGATCGACGACATCGTCCCCGAGGCGATCCACCGGGTGTCGGAACTGTGCGGCAACCGGGACGTCGACGTCGTGGCCTGGAGTATCGGCGGAGCGATGGCCCTGCTGACCTCAGCCGCGCACCCCGAACTACCGGTGCGGTCGATCACCGTCTTCGGCAGCCCGCTCGACTTCTCGAAGATCCCGGTCATGGCGCCGCTGCGGTTGATCGGCAGGTTCTGCGCCGAACCCGCGATCGGCGTGCTCAACTCGGTGTTCGGTGGAGTACCCGCGCTTCTCGTCCAGGCCGCCTACCGCATCACCGCGCTCGACCGGGAACTGGCTCGGCCGTTTTTCGTCGCGTCGAATCTCACCGACGCGGACAAACTGAGCCGGATGGAATTCGTCGACCGGTTCCAGGAGGAGATCTCCGGGTATGCCGGTCGCGCGTTCGCCCAGCTCGCGCAGATGACGGTCGCCAACGACCTGTCGGGCGGACGACTTCACCTCGGTGAGCGAATCGTCGATCTCGCCGACGTGACGGCGCCCGTGCTCGCGCTCGGCGGCACCGAGGACATCCTCGCTCCGATCGCCGCCGTCGAACCGGTCGTCCGGCTGCTGCCGAACGCGCCTGTGCGGTTCGTGCAGGTACCGGGCACGCACCTGGGAATGCTCACCGGGGCGCGTGCGCGCACCACGTCGTGGGTCGAACTCGCCGCGTTCCTCGAGGAACCGGGGGTCGACGTCCCGGCAGAATTCGACGACCCGGGAGAAGAGCTGCCGGTATCCACGCCGCCGGCCGCGACGAGGCGGCCGGACCGGACCGTCCGTTAGAGCAGAGCTACGACGCCTTGTCGTCGGAAAGAATCAGGCGTCGCTGCCGGTGAAGATCCGGCGTGCTTGCCTGCGTGTCGACCGATAGATCTCCACCAGGTCCCCGCTGTCGCCCTTTTCGATGCCGTCGACCCACGCGTCGAAGGCGGTACGCGTCGCGACGCCCGCCGCTTCGACGAGCAGTCGTGCATAGGTCGGGGGACGGATGCCGTCCACCTTTGCCGCCACACTCTGGGTGATGCGGCACATCGCGACGGCGTCGGTCGCGAAGGCTGCTGCGCGGAGGTGATCGTCGGACGCGATGAGGCGGCGGGCTCTGAGAAGGCGGTCCTTGGTGTCGTCGGAGCTTGCCATGAGCCGGCACAGGGAGCGCTCGTAGAGGGCTTCGATGCCGTCGAGGTCGACTTGCTCGGGAGGAACCGATTCGAGCCAGGAGAGTAGTTCGGCTTCGAACTCCCGGTCCGGCTCGTACACCGACTCTTCTTTGGTCGCGAAGCAGCGGAAGAAGGTGCTCGGCGATACACCGGCCGTGCGCGCGATCTCGTCGACTGTCGTTGCAGCCGCGCCCTGCTGTTCGAAGAGCGTCAGGGCCGCACGGGTGATCTCGCGGCGCGTCTCCTGTCTTCTGCGTTCCCGCAGGTCCGGGACGCGTGCAGGTGGGGCCGACCCGGCCGGGGGAACCATCCGATCGCTCCTTTCACTCCGGGCAGGCAAACGGGAAGTGTCCTGGCCGAAGCCGACTCAACAGCGGAACTCATGTTAACAGCAGAAATCAATTTGACAGTGACTACCACTTGGAGTGACTCTGTCAGAACTGAAGCAGTCGCGGCAGCAGAGGTCCACATCCAGAAAGTCCCACTCAGATGCAGATACAACAGGCCGACGACCGGCCGGAGACGGTCTCCGGGGACACGGTCTCCGAGGAGAAACTGGACCGCGCAAGCGTGCTGCTGATCGGTGTCCTCGTCACCGCAGCCTTCGTCATGATCCTCAACGAGACGATCATGAGCGTCGCGCTGCCGCGCTTGATGGACGATCTCGCCATCACCGCGAGCACCGCCCAATGGCTCACCACCGGCTTCCTGCTGACGATGGCAGTGGTCATTCCGATCACCGGCTACCTGTTCCAGCGATTCACCCTCCGCCAGGTGTTCATCGCAGCCATGGGCATCTTCAGCACCGGTACGTTGCTCGCGGCGCTCGCTCCCGGATTCGAAGTCCTGCTGGCGGGACGCGTGACGCAGGCCGGTGGCACCGCCATCATGCTGCCGTTGCTGATGACGACGGTGCTGCGCGTGGTCCCCGCCCACAAGCGGGGAAGCATGATGGGCATCATTTCCATCGTCATCGCGGTGGCCCCCGCCATCGGCCCCACCGTGTCGGGCATCGTTCTGAACGCGCTCGACTGGCGGTGGATGTTCTGGATCGTGCTGCCCATCGCGCTCGTCGCATTCGCAATCGGGGTGGCGCTGGTCAAGAACGTGACCAGCCCGGTCGCCGTCCCGCTCGATCTGGTGTCGGTCGTGCTGTCGGTGTTCGCGTTCGGCGGAATCGTCTACGGGCTGAGCAGCATCGGACATTCGGCCGAGGGGTCGGCGGTGCCGGTCTGGATCCCGCTGGGCGTCGGCGTCGTCGCATTGACGGTGTTCGTGCGACGGCAGATCTCGAGGCAGAGCGCAGGACGCGCCCTGCTCGATCTCCGCCCCTTCGCGACGCCCACGTTCAGCATCGGCCTCGGCATGCTGTCGATCAGCATGATGGCGCTGTTCGGCGCTCTGATCCTGCTGCCGCTGTACCTGCAGAATATTCGCGGCCTCGATACCCTGACCACGGGTCTGCTGCTGCTGCCCGGTGGTCTGGTGATGGGATTCCTGTCGCCGTTCGTCGGCCGGATCTTCGACCGCACCGGACCGCGCGTGCTGGTGATACCCGGCGCCGTCGTCGTCAGTTCCGCACTGTGGCTGATGACGTTGCTCGACGCGGAGTCCGCCCTGCCGATGGCGGTGGCCGTCCACACTCTGCTCATGGCCGGTCTCGCGACGGTCATGACCCCGCTCATGAGCTCGTCGCTGGGATCACTGCCGAGTGAGCTCTATTCGCACGGCAGTGCCATCTTCAGCACGATCCAGCAGTTGGCGGGTGCTGCGGGTACCGCGCTGTTCATCACCGTCATGTCGAGCACCGCGGCTTCGCGTGCGGCCGACGGCGCGACCGCACTGAGCGCGAGCCAGTCGGGCATCCACACGGCCTTCCTCTACGGCGGAGCCGTTTCCCTCCTCGCGGTAGCCGCGTCCTTCTTCATCCGGACGCCGAAGACGGGCACGCTCACCCACGCGTGACCTCGTCGGCCTCGCGGCCCGGACCCTCGGGGGTCCGGGCCGTTCCGTCACTCCGGGACGTTGTCCGCGTACCCCAGCGTCCTGAGTTCGTCGCGGATCTTGTTCTGCGCACGGTCGAGGGACTCTGCCGACGGATCCTTCTCCACGGTTGCGAAGTCGAAATCTGCCATCGAGCGGGCCGGGAAGACGTGCAGGTGCAGGTGCGGAACCTCGAGACCCGCGATCACCAGACCGGTCCGCGGCGCGTCGTACGCGGCCCGTACCGCCTTGCCGACGATCTGCGCGACGCCGTTGAGCTTGGTCCAGAGTTCGTCGTCGACGCTCTCCCAGTGGTCGACTTCCTGCCGGGGCACGACGAGCACGTGCCCTTCGGTCAGGGGGTTGATGGTGAGGAACGCGACGACGTCGTCGTCCTGCCAGACGAATCGGCCCGGCAGTTCCCCGGAGATGATCATGCTGAAGACGGATGCCATAGCGCGAGGATAGGCGGATCGCAGTCGGTCGGCGACCTCCGCGACAGCCGGGAGCCCGCCGGATGCCACCGGTGTTCGCGCTGCGCGTCGAGGGTCCGGACCACCACAGTCGTATCGTCGCTCACATGGAGGCCCCCGAACCTGTGTGCTCCGAACCTGTGGATGCCGAATCCGCAACCCCCGAATCCGCAACCCCCGGATCCGCAACCCCCGGATCCGCACGCCCCGAATCCGTGCGCACAGGACCGCTGCGGGAACTCGTCGACGAACTCGTCGCGCACGTGCTGGCGGGCCTTCCGGAGGGCCGGCGCACCGTAGTGGGTCTGTGCGGGCCCCCGGGCGCGGGCAAGAGTCGCGCGGCATGGTTGCTGATGAAGGCGCTCCGGCGAGCGGGTATCGCCGCCGGCCAGGCCCCCATGGACGGGTTCCACTTGTCGAACCGGCAACTCGACGCCCGCGGGGCCCGCGCCCGGAAGGGAGCGCCGGACACGTTCGACGTCGCGGGTTATCGCAACGTCCTCGAGCGGATCAGGGCACGCGGCAGTGAGACGATCTATGCACCGGACTTCTCCCGGCGGCTCGACGAGCCGATCGCCGGGGTCCACGCGATAGCTCCCGAGGACCGCGTGGTGATCACGGAGGGCAATTACCTGCTGTTCGACGAGGGAGGATGGGGCGAGATCCGGTCGCTGCTCGACCTCTCGATCTACCTCGACGTCCCCGATCCCACGCTCACCCGCCGCCTCGTACACCGGCACGTCGCCAACGGACGAGACGACGATCAGGCCCGCGACTGGGTGGACAACGTCGACCTCCCCAATGCCGCTGCCGTCGCCCGGAGCCGCTGCCGCGCCGATCTCGTGTGGAAACCGGTCCCGTAGTCTGTCCTGCGTGCGCGTACTCGTTATCGGCTCCGGTGCCCGTGAACATGCTCTCGCCCTGGCCCTGCGCCGCGACCCCGGAGTGACGGCCGTCATGGTCGCGCCCGGTAACGCCGGGACCGCCGCGATCGCCGAGCAGTTCCCGGTGGACGCGGCAGCCGCCGACGACGTGGTGGCGCTGGCGAAAGCCCAGAAGGCGGATCTCGTCGTCATCGGACCCGAGGTCCCGCTCGTGCTCGGCGTAGCCGACGCTGTCCGCGCGGCGGGGATTCCCTGCTTCGGCCCGTCTGCCGCCGCCGCGCGCATCGAAGGATCCAAAGCGTTCGCGAAGGATGTGATGGCCGCTGCGGGCGTGCGCACCGCCCACAGCGAAGTTGTGGACTCTCCCGCGCAGATCGACGAGGCACTCGACCGGTTCGGGCCCACCTGGGTCGTCAAGGACGACGGTCTCGCCGCCGGCAAGGGCGTCGTGGTGACCACCGACCGCGACGCGGCCCGCGATCATGCCGCGGAGATCATCGAGAACGGCCATCCGGTGCTGCTGGAGTCGTTCCTCGACGGCCCCGAGGTCTCGCTGTTCTGCCTGGTCGACGGCGAAACCGTGGTGCCGCTTCTTCCTGCCCAGGATCACAAGCGAGTGGGTGACGGCGACACCGGCCCGAACACCGGGGGAATGGGTGCCTACACGCCGCTCCCGTGGTTGCCCGAGGGCAGCGTAGAGCGCATCGTCCGTGACGTCGTCGAACCGGTCGCCGCAGAACTCGTCCGCCGCGGCTGCGGATTCTCCGGCCTGCTGTATGCGGGCCTTGCAATGGGCGCGGACGGTCCGGCCGTCGTCGAATTCAACTGCCGCTTCGGGGATCCCGAAACGCAGGCCGTGCTCGCCCTGCTCGAGTCGCCGCTCGGCACCGTGCTCGACGCGGTCGCCACCGGGACGCTCGACACTCTTCCCCCGTTGCAGTGGCGTGACGGCGCCGCGGTGACGGTCGTGCTCGCTGCCGAGTACTACCCGTCCACCCCGCGCACCGGGGATGTGATCGCCGGTGCAGACGGTGACAATGTGCTGCACGCCGGCACGAAGCGGGGGCCGAACGGTGAGCTGCTCTCGGCAGGTGGCCGCGTCCTCAGCGTGGTCGGTGTGGGCGACGATCTGGCCGCCGCGCGTGCCGACGCATACGCCACACTCGAGGGCATCAAGCTGCCCGGCGGTCACTTCCGCCGCGACATCGGGCTCGCCGCAGTGGAAGGCCGGATCACGCTGTAAGCGCAGGGAGTGGGCCTCGCAAGCCTTGCACCGACCAGGTGCATGTTGCACACTCTGTGCATCTTCTGACGTGCCAGGGGTGAAGCATGGTTTCGTGGCAACGAGCACTCACGCAGGATCCGACACCGCTACGGCACCACAATGTCGTGGGGTATCCGCTGCCCGACGACATCGTCGTCGAGCGTGATCTTCCCATCCGCACGGGCGACGGCACGATCCTGCGTGCCGACGTCTACCGGCCGCGTCATGCGCCCGACGAGCAACTGCCCGCGCTCGTCGCCGTCACGCCGTACGGCAAGGGCGTCGGCATCGACGACTACCCCGTCGACTTCGCGGCGCTCGCAGCATCGGGCGCGTTCGTCGGCGACATCGAGCTGAGTGAGGCCACCTCGTTCGAAGCCCCGGATCCCGGCTACTGGGTCCCTCGCGGATACGCCGTCGTCGTTGCAGACATGCGTGGTTGTTTCGCCAGCGACGGTCGCCCGAGGTTGCTGCTCAGCCGCGCTGCGGTGGACGCGGCGGCGGTGATCGAGTGGGCCGCGGAACAGACGTGGTGTACCGGCAGGGTCGGCCTCGCCGGGGCGTCGTACCTGGCCACACTGCAGTGGTACACCGCCGCGCTCCGCCCGCCGCACCTCGCGGCGATCGCCCCGTGGGAGGGCATCACCGACCCCTGCCGCGACACGCTCACCCACGGCGGAATCCCCGAGACCCGCTACAGCGAATTCTGGTACCGCGCGATGCACAGCGGTGCCCGCCCGGCATTCACATCGCTGCGACGCCTCACCCCGTGGCTGCTGCGTCGGTTTCCCGACCGATTCCGGCACGTCGCACCCCCGCCGCCCGACCTGGAAGGCGTGACCGTACCGGCCCTCGTCGGGGTGTCGTGGTCGGACCAGGGGCCCCGCAACCGCGGGTCGGTCGAGGGATACACCCGGCTGGGATCGTCGTACAAGTGGCTCTACACCCACGGCCGCAAGATGTGGCAGACCTACTACGGCGCCGAGGTCCTCGAGGTTCAGCGACGGTTCTTCGACCGGTTCCTCAAGGACGAGGCCAACGGCTTCGACCTCCTGCCGCGCGTGCGCCTGGAGACCAGGCACGACCTGCGCACCTACTCGGAACGGTTCGAACAGGACTGGCCCGTCCCCGGCACCCGCTACGTACCCCTCTATCTGGACCACGGCACCGGCACCCTGGAGAAGACCCTGCCCGACGAAGCGCAGTCGCGGCGCACGTTCCCCGTCGCAGGCGACGAGCTGACCTTCACCACCATGTTCACGGAAGACACCGAGGTCACCGGGCACGCTGCCCTGCGCTTGTGGGTCCAGGCCAAGGATGCCAACGACATGGACCTGTTCGTCGGCCTCAAGAAACTCGACGCGAGTGGCCGGGACGTGTGGTTCGAAGGGCACGGCGGATACGAGGAAGGCTTCGTGGCGCACGGCTGGATTCGCGTGTCGCATCGCGCCCTGGACACCGAAGCGTCGACCGCCTACCGGCCCGTCCTCGACCTCACGAAGTACTGGCCGCTACTGCCCGGCCAACTGGTTCCCGTCGACATCGAGATCATGCCGCACAGCACGTTCTTCGAGGCGGGCTCGACCCTCGTCCTCGTCGTCTCCGGTCACGACCTGGATGGCAATCCCGCGGTCGGTCACGACCGCACTGTCAACCGGGGTTTCCACATCGTGCACGCCGGTGGCGACTTCGACTCGCACCTGCTGCTGCCCGTCGTCCCTGCTGGTCCGCCCGCGCCCCTCGCCGTCGACGCCGCCGAGAACAGCAGCGGGCAAACCGGGCAGGCACCGCTCGCCGTGCTGGACGAAGTGCCTCACGCGTGGTCGGCGCTCGCGCACGGTCAACGGGCCGGTCTCTAGCGGCTCGCTGCGCAGTACTACCGTCGATCACGTGCGCACCGAATCGCGACGTTCCGGAATCGAGACGTTCCACGTCATGGACGTGTGGAAGGCGGCTGCCGAACGGCAACGCTCCCACGGTGACGTCCTGAGCCTGGCGGCGGGCCAGCCTTCGACGCCGGCGCCCACGCCCGTGCTCCGCGCGGCCGTACAGGCCATCGATGCGGAACTGCTCGGTTACACCGAAACCTTCGGGATCCTGCCGCTGCGCGAAGAAATCGCCGCGTATCACCGGGACCGTTACGGAATCGACGTCGACGCGGACGACGTCGTCGTCACCACCGGATCGTCGGGCGCGTTCACGTTGCTGTTTCTCGCGGCCTTCGACCCAGGGGACACGGTCGTCGTCGCACGACCCGGATATCCCGCCTACCGCAACACTCTCGCTGCGCTCGGGTGCCGAGTCGTCGAACTCGACTGCGGCCCGGAGACGCGATACCAGCCGACGGTCGCGATGCTCGAAGCGCTCGACGCTCCGCCGGCGGGCGTGATCGTCGCGAGTCCCGCCAATCCGACGGGCACCATGATCGAACCCGACGAACTCGCCGCGCTCGCCCGCTGGTGCGACGAGCACGACGCCCTGCTCGTCTCCGACGAGATCTACCACGGCATCGAATTCGGAACGCACGGCTCGCCCGCGGCGTCGACGGCCTGGGCCACCTCGCGGGAGTCCGCCGTGGTGGGGTCGGTGTCGAAGTACTTCTCCATGACGGGATGGCGCCTCGGCTGGATGCTGGCTCCCGAATCGCTGCGTCCCGCGCTGCAACGGCTCGGCTCGAACATGACGGTGTGCCCGCCGTCGATCGCGCAGTTCGCGGCGATCGAGGCGTTCGGTACCGAAGCGCGCGCCGAACTCGACGCCCATGTGTCGCGGTACGCCGTCAACCGCGAGTTGTTGCTCACCGGGTTGCCCGATCTCGGCATCACCGACCTCGCTCCCGCGGACGGCGCGTTCTACGTCTACGCCGACATCGAGCATCTGCTGCTCTCCGGGGAGACGTCGACTGCGTGGTGTGCGCGCCTGCTGCACGACACCGGCCTCGCGCTCGCGCCCGGCGTCGATTTCGATACCGTGCGCGGCGACCGGACCGTGCGATTGTCGTTCGCCGGCGCCACCTCCGACGTCACCGCCGCGCTGGACCGGCTCGCCGGCTGGCTGCCGCTGCCCTGACTGTGTCGCTGCCCTGACTGTGTCGCTGCCCTGACCGCCGCCGGGCGCGCGGTGGACTAACGGCCGTCCGCGACGATCCGGGCGAGGTTGCGTTCGGCGAGCGCCGCGATCGTCAACGAGGGGTTCACGGTGCCGGTACTGCCCGGGATCAGAGCACCGTCCACGACGTACAGCCCCGGATGCCCGTGGACGCGCCCGTAGCCGTCGGTCGCATCGCCCAGCACGACGCCGCCGAGCGGGTGCGCCGTGAACGAGGCGTTGACGTCCTCGGCCATCGGCGGGGCGCCCACGACGGTGCCACCCGCGGCGGCCATCGCGTTGTGGACCTCACGCAGGGCCGCGACACTCGCGAGTTCACCGCCCGCCGGCCAGTCGACGATCGTCCGTCCGGTCGCGGCGTCGTAGACCATTTCCGCGCGCGTGGGGTCCAGCGTCATCCCGAGCGACGCGAGCATGCCCACATCCTTCGCCGTGCCTGCGACGAACCAGTTCTCGAGGCTCAGCGGCAGACCGGACTCGTCGACGATCCGCGACGCGGACGGTGCGCCCTGGTCTCCGCCGAACCCGTCGGTGAACGCGAGGGAACGGACGAGCACGGCGTCGCCGTTGGTGCCCCAGCCCCGGCCCACGTGCTCGTTGAGCCGCGGCAGCGACCCGGTGTGACGGGCTTTCACGAGCAGTTCGGTCGTGCCGATCGATCCGGCGCCGAGTACGAGACGGTCGCACGTCAGGGTCGTCGTGTTCAGTACCGCGCCGGTCGGATCGACTTCCTGCACCTCGACCAGGTACCGGCCGCCGGATTCCTGGCCGATGGCGAGAACCCGGTGTCCGTGACACACCAGCGCGCGCCCGGTCGCTTCCGCTGCCGGAATGTAGTTCTGTGTCAGGTCGAACTTCGCGCCGTTGGAGTTGCCGAGGTTGCTCTCTCCGGCGACGGCGGAACGCCGCACCGCGCCGGCCAGTTCGGCCCGGACCACATCCCAGTCCCAGATGCCGTCGATCCGGTGCGGCGAGTACCCCGCGGCCCGCGCGTCGTCGTCCCAGCGGCGGGAGTGCGTGAACTCCGGTGCGTGATAGATGTCGTCGGGCATCGGGTCGAGACGCAGCATCGACCGGACCTTCGGGTACCACGTCGCGGCCATGTCGTCGTAGCTCAACCGGTCACCGAAGACGTGCTCGAAGAAGCGTTGCTCGGGCGCGATCATCACGCCGCTGAACACGACCGACCCGCCACCGACGGCCGCGCCGCGCCACACCGACATGTTGGGGTAGTCGACGACGTCGAGGACACCGGCGAAGTCGTCGCACTGCACCGGGATGCCGGTCGGGCCGGTGAAGTGCGTGCGGTGGTAGTAACCACGGCCGTCGGCCAGCAGGTCGGAGGTGAAGATCTCGCGCCACGGGTCGCGGGGCCAGCGCATACCCCGCTCGAGCACGGTGACCTTGCTCCCGGCTTCCGCCAGGCGGAGCGCGGCGACACTCGCCCCGAACCCCGAACCGACGACGATCACCTCCGAGTGCTGCGGAGGCACCGGCGAAGGTGTGAAGAGTTCGGGAACGCTCTCGCGTAACGTGTCGAGCCCGACGGGCAACGCCGAAGCGACCCGGAGGGGGCCTGCCGGCAATCCGAACGCGGCGACGGCCGCCCCGAGGGCGGATGCCTGAAGCATGCGGCGACGTCTCATCCGGGTACGGCTCCGATCGTTCGTGAAAAGGCGGGCGGACCGACCGATCCGGCCCTCGAACCGACGACTGCAGGCGCAATCGTACCGGGTGGTATCAACTGGCGTTTTCCCCTGGTGAGCGCCCCGGGCTGTCACGATGTGACTGTGACTACCGCGGCCACACCGAAAGGCGAACGGCGCCGGCAGGCGCTGGTCGAGGCTGCGGCGGATCTGATTCTCGAGGGCGGTCTCGACGCGGTGCGCCACCGCGCGGTCGCGACGCGCGCGGGTCTCCCTCTGGCTTCGACGACCTACTATTTCGACTCCCTCGAGCATCTCGTGATGTGCGCCATGCAGCACAACGGCGCCCGCGACCTCGAGATCATGCGCGCGCGCGTCGAGGACGTTCCGCCCTGTCCGCGCAGCCTCGAGAAGACCGCCGATCTGGTCCTCGACCTGCTCGTGGGGAACGCGGGGTCCGATGACGACCGGGACCGGCTCGTCGCCCGCCACGAGGGATGCGTCGCCACCGTGCGGCATCCGGAACTGCGCGAAGCACAAATGGGCATTCGGGAGCAGGTCGACGAGGTGCTGACCGAGTTGCTCGAACGGTGCGGCCGCGCAGTCCGGGTACCGCAGTTGCACACCCTCGCGGTGGTGGTCGACGGAGCCGTGCTGTGCGGGCTCGGCGACCTCGATCCCGACCCGCGCGCCCTGGCGAGGACGATCCTCCTCGACGTCATGCACTCGGTCGCGCCGCCTGCCGAACCATGAGTCCGGACACGGAACGTAAACTGGCCACTCGTGAGCCACATCCCGAACGTCCTTGCCACTCGCTACGCCAGCCCCGAACTGAGGGAGCTGTGGTCACCGGAGCACAAGATCGTGCTCGAACGGCAGCTGTGGATCGCGGTTCTCCGTGCGCAGGCCGAACTCGGAATCGACGTGCCGGCCGAGGCGATCGTCGACTACGAGCGGGTCGTCGACCAGGTGGACCTCGCGTCCATCGCCGACCGCGAGCGCGTCACGCGCCACGACGTCAAGGCCCGTATCGAGGAGTTCAACGCCCTCGCCGGTCATGAACACGTCCACAAGGGCATGACGAGCCGCGACCTCACCGAGAACGTCGAGCAGCTTCAGATCCTGCGGTCGCTCGAACATGTGCACGCGCACGGCGTCGCTGTCGCGGCGCGACTCGCGGAACGGGCCGCAGAGTATTCGTCGTACGTGATGGCGGGCCGCTCGCACAATGTGGCCGCGCAGGCCACGACCCTCGGCAAGCGTTTCGCCTCGGCCGCCGACGAACTGCTCCTGGCGCTGCAGCGGGTCCGCGAGCTCATCGAGCGGTACCCGCTGCGCGGCATCAAGGGCCCGATGGGCACCGCACAGGACATGCTCGATCTGCTCGGCGGAGACGCCGCGAAGCTCGCGCAGCTCGAGGAGAAGATCGCGCAGCACCTCGGGTTCTCCCACGTGTTCACCAGCGTCGGGCAGGTGTACCCGCGTTCGCTGGACCACGACGTGCTGTCGGCTCTCGTGCAGGTCGGAGCCGCTCCGTCGTCCTTCGCGCACACCATCCGCCTCATGGCAGGGCACGAACTGGTCACCGAAGGCTTCCAGCCCGGCCAGGTCGGGTCGTCCGCGATGCCCCACAAGATGAACACCCGGTCCTGCGAGCGGGTCAACGGCCTGCAGGTCGTGCTGCGCGGGTACGCGTCGATGGCCGCAGAACTCGCCGGTGCGCAGTGGAACGAAGGCGACGTGTTCTGCTCCGTCGTGCGCCGTGTCGCGCTGCCCGACGCGTTCTTCGCGATCGACGGCCAGATCGAGACCTTCCTGACGGTGCTCGCAGAATTCGGCGCGTATCCCGCGGTGATCGAGAAGGAACTCGTCCGCTACCTGCCGTTCCTGGCAACCACGAAGGTGCTCATGGCGGCCGTGCGCGCCGGCGTCGGCCGGGAGACCGCACACGAAGCCATCAAGGAACACGCGGTGTCGGTGGCGCTCGCGATGCGCGAGCAGGGCCGCGAACCCGACCTGCTCGACCGCCTCGCCGCGGACGACCGGCTGCCGCTCGACCGCGCCGCACTCGACGAAGCACTCGCCGACCGCTCGGCGTTCGTCGGTGCCGCCGACGCGCAGGTGAGCGCGGTGATCGCAGCCGTACAGGAGCTGGTGGACCGGTACCCGGACGCCGCTCGCTACTCGCCGGCGCCGATTTTGTAGTAAGTAGGGGGGGCTACGGGGGAGTCCCGAGGGGATAGCTGCACAACACAGGGGAGGAAACAGTGCTCGAGAAAACGAGCCCTGGAAGGGTGCGGAACGCGACGCGAACGCGGAGTGCGCTGCTGGACGCCGCGCTCGAAGTGTTCTTGCGAGACGGGTATGCCGCGGCGGCGACGGAGGACATCGTCGCGGTCGCGGGGGTGACCCGCGGCGCGCTCTACCACCACTTCGCGAACAAGCGGGATCTGTTCCGAGGTGTCGTCGAGCGTGTGCAGCTCGAGGCGGAGGAGACTCTGAAACCCGGCGAAGCCATCGACGATCCGTGGGCGCGTTTCACCGCGGCGGTGCTGGCGTCTCTCGACGTGGTCAACGACCAGCCGAAGCGCCGGTTGCTGCTCATCGAGGCACCTGCCGTTCTCGGATGGGCCGAAGTGCGTGAGGCACACCGTCATTCGACGCTTCGTCTCATCGAGCGGATGCTGATTGCGCTGTACCCCGACACGCACCGGTCGATGTCCACCCGCACTTCCGTGCTCGCGCATCTGCTCGTCGCGGCTGTCGAGGAGGCGATGCTCTATCTCGCGCACAGTGACGACCCGGCGGGGGATCGGCCCACCGTGCAAGCCGAACTGCTGCGCCTGCTCAGCACCGCGCGCGAGCCGGTTGCCGCGGAGGCGCCGGTCCGGTGAGCGAGTGCATCGTCTGCGCCATCGTGGCCGGTGACGCCCCGGCGAGCATCGTGCTCGACGAACCGGACGTCCTCGCCTTCATGGACATCCGGCCGTTCACACCGGGGCACCTGCTCGTGGTGCCGAAGCGGCACGCGTCGGGACTGGCGCAACTCGACCCCGATGACGGCGCGAAGGTGTTCGCCGCCGGGCAGCGCATTGCCACGGCGATGCGGGCGAGCGACCTGCCGATCGACGGTGTGAACCTTTTCCTGGCCGACGGTGTCGCCGCCGGCCAGGAAGTGTTTCACGTCCACCTGCACCTGGTGCCGCGCACGAGCGGTGACGGATTCGGTATCCGTGCGCGTGCGCAGACCCCGAACCGGACGGTGCTCGACGGCACCGCAACCGCCCTGCGCACCGCCGTGGAGTCGTTCGGGGCATGATGCGGTGACAGGCACGTACATCCAGCCGATCTCACCGATCGGCGGCTCGCTCGCGTGGTCGGCACTCGTCGCGGCTCTTCCGCTGTTGACGATGCTCGTGCTTCTCGCGGTGTTCCGGTTCAAGTCGCACGCCGCGGTGGCGGTGGCGGTGCTGGTCGCACTCGTCGTCGCAACGGCCGGGTACGGCATGCCCGTCGGGTCGGCGCTCAGCGCGGGCCTCGAGGGTGCGGTATTCGGCCTGTTCCCGATCATGTGGACGGTCCTCAACGCGGTCTGGGTGTACCGCCTGACCGTCGAGTCCGGTCACTTCGACGTGCTCACACGCGCATTCGCCCGGATCTCGCCGGACCATCGCATCCTTACGATCGTCATCGCGTTCCTGTTCGGCGCGCTGCTCGAAGCGGTCGCCGGGTTCGGTACTCCCATCGTCGTCGCGACGGTCGTGCTCATCGGTGCCGGACTGCCCCCGATTCGTGCGGCAGCGGCGTCGCTCCTCGCGAACTCGGTGGTGACACCGCTCGGCGTGATGGGCACACCGATCCTGACTATGTCGCGGGTGTCGGAGATCCCCGTCGACGAGATCGGTCCGGTCGTCGCCCGGCAGGTGTGCCTGCTCGCCGTGTTCGTGCCCTTGGTGCTCGTCGCAGTGGTCGGTGGGCGTCGCGGTGTGCGCGAGACGTGGCCCGTCGCGCTCGTGGTCGGGGTCGCGTTCGCTGCCGCGCAGTTCCTCTGCGCGAGTTACCTGACCGTGGGACTGAGCAATATCGCGGGTGCGGCGGCCGGTCTGGTCGCGCTGCTGATCGTGCTGAAGGTGTGGACTCCGACGCCGGACGCCACGCGCACCGGTGGGGAAGACCGCATCCACGACACGCGCCGCAGGACGATCGAGGCGTTCGCGCCGTACGCGCTGATCGTGGTTGTCTTCCTGGTCAGCCGTCTCGGTCCGGTCGAGTCGTTCCTGTCCAACGCGACCTTCGCGTTCGACTGGCCGGGTCTCGACGTGACGGGCGCCGACGGCAGAGTCCCGACGGCGGAGACCTTCAACCTCAATCTGCTCACGGCACCGGGGTCGCTCGTGTTCGTCGCCGCGCTGCTCTCGGTGATGGTGCTCCGTGTCGCCTCGGGTGACGCACTGCGGTGCCTCGTCGCTGCGGTCGTCCAATTGCGCTGGTCGTTCGCGACCGTCACCGCAGTCCTGGCGCTCGCCTACGTGATGAACCTGTCGGGGCAGACCACCACCATCGGCCAGTTCCTCGCGGGGGCCGGCGCCGCGTTCGCACTGCTGTCCCCGCTGCTCGGCTGGCTGGGTGTGCTGGTGACCGGATCCAACACCGCGTCCAACGCGATGTTCGGAAGCCTCCAGGTCTCGGCGGCGCAACAGGCAGGACTCGACCCGACCGTGCTCGTCGCCGGGAACATGGCCGGCGGCACCGCAGGCACCCCGATCGCGTTGCAAAACCTGGCGCTGGTCTCGTCGGTGCAGGGATTGTCCGGCCGGGACCGACTGCTGCTGCGGCGCCTGGCGCCGATCAGCGTCGCGATGGTCGTCGTCCTGGCCGTGCTCGTCTGGTTGCAGACCACGACCGTGCTCTCGTGGATGGTGCCGTAAACGCATCGGGACGTAGTGGTGCTGTGACCGCTCACGTGAACTACGGTTGGTCCGTGGTGCGCTCACAACCGATATTGACCCCGCTCACCGAGGCGGCGATCTTTCTCGTCGTCACCATCGACGAGGGACGAGAAGACGACGTCCGGAGTCTTCTCGAAGACCTGTCCGGTCTGCGACGGTCCGTCGGTTTCCGGATTCCGGACGGTGGCCTGTCGGTCGTGACGGGCATCGGTTCGGAGATGTGGGACCGACTGTTCGACGGTCCGCGTCCCGCCGATCTGCACCCGTTCGTCCCGCTCGACGGCGGCCGGCACAGTGCGCCGTCCACACCCGGCGACCTGCTGTTCCACCTCCGCGCGTCGTCGACGGATCTGTGCTTCGAACTGGCGGCGAAGATCAACGACCGCCTGCGTGGCGCGGCGACCGTCGTCGACGAAACCCACGGCTTCCGCTACTTCGAGCGTCGCGACCTGCTCGGTTTCGTAGATGGCACCGAGAATCCGGAAGACGAGGAGGCGGTCGACGCCGCGCTCGTCGGCGACGAGGATCCCGAGTTCACCGGCGGCAGTTACGTGATCGTGCAGAAGTACCTGCACGACCTCTCGACCTGGAACAACATCAGTGTCGAAGAGCAGGAACGCGTGATCGGCCGGACGAAACTCGACGACATCGAACTCGACGACGCCACCAAGCCCGCGAACTCGCACGTCGCGCTCACCAGCATCGAGGACGAAGACGGTGAGGAACGACAGATCCTCCGCGCGAACATGCCTTTCGGCAGTTTCGGAGCCGACGAGTTCGGCACGTACTTCATCGGTTACGCCGCGACACCGGACGTGACCGAGCAGATGCTGCGCAACATGTTCCTGGGAAATCCGCCCGGCAATTACGACCGCATTCTCGACTTCTCCACGGCGGTCACGGGTTCTCTCTTCTTCTGCCCCACCGCAGAGATGCTCGACGATCTTCCGCCCGCACCGACGGACGTATCCGTCGCCGCCGACACCGGTGCATCGACACCGCCGGCTACCGACGGTTCACTCGGAATCGGTGCTCTCAGAAGGAGTTCAACGCTGTGAACAATCTCTATCGTGACCTCGCTCCGATAACCGACGCGGCGTGGGCCGAGATCGAGGAGGAGGCGACGCGCACGTTCAAGCGGCACGTCGCCGGCCGCCTCGTCGTCGATTTCTCGGGTCCGCACGGCACCGACTTCGCCGCGGTCGGCCTCGGCCGGTTGCGAGAAGTCGATTCCCCCGCCGCGGGAGTCCGGGCGCGTCAGCATCGGGTCGCGCCCCTCGTCGAACTCCGCGTGCCGTTCACGCTCTCGCGTGAAGAACTCGACAACGTCGAGCGCGGCGCCGCCGATGTCGATCTCGATGCCGTCAAGGAAGCGGCGCGGCAGATCGCGTTCGCCGAAGACCGGGCGATCTTCGAGGGTTACGCCGCCGCCGGTATCGAGGGCATCCGCGCCTCGTCGTCCAACACCGCGCTGCAACTGCCCGACGATCCGCGCGACATTCCCGAGACCATCAGCCAGGCGCTGTCCGAGTTGCGACTCGCCGGTGTCGGCGGGCCGTACCACGTGCTGCTCAGCGCCGACGAGTTCACCAAGGTCAGCGAAACGTCCGATCACGGCTATCCGATCCGGGAGCAGATCAGACGTCTGATCGACGGGGACATCATCTGGGCTCCCGCGATCGACGGAGCGTTCGTGCTCACCACCCGTGGCGGCGACTACGACCTGCAGGTCGGGCAGGACCTGTCGATCGGCTACCTCTCGCACGACAGTGAGAACGTCCAGTTGTACTTCCAGGAGTCGTTCACGTTCCTCGTGTACACGAGCGAAGCGTCGGTTCCGCTGATCTCGCACCACTGAGCAGTGGCCACCACTGAGCAGTCCGGCCACCACTGAGCAGCGGCGCAGCCGGAGGCCGGGAACCGGTGCCTAACGGTGCTGGGTCCCGGCCTTCAGCGCTGCGGCGTTGACCCGAACGAGTGCGGTGTGGAGCGCCTCGAGTTCGGCGATATCGACACCGAGGGACTCGACCACCTCGCCGGGTACCGACTCCGCCTTGCGGCGCAGTGCCCGGCCTTCGGCGGTGAGGTCCACGACGAGTTGCCGCTCGTCGACCGTGCTGCGCTCGCGCGTGAGCAAGCCGAGGGCTTCGAGCCGCTTGAGCAACGGTGACAGCGTGGGGGAGTCGAGTTGCAGCACGCCCCCGATGTCCTTGACCGTCATCGGTGCCCGTTCCCAGAGGGCGAGCATCACCAGGTACTGCGGGTGCGTGAGACCGAGCCGGTCCAGAATCGGACGGTAGACCGCGAGTACGGCGCGGTTGGCGACGGCGAGCGCGAAGCACACCTGCCGGTCGAGTGCCAGAGGATCGTCGCCGGAGGAGGGGGTCTGCGCTGCCGGAATATCGACGCTCATGGCCTGACAATACCGAACCCGACGAGGGCCGTATCGGGGTGATCGGGGGTCGGGTCCACCGGACGACCGGGATGCCGGGCGACGCCCGTCGCTCTTGACCTCGAGTGCAGTCGAGGTCGTAGCGTCATCGTTCATGACGGTTGCGACGTGGACATCCGACACCGCGCCCCTCCAGGGCCTGGGCCTGATGCGACTGACGGACGACGGGTGGGGCGACGACGACCGTGACCCCGCCCGCCTGGTCCGGGCCGCCGTCGATGCCGGCGTGTCCGTGCTGGACACCGCCGAAATGTACGGAAACGAGGAAGTGGTCGGCCGTGCACTCGGCGGCTGTCGCCAGGACGTCACGTTGTGCAGCAAGTTCGGCGTCTATTGGGGCCATCGGGCCGGATGGACGATTGGAGCGTCCGCGCGGATCCTGCGACAGTGCGTTCGGCCATCGACGGTTCGTTACGGCGTCTCGGCGTCGACCATCTGGACCTCTACTATCTGCATCACCGCAGCGAGGAGACACCCATCGAGGAGACCGTCGCCGCGATGGCCGAACTGCACCGAGCCGGGAAGATCGGTGCGCTCGGGTTGTCCAATGTCACGCTCGACGACATCCGGCGCGCACACGCTGTGCACCCGATCGCCGCGGTCCAGTTGGAGTGGTCCCTCGCGCAACGCGGCGTCGAAACCCTGCTCCCGACTCTCGCCGACCTGGGGATCGCGCTGGTCGCGTATTCGCCACTGGGGCACGGCAGCCTGACTCACTCCGCCGGCAATCCTCTCGGGCAGGCCCTTGCCGACATTGCTGCGCGAGAAGGAGCGACACGTGGCCAGATCGCCCTCGCGTGGGTTCATCATCGCGCTCGCCGGGTCGCCGGCGCGGTCGTTCCCTTGCCCGGAACCACGAGCATCACGCATCTTCACGCCAACATCGCCGCCGCCCGGATCGAACTCTCCGGGAGTGACGTCGCAGCCCTCGAGGACGCTGCGCGGCAACTCGGCGACCGTTGAGTCGGGGTTCGGTCAGTCCAGGCCGGTCGCGCGCAAGGTGATGTTCAGCCGGCCGCCGGACAGTCCCACCTGTGCGCTGCCGGTGTCGGGGAAGACGACGGGCACACCGTGAAAGGCGAATCGTGACGGCCCGCCGAACACGAACAGGTCGCCGGATTCGAGACGAACATCGGTGTACGGGCGGCCCCGCGACTCGCTGTTGCCGAAGCGGAACGTGCAGGCGTCGCCGATGCTCAGCGACACGATCGGGGCCGCGACCCGTTCGTCCTTGTCCTGGTGCATGCCCATGCGCGCGTCGTGATCGTAGAAGTTGATCAATGCGGCGTCCGGTGTGTAGTCCGCTCCCGCGGCCGCGTCCTGATACGCATCGGCGACCGCGCGCCGCCCGAGATCGACGAGCAGGTCGGGGAGGGGCGCGACGGGCGCATCGTCGACGTCCACCGCTGTGCGGCTGTACCGGTAGGGGGACCAGTGCCAGCCGAGGCACACCGTACGCACCGACATCTGCCCGCCGCCCGGTAACACGGTGTGCCGCATCGGCGCCGGGCCCCGTGCCCACTCGCGGCAGAGTTCCACCAGTTCTCGCTGCTGGTCGACATTCAGCCAGTCGGGCACGTGCACCGCACCGGGCGCGATCTCGCGGCGCGGACGGGGGATGGAGAACAGTTCGTTCACGGTCAGGGTCACTCTCGGCGGATCGTGGCAATGCGTCCGTCTCCAGGATGCCAAGTCCCGGCACGGACGACGACTTGCCCCCGCGTCGTCCGGTGTTCGCCCTATAGTCCGGTGCAGCGTGCGACAGTGCGGGCAGCGAGCATCACGACCGAGAGGGGTCCGGTGAAGGTTGACGGCAAGGTAGCCATCGTGACGGGTGGCGGCGGTGGAATCGGTGGCGCTCTCGCGGCCAGGCTCGTGGCAGAAGGCGCCCGTGTGGTCGTGGCCGACCTCGACGAGGACGCCGCTCAGCGTGTCGTGGACGCTCTCGACGGCACGTCGACGATCGCGGTGGGAGGCGACGTCTCCGACACCGACGCGATCCGTGGTCTCGTGGAGCGTGCCGAAGCGGAGTTCGGGCCGGTCGACCTGTATTTCGCGAACGCCGGCATCACCGGCCCGCCCGGACTCGATATCGGCGAATCCGCCTGGGATCAGGTCCTCGACGTCAATCTGCGCGCCCACATCCGTGCTGCGAACATTCTCGTGCCCGGATGGGTGGAGCGGGGCGAAGGGTATTTCGTGAGCACCGCATCGGCTGCCGGTCTTCTCACCCAAATCGGGTCGGCGGCGTATTCGGTGACCAAGCACGCCGCGGTCGGGTTCGCCGAGTGGCTGTCGGTCACCTACGGCGACCGCGGTGTGCGAGTGTCGTGCCTGTGCCCGATGGGCGTCAACACTCCACTGTTGTACGCGGGAAAGAACTCCGACAGCGAACTCGGCGCGCTCGCCACCCGCGCGGTGACCGGGGCCGGGGCGGTTCTGGAACCGGACGATGTCGCGGAAGTCGTGCTCGGCGCGCTGGAAGAAGAGCACTTCCTGATCCTTCCCCACCCCGAAGTCCTCGAGATGTACCGGCACAAGGGCGCAGACTACGACCGCTGGTTGAGCGGCATGCGCCGGTACCAGCAGTTCCTCCGAGGCTGAGCCCGCGCAGGTAGGAAATGTGGTCCCGCCGAAACCCGGTCCGTGTCCGCTCGTGGTGACATAGCCTCTGCGCCATGGCATCTGTCGACACCGTCCGCGGCCCCGCCGACACCGGTGATCTCGGTCGTGTCCTCATGCACGAACACGTATTCGTGCTCGGGGAGGAAATGCGCGAGAACTACCCCGAATACCCGACGAGGTGGGACGAGGACCTGCGCGTCGACGACGCGATCTCGAAACTGCGCGCATTGTCGGACCGCGGAATCGACACGATCGTCGATCCCACCGTGATCGGACTCGGCCGGTACATACCGCGGATTCAGCGCATCGCCGAACACACCGACATCAACATCCTTGTCGCGACCGGTCTGTACACCTACAACGAATTGCCGTTCCAATTCCACTATGTCGGACCGGGAATGCTGTTCGACGCTCCCGAACCGCTGACCGAGTTGTTCGTCCGGGACATTCGGGAGGGCATCGCCGGCACGGGTGTGAAGGCGGCGATGCTCAAGTGCGCGATCGAAGCGCAAGGCCTCACTCCCGGAGTGGAGCGCGTGATGCGCGCGGTCGGCCGGGCGCACGTGGAAACGGGCGTTCCGATCACGGTGCACACCAATCCGCACACCGAGTCGGGTCTCGTCGCGCAGCAGGTCCTAGCCGAGGAAGGTGTCGACCTGACGAAAGTCGTGATCGGGCACAGCGGAGATTCCACGGACCTCGACTACCTCCGGAAGATCGCCGACGCCGGGTCGATTCTCGGGATGGACCGCTTCGGGCTCGACCTGCTGCTGCCGTTCGAACAACGCGTCGCCACCGTGGCCGCGCTGGCAGACCTCGGATATGCGGACCGCATGGTGCTCGCGCATGATGCGTCGTGCTTCATCGACTGGTTCCCCTACGACGTGAAGGAACTCGCGGTACCGAACTGGAACTACAACCACATCAGCGACGACGTGTTGCCCGAACTCCGCGAACGGGGCGTCAGCGACGAGCAGATCACCACGATGCTCGTCGACAATCCGAGACGGTTCTTCGAATCCTGAGCGCTGCGCACCGACGGCACTACCAAGGAAGCTGCCGACACTGAGCCCGTCGTGCAGACCGAGCCGAGCGTGCGCCTCGACGGGTCCGGAAGGTTCGGCGGGCCGCAAGGTCGATCAATACAGTGGAGTCATGACATCGCACGGTTTGCCGCCCACGGTTGCTCGCGGCGTCGGGGTGGACACCGACACTGCAGTGAAGGGCGTCCGCCCCGGTCGACCCCGTCGCCCCGAGGAGCGCGCTGCCGACGTGACGGTGCGCCCGCTCGAAGGTCGAGACTGGGTTGCGGTGCGGCGGATCTACGGTGAGGGGATCGCCACCGGAACCGCGACCTTCACCACCGAGGTTCCCGCTCTCGAGGTGCTCGACAAGGTGTGGCTGCCCGACCACCGTTGGGTCGCCGAGATCGACGGGTGCGTCGTCGGGTGGGCGGCGTTGAGCCCGGTATCGAGCCGCGAATGCTATGCCGGGGTGGCGGAGAACTCGATCTACGTCGCCGACGGGATGCGCGGGCGCCGGGTAGGCAAGGCGCTGCTGCGCATCCAGGTCGATGCCGCCGACGAGGCGGGGTTGTGGACGCTGCAGACCTCGATTTTCCCGGAGAACCGCACCAGTCTCGCTCTGCACCACTCGGAGGGATTTCGCACAGTGGGTGTCCGTGAACGCATCGGCAAGCTCGCCGGCGTATGGCACGACACCGTCCTGCTCGAACGCCGGTCCGAGACGGTGATCTGACAGACCCGGTGTACCTCGCGGGACGGGGCATGCGTCGGCCGCGGATCTCGCCGCGCTTCAGGCGGCGTCGTGCAGCACCAGCCCGAGGGTGCGTCGCAGCCCGGACCGGACGGTACTCACGCCGTGCCGCACCGGCGAGCGCGTCCACCCCCGGGCGCCGCGCGTCGGGCGGTCGCGGGTGGTGAAGATCAGCCCGTGCCCTTGCTCGATGACGTTGGCGGTGCCGCGGGACTGAGCGCGGGGCCGCTGCTCGAGGAGGAGAAACTCGCCGCCGGTGTAGTCGACACCGGGGCGGTCGAGCCCGATCACGACCTGCAGCGGAAACGCGAGATCGCCGTACAGATCGCGGTGCAGCGCATTCCAGTCGCCGCCGACGTACCGCAGCATCAACGGTGCGGGCTTGGGCTGGCCCGCGGCATGACCCATTTCCAGCCACTCGTCGAAGTCGTCGGGCCAGGGCGCAGGATCGCCGAGCCGCGCTGCCCAGTCGCGCGCGGGCGCCAGCAGGTGCCGATAGAAGATCCTGCGGAGTTGGGCCACCTGTTTCGGTACGGGCGTACCGAAGTACTTGTAGGTGCCGTGGCCGTAGCGGTGGCGGGCCATGTCGACGGTCGTCCGGAAGCGGGCGTCGTCGTCCCACATCGACAGGATCTCTGCGCGCTCGGCCGGTTCGAGCAGCGGGCCGGTGGCGGCGCAACCGTAGTTGTCGAGTTCCTCGGTGAGCTGCGTCCAGGGCAGAGCGTCCACGCGCGCGGCCAACTTCGGGGTGTGGTGCGTCATGCGGCCTCCTTCGGTCTTGTCGGGTAAACGCGCCGGAGGAGGAGAATGTGAGATGTCAGCGGGGCGCGTCGTCCACGAGTTTGCGCAGGAGCCGCGAGAGGTCGGCCCGCTCGGACGCGTCGAGCCGGGAGAACACCTCTGCGGCGTCCGTGTCGCGTGCCGCATCGAGTTCGGAGAGAACGGTGCGTCCGTCGCCGGTGAGCTGGACACACACCGCGCGGCGGTCGGCGGGATCGGCGAGGCGCTCGGTGAGTCCGCGGGATTCGAGCCGGTCGACCACCTCGGTGGCCGAACGGGGAGCGATGCGCAGGGCCTTCGCCACAACTCCCAGGCGGATCGGGGTATCGCTCTCACCGATGACCCGCAGAGCCCGATGCTCGTGGGGAGAGAGTTCCCACGGCTGCAGGAGGTCGTGCCAACGGCGCCGGAGGGTGCGCGTGGCGCCCATGAGCAGATCGCGCAACACCACGGGGGAATCGGACATGGCCCGGATCATACCTCACTTGACAGCTACCTCTTAATGAGGCAACCTCAGCAAGTACGTACGAATGCAGAATCGAGGTGGTGTGCACATGATGCATCCCCCACCAGGTCGAGGCGGCCCCTCCCGTGGCCGCGGAAAAATCGATCCCAAGGACGTCGAGCAGCTACGCGAATCTCCCGTCAGCCTGCGCCGGATCGGCGCGCTCTTCGCCCCTTATCGTCGCCAGATCGCGCTCGTGGTCGTGCTGATCGTCGCCTCGTCCGCCGTCTCGCTCGCGACACCGTTCCTCGTCCGGGCCGTCATCGACGACGCGATTCCGCACCAGAACGTGAGCCTGCTGCTGTGGGCGGTGGGCGGCATGCTCGCCGTCACCGTGATCAGTTCCCTGTTCGGGGTGGTGCAGACCTGGATCTCCACCACCGTCGGCCAGCGGATCATGCACGGCCTGCGCACCCGGGTCTTCACGCACCTGCAACGGCAGTCCCTGACGTTCTTCACCCGCACCCGCGGCGGCGAGATCCAGTCGAGGCTGACCAACGACATCGGCGGCATGCAATCCGTGGTCACGACCACCGCCACCTCGCTCGCCGCCAACATCACGACCGTGGTCGGCACCGCGATCGCCATGGCCGTGCTGAGCTGGCGACTGTCCCTGCTGTCGCTGATCGTGCTTCCGCCCGCCATCTGGCTCACCCGCCGCGTCGCCCAGATGCGACGGGCGATCACCACCCGCCAGCAACGCCGCCTCGCCGACATCCAGACCCAGATCGACGAAGGTCTGTCGGTCAGCGGTGTGCTGCTCGGCAAGACCCTCGGCACCGGGCCCGCGCTGTCGGACAAGTTCGCGAAAACCTCCGCCGATCTCGCCGATCTCGAGGTGCACGCCCAACTCTCGGGCCGGTGGCGCATGGCCACCATGAACATCATTTTCGCCGCGATTCCCGCGGTGCTCTATCTCGTCGCCGGTCTACCGGCGACCTCCGGAGGCATGACCATCGGCACCCTCGTCGCCTTCACCGGCCTGCAGGGCGCGCTCTTCCGGCCGCTCATGAGCCTGCTCGACGTCGGCGTGTCCGTCACCAGTTCGCTCGCGCTGTTCAGCCGCATCTTCGAGTACCTCGACCTGGCGGTCGACATCGACGAGCCCGCCGATCCGGTGCCGGTCGATCCGGCGAAGGTCGCCGGCAGGGTCCGCTTCGAGAATCTGAGCTTCCGGTACGACGGGGCACACCGCCTCGCGCTCGACGGGATCGACCTCGACGTACCGGCCGGCGCCCGCGTCGCGCTCGTCGGTGAGACCGGATCGGGCAAAACCACCCTCGGGTCGCTCGTCGCGCGGCTGTACGACCCGACGGCGGGACGGGTGACGATCGACGGAATCGACCTGCGCGACATGCGACTCGCCGACGTGGCCGCTCTCGTCGGAGTCGTGTCGCAGGAGACGTATCTGCTGCACGCCACGGTCCGCGAGAACCTGCGCTACGCCCGGCCGGACGCCACCGACGCGGAGATCGAGGACGCCGCGCGTGCCGCGCACATCCACGACCTCATCATGTCGTTGCCCGACGGTTACGACACCGTCGTCGGCGCCCGCGGGCACCGTTTCTCCGGCGGCGAGAAGCAGCGACTCGCGATCGCCCGCACCCTCCTGCGCGACCCGCGGATCCTGGTGCTCGACGAAGCGACGAGTGCTCTCGACAACGACACCGAACGCGCGGTGCAGCAGGCGCTCGACAACGCGCGGGCCGGACGGACGACGATCACGATCGCGCACCGCCTGTCCACCGTCCGCGACGCCGACGAGATCGTGGTCCTCGATCACGGCCGGATCATCGAGCGGGGTACCCACGACGCGCTCGTCGCGCTCGGCGGTAAGTACGCCGCGCTCGCTCGTCGCGACGATCGCACGGTCTCCGAGCACGACGACCGGTCCGTCGGGGTGTGACTCAGGCGCGCACCGACGAGCGCGTGAGCGCACGCGCGACCTCGTCGGTGGGCAGCACCACCGCACATCGCGACGCGACGTAGGTCAGGGCATCGACGTGCTCACGCTGCGAGAAGTCTGCGGTGCCGTCCGAAACGAAGAAGACCTGGATGTCGTTCATGAAACCGTCCAGCGCGGTGGTGAGACAGCCGATGTGGGCGTACACCCCGGTGACGATCAACTGGTCGCGACCCCACGCGCGCATCCGTTCGAGAAGATCTGTGCGGATGAAGGCGCTGTACCGCCATTTGGTGAGCATGGTGTCGCCCTCGTGCGGCGTCAGGTCCGCGATGATCGACGTTTCGGTCGGATCCTCGGACAGCCCGGGACCCCAGAAGTCCGACAGCAGCGCACGATCCGCCGGGTCCTGGTCTCCCGGTTGTGCGGTGTAGACCACCGGAACTCCGACCTCGTGGGCGGTGTTGCGCAGCAGGTCGATGTGCGGAACCACGGTGGCGAGCGGATCGGCCGTACGGTCGAACGACCGCACGAAGTATTCCTGCATGTCGTGGACGAGCAGCACGGCACGGTCCGGATCGATCAACCACGACGCCACGTTCGACGGTTGCTCGTCGGGAAGGGAATAGGACACGGACTTCGGCAGAGCCATCGATCTTCGCTTTCTGGAGGGTGACGTCAGTTCTGGAGGGTGGCGGTCAGCGCCCGGCGGAGTTCGTTGCGGCTGATCTTGCCGACACCGGTCACCGGGAACGCGTCGACGAAAAGCACCTTGTCGGGGATCTTGTATGCAGCGAGTCCTCGTTCTCGCAGGAAAGCCTTGAGTGCGAGCGCTTTCGGCGCCTCGCCCTCGGTCACGACGAAGGCGCACGTCCGTTCACCGAGGTACTGGTCGGGCATCGAGACGACCGCAGCATCGAGCACTGCGGGGTGGGCGATGAGGTGGTTCTCGACCTCCTCGGCCGCGATCTTCTCGCCACCCCGGTTGATCTGGTCTTTCGCCCGGCCTTCGACGACGAGGTAACCGTGCTCGGTGATGCGCACGATGTCGCCGGTGCGGTAGAAACCGTCTGCGGTGAACGCCGTCGAATTGTGCTCGGGCGCGCCGTAATAGCCACGGATGGTGTACGGGCCGCGGGTGAGAAGGTGCCCGGGGGCGCCGAAGAGGACCGGTTCGCCGGCGTCGTCGACCACACGGATCTCGTCGTGCGGGCTGATCGGGCGGCCCTGGGTGTGGACGATCGTGTCCTCGTCGTCGTCGAGGCGGGTGTAGTTGACGAGACCCTCCGCCATGCCGAACACCTGCTGCAGTGTGCAGCCGAGTTCCGCCCGTACACGTTTTGCCGCCTCGGCCGGAAACTTCGCGCCACCGACCTGCAGTACCTCGAGCGACGAGAGGTCGCGCTCGGTGCGGGCCCGCGCCGCCAACCACGCCTGGGCGAGCGGTGGCACCAGCGAAGCCATGGTGACGCGCTCGGCTTCGATCAGCGCGAAAGCGGTGTCCGGGCTGGGATCCGGTGCCAATACGACGGTTCCGCCGGCGTGGAGGACACCGAGGATTCCCGGTGAACTCATCGGGAAATTGTGCGCGGCCGGAAGCACGACCAGCATCCGGGTGTCTTCGCCGACCCCGCAGATCCGTGCCGACTCGCGCACCGAGTAGAGGTAGTCGGCGTGCGTACGGGGGATGAGTTTCGGTGTCCCCGTCGTGCCGCCGGACAACTGGAGGAACGCGACGGATTCCGCATGGACGTCGGCGATGGGCGCAGGTTCGTGCTCACGCAACGAGGCGAGCGAGACGAATTCACCGGCGTCCCCGGCGACGACGACCGCGGGCGGATTGTCCAGCGCACCTGTGACTTCACGAGCGAGCGTGCGGTAGTCGAATCCGCCGTGTTCGGCAGCGACGATGTAGGCCGCAGCGTCCGCGAAGCGGCAGAAGTAACCGATCTCCGATGCGCGGTGCGCCGGCAGCGCGAACACCGGCAACGCTCCGAGACGGAAGACCGCGAAGAGGACTTCGGTGTACTCGACGATGTTCGGCAACTGCAGCAAGACCCGGTCGCCGGCCCGGATACCGAGATGCGCGAGTCCGGTCGCGATCCGTGTGGCGGACTCGTCGAGATCCCGGTAGGTCAGCTGCCGGCGCACGCCAATGGCGTCCGGTCCCACGACCGCGACCCGGTCGGCGAATCGCGCACCGCGGTTCGCTGCGAACTCCGCGAACGTTTCCCCGGTCCAGTACCCGGCGCCGCGGTACAACTCGCTGAAGTCCTCGGGAAAGCGGGCGATGTCGGCGAGCGCACTGCGCCGGAGGCCGGAGGTCACGAAATGATTCCTTTCGAGGGGCGGAACGGGACTCAGGCACGCAGGGTCGCGCCGCCGTCCACGTAGAGGGCTTGCATGGTGATGTGCCGGGCACGGTCGGAGAGCAGGAACTCGATCGAATCCGCGATGTCGGACGGCTCGGCGATGCGGCCGAGCGGAATTCCGACCTTGAACTGTGCCGGATCGCCGTCGATGGCGCTGCGTGCGCCGTCGTCGTCGTCCGGGTTCTCCCACAGCGACCGTTGCATCGCGGTGTCGGTGGAGCCGGGTGCGACGATATTGGCGCGGATCCCGTACTGCGCGAGTTCGAGTCCGGCGACGCGCACGATCATGGTGGCGGCCGCCTTCGACGATCCGTACGCGCCCATGCCCATTCGGGGGACCCCGGCGGAGTTCGAGCCGACCACGACGACCGACCCCGATCGACGCTGCCGCATCGCGCGCCCGACCGCGCGCAGTACCGACAGCAACCCGGTCACGTTGACGTCGAACATGCGTTGCCAGTCGTCCGGATCGGAGTCGAGTACGGATCCGGTGGTGAACACGCCCGCGACGTGCGCCAGGTGCTCGATGGGCCCGTGGTCGGATTCGATGCTGTCGACGGCGAACTCGAGGGCGTCGTGGTCGCGGATGTCGACCGGATACACCGGTGCGTAGCCTCCGATCAGCGCTGTGGTCTTGCGCAGGCCGGCGGGGTCGCGGTCGAGCAGCGCGAGGCGGTGTCCGGCGCGGGCCAAGGTGACGGCGGTGGCGCGGCCGATGCCCTGTGCGGCACCGACGACGAGCGTGACGGGAGCGCTCATCGGCGTACTCCGAACGCGTCGAGAACGGTCCCGAATTTGACGCTGGTCTCGGCGAGTTCGTCGGCGGGATCGGAATCGGCGACGATGCCTCCCCCCGCGTAGGCGGTGAGTGTGGTGCCGTCCGCGTCGAGGACCGCGCACCGGATGGTCACCATCCACTCGCCGTCCCCCTGGGAGTCACACCACCCGACCGCACCCGCGTAGAACCCGCGGTCACCTTCGACGTCCCGGATGAATTCGCGTGCCGCCTCGGTCGGTGTACCGCAGACCGCGGGGGTCGGATGCACCGCGAGGGCAAGGTCGAGCGCCGTGGTGGACGGGTCGCGCAGACGCCCCGAGACCGACGTGCCGAGGTGCCACAACTGTCTGGTGCTCGTGAGCGACGGCGACCGGGGTATGTCGAGGTCGGTGCACAGCGGTTCGAGCGCGGAGCGCAGCGCGCGGACCACATGCGCATGCTCGGCGCGATTTTTCGCGGACTCCGCGAGACGCTCGCCGGCCACGCGATCGGAGGCGGGGTCGGCATGGCGCGGCGCCGACCCCGCGAGGGGATGGGCCGTGACCCGGTCGCCGCGGCGCCGGATGAGCACCTCCGGGCTCGAGCCGATCAACTGCCGTCCGCGCCACGGATCACCGGCGGGCGTGAGATCGACGGCGAAACCGTTGCCGGCGGGGTCGTTTCCGGCAAGGCGTGCGACGAGGTCGGCGGCCCGGACCGGCAGTTCGGACCGCAGACGGAGCGCGCGTGCGAGAACGACCTTGACGAGGTCGTCGTCGTCGGAGCGCAGCAGAGCGAGTGCGGCGGTCACCCGGTCGAGGTGTGTGTTTTCCGCCGGAATCGCCTGCACGACACGCATGGCGGGGAGAACGGGTGACGGGACACCGACCGGCCCGGAAGTGTGCTCCAGTGTGTGCGGCGCCGTCAGTGCGACGGGGTGGGCGGGATCGAAGGGGAGCGCACCGACGAGTGCCTGCACGCGCCCTGTCCGCAGGGCCGCGGCGGCGGCGTCGGCCCGGTCGAACCGGTCCTCGATCCCTCCGGCGATCACGGTGCCGTGGGGGCGGGACAACACGAACGGGCGAGCAACGGTCCGCTCGGCACAGTCGGGTGTCGGTGTGTCGACAACCGATGTCTGCATGCTCGAACCTCTCGATAGCGGAGTGAGACGGCGGATCGAGTGCAGGCTGCACAAGATCGTCTCAGCAACATATACGGTTAGCCTTACCTTTGGTACTGTTCCGAATCGCCGAGAGTTGCGCAACCCGGGTGTTCTGCTCGCGCCCAAGAGTTTTCGAATGCAGAAAAGGGGATGACAGTGCCCACGTCCAGGCCGTCGACCACGGGATTGGCGCTCACGCGCGCCCAGACGGGCGTATGGTTCGCTCAGCAACTGACCCCCGACAACCCGATTTTCAACACGTCCGAATGCATCGAACTGCGCGGAACGGTCGATACGGACGCCCTGGTCGCGGCAGTGCGCGCCGCAGCCGACGAGTGCGAGGCGCTCGTCGCCTCCTTCGAAGTGCAGCACGACGGTACGGTCGTTCAGTTCCCCGGGCGAAGACGGCTGGACGAGCCTCCCGTGGTGGATCTGCGCGATACGCCCGACGCGTGGGCCGCTGCCGAGGAGTGGATGGCGAACGACCTGGCACGCGCGATCGATCCGGTCGTCGACCTGTGTGTCCGAGCCGCGGTTCTACGCCTCGCGGACGACCGTGTCGTCCTGTACGTGTGCGGCCATCACCTCGTCTTCGACGCCTTCGGGTTCTCGCTCTTCAACCGCCGTATCGGTGAGCACTACACCGCGCTCGTCACGGGCACCGAAACCTCTGCGCACCGCTTCGCCCCCGTCGAACCGGTGGTGCGCGAAGAACAGAGCTACCGCGAGTCGGACGCCTTCGCCGACGACCGTGCGTTCTGGGCCGACTATCTCGCAGACGTCGAGGAAGCGGTCGCCTTGCAACCCGGTGCGAGCGGAATCGCCAGGCGTTCCCGTGCTGCCCGGTTCACGCTCGGCGCACGCCGGCAGAACGCGCTCGCCGCACTCGGCAAATCCGCCCGCGGAAGCTGGGGCGACGCGGTGACAGCGCTGGTGGCGGCGTATCTCCGTGGGGTGACGGGACGGGAAGACATCACCCTCGGGTTCCCGGTGATGAACAGGCTCGGATCTGCCGCACTGAACGTACCGATGACCGCGGTCAACGTCGTGCCGCTGCGGCTGCGGCCGGTCGCACGGGACACCCTGTCCGAACTCGTCGCGCAGGTCCGCGATTCGGTCGCCCTGTGCCGCAAGCACTACCGCTACCGCGGTGAGGACATCCAGCGCGACCTGCGGTTGCCCGCCGGATCGCGCGGGGTGATCGGTCCGTCCGTCAACGTGAAACCGTTCGGCGACCGGTTCCGGTTCGCCGACATCAGCGCGGCTGTGCACTCGGTTGCTCGCGGCCCGTTCCAGGACTTCATGATCACGGTGCGGCCACTCGACGCGAGCGCCGGACTCGAAGTCTTCGTCGACGTCGATGCCGACATCTACGACGACGATGCACTGCGGATCCACGTCGCGCGGCTCGAGCAGTTGTTCGATGCCGTGAGCACCCTCGACGCAGCGACGTCACTCGCACAACTCCCGATCCTCACTTCCGCCGAGCGGAATCGGATCCTCCAGCACTGGAGCGCATCTCCGGACGTGCCGGTAGAGCCGGGCCTGACTCTCGTCGATCTGCTGCACCGGCAGGCCGACACGACGCCCGACGTGGCGGCGGTCGCGGACGCCGACACCACCCTGACCTACGCGGAACTGCGCGCGCGGGCGAACCGCCTCGCGCGTTATCTCGTCGCCGAGGGTCTCGGCGACGCCACCGAACCGAGGATCGCGATCGCACTGCCCCGCACGGTCGAGGCCGTGGTTGCGATCTTCGCGATCCTCGAGACGGGCGCGGCGTACGTTCCGCTCGATATCGATCAGCCACTCGAACGCCTCGCGCACGTGCTGGCCGACGCCGCGCCCGCGTACGTGCTGACCTCACCCACCACCGACGGGCGAGTTGCGGACGCCGCCGCCACCACGCGCCGGATCCGGCTCGACGAAATCGACTTCGACGGCACAGGGGAGTCGGTCCTGTCGCCCGTGGGACGGCCCGCCCCGACGCCCGACTCGGTCGCATACGTCATCTACACCTCCGGATCGACGGGCCGGCCCAAGGGTGTGGTCGCTCCGCACCGTGGTCTGGTCAACCTCCTGCACAGTCACCGCGAACAGGTGTTCACACGTGCGGCACACGAAGCCGGCCACGAGCACCTCGATCTCGGACTCGCCTGGTCGCTCGCGTTCGACGCCTCGGTGCAGCCACTGTTGTGGATGCTCGCCGGTCACACCCTCCACATCGTCGACGAACTCGCGCAACGCGATCCGGCGCTCTTGACCGAACAGGCCCTCCGCGAGCGCTGGGACTTCGTGGAACTCTCTCCCGCCCAACTCGACCAGGTGGTCGAGGACGGGATGCTCCCCGAGAACGCCGTCTCCACCCTCGGTTTCGGAGGCGACGCAGCAACCGGCCGGCTGTGGGAGAACCTGCGTGCTCGCCGGGGCGCGGCGTTCAACTTCTACGGGCCCACCGAATGCAGCGTCGATGCGCTCGTCGCCGAAGTTCACGACAGCGACACACCGGTCGTGGGCCGCCCGGTGGCGAACCTCCGTGCCTACGTCCTCGATTCGGGTCTGGCGCCGGTGCCTTCGGGAGCCGAGGGTGAGCTGTACCTGTCCGGCCCGGGGGTCGTTCGTGGCTACCTCGACGCTCCTTCCCTCACCGCCACCCGCTTCGTCGCGAACCCGTTCGCCGGCGACTCGGGCGATCCCGCTCACGCACGGCTCTACCGCACCGGCGATCGCGTGATGTGGACTCCGGACGGGCAGATCGTCTATCGCGGACGCGTCGACAACCAGGTCAAGGTGCGTGGGTTCCGTATCGAACTGGGGGAGGTCGACGCGGCGCTGCTGCGCCTGCCCGGAGTGGCGCGCGCGGTCTCGGCGATCCACACGGACGGGGCGGGCACCGCACAACTGGTGGGCTACCTCGTCGGCGATGCGCTCGACCCCGTGGCGGCACGGACACAACTGACCGAGTGGCTGCCGGCAGCGATGGTGCCGGCCGCTCTCGTCGTACTCTGTGAACTGCCACTGACCTCCAACGGGAAGCTGGACCGGAAAGCCCTTCCGGCACCGGATTTCGGTGCTCTCGTATCGTCACGCACTCCCGCGACCGACCTCGAACGTCGCCTGTGTGAGTTGTTCTCCGACATCCTGGGGCTCGAGACGGTGGGTGTCGACGACGACTTCTTCGCGCTCGGCGGACATTCGCTGTCTGCGGCGAAGCTCCTCGCCCGCGTGCGCGACAGCATCGGGGTGGAACTGCCGCTCCGCGAGGTGTTCGACCACCCGACCGTCGGCGGACTCGCCGTGCGGTGCGAGAACGCGGGCGTCGCGGCCGGACCTACGCGTCCACCGCTGGTCGCGCGTAACCACGGTGACCTCGTACCGTTGTCGTTCGCGCAGCAGCGCCTCTGGTTCCTCTTCCGTATGGAAGGGCCCAGCCCGACCTACAACGTTCCGCTGACGGTGCGGTTGCACGGTGACGTCGATTCCGCCGCGATGCGCCGTGCCGTTGCCGACGTCCTGGCCCGCCACGAGAGTCTGCGCACCGTGCTCACCGAAGGGGACGGTGCCGGGATGCAGCGGGTGCTCGGAGCCGTCGAGAGTCCGTTCGAGGTCGTGGAGACGACACCCGATGCGGTGGACGAGCAGGTGCGGTCGGCGGCGCGTTACGCCTTCGACCTCGAACACGAGATTCCCCTGCGGGTTCGGCTGTTCACGGTGACGTCGAACGAAAGCATCCTGTTGCTACTCGTGCACCACATCGCGAGCGACGAGTTGTCCACCCCGATTCTGCTGCGCGACCTCGGTACCTTCTACGCCGCCCACACCGGTGCTGACCGGGCGCAACCAGCGCCCCTTCCCGTCCAGTACACCGATTACGCGCTGTGGCAGCGTGAACTGCTCGGCGACCCGCGGGACGAGACAAGCCTCGCCGGGCGCCAACTCGACTTCTGGCGCAACGAACTCGCAGGGATTCCGGCGGAACTCGACCTGCCGACGGATCGGCCTCGCCCGGCCGTCGCCTCGTTCGCCGGTGGCGGTGTCGAACTGGAGATTCCGTCAGCGCTCGCCGCGGCAGTGCGGACCGCCGGACGCGACACCGGCGCGACGATGTTCATGATGGTCCATGCCGCGGTGGCGCTGGCGTTGTCACACAGCGGGGCAGGGGAGGACATCCCTATCGGTTCCCCCACCGCGGGACGTCCGGCGTCGGAACTCGACGACCTCGTGGGTTTCTTCGTCAACATGGTCGTCCTGCGCACCGATCTCTCCGGGGACCCGACCGTGCGGGAATTGCTTGCCCGTATCAAGAGTGCCGATATCGCCGCGTACGCCCACCAGGACGTATCCTTCGACCGAGTTGTCGAGGCGCTCGAACCCGAACGCAGCGCGGCCCGCCACCCGTTGTTCCAGGTGATGGCCCAGTATCGAAACCTTCCGGTGCCGAACGCATTCGAGGATCTCTCGCCCGAGGTCTCGCTCGTGCCCAACGACGCCGCGATGTTCGATCTGACCTTCGACGTGGTCGACACGCCGGACGGGTCCATGCGGGTCCGTGTCGAATACGCCCGGGACCTTTTCGACCACCACACCGCGGAAGCATTCGCCGCGCGGGTCGTGCGCGGGTTCGCCGCTCTCGCGGGCGACCCCGACCGTGCGTTGTCCCGGACCGACCTGCTCTCCGATGCCGAACGCTCCTGGCTCCGCGACGGACGGCCGGAACCGCAACCCGCACGACCGGAACCGGGACCGGAGACGCTCGTCGATCTGTTCGCCGCCACGGTCGCCGCGGCACCGGACCGGCAGGCCGTCGTCGCGGGTGGGAAGACCCTGACATTCGGTGAACTCGATGCGTGGTCCGACCGGATCGCGTGCGCGCTACTCGCCTGCGGTGTCGGACCCGAAACAGTGGTGGGTCTTCGGCTTCCGCGCGGAAGCGGGATCGTCGCGGCGATTCTCGGTGTGTGGAAGGCCGGCGGCGCCTACCTCGCCGTCGACCCCGACCACCCGGCCGAGCGCATCGACTACATGCTGCGCGATGCGGAGGTGGCCGTCGTACTCGACGAGCCTGCTCTGGCTCGGTGCGGTGCCGCGCGCACGGATCCGGTTCCGCTCCCCGAACTGCGCGGACAGGTCCGGGCGGACAACACCGCCTACGTGGTCTACACCTCCGGTTCCACCGGGACCCCGAAAGGCGTCGTCGTGCCCCAGCGCGGTGCGGTGAACCTGTGGGAGACAGTGCGTTCCCGCACCTACGGTGACCCCGAGGAGCGGCAGTTGCAGGTGCTGCTCAGTTACACCTTCGCGTTCGATTCGTCGGTCGACCAGTTGCTCGCGATGCTCGGCGGTCACACGGTGCACGTTCTCGCGGACGAAATGACCGCCGACGCCGAAGGCATCGTCGGGTACGTCCGCGACCACCGGATCGACGCACTGGACTGCGCGCCGGTCCTGATGACGCAACTCGTCGCGGAGGGTCTCCTCGATCAGGCTGCCGAGCACCGCCCGTCGGTGCTCGCCGTGGGCGGCGAGGCGGTCCCCGCCGAGTTGTGGGCGGATCTCGCGTCCACACCCGGACTGCGCGCGCTGAACATCTACGGCCCCACGGAATGCACGGTCGACGCGACTGTCGCGCTGATGACACCGGACGTGGCCCCGCACATCGGGCAGCCTGTCGCCGGTGGTCGCGCCCACGTCCTCGACCGATATCTGCGTCCGGTGCCCCCGGGCGTGCCGGGAGAGTTGTACGTCGGCGGTCCGCACGTCACCCGCGGATATCTCGGCCGATACGGCCTGACTGCGGGCAGGTTCGTCGCGGATCCCTTCGGCGCACCGGGAAGCCGGCTCTACCGCACCGGCGACACGGTGCGGTGGACCTCCCGCGCACCCCATCGGCTCGAATACCTCGGACGCAACGACGATCAGGTCAAGATCCGCGGGTTCCGGGTCGAACTCGGTGAGATCGAGACCGTGCTCGCGGGTCATCCGGCTGTGTCGGCGGCCGCGGTGGTCGCCCGCGAGGGCGAACCCGGCCGCCGCCGTCTCGTCGGCTATGTGGTGCCGGGAAGTGCACTGCCGGAAACGGCGCAGGTGGACGGCGACTCCGTGCGAGCGTATGCCGCCGAACACCTGCCCGGACACATGGTTCCTGCCGCGGTGGTGGTCCTCGGCGAGTTCCCCCTGACCGCCAACGGCAAGGTCGACCGGGCCGCGCTCCCGGCCCCGGTGTTCACGCCCACGGCTGCCGGACGACAGGCGGACAACGACATCGAACGACGGCTCTGTGACGTGGTGGCCGGGGTGCTCGGACTCGAGACGGTGGGCGTCGACGACGACTTCTTCTCGCTCGGTGGCGATTCGATCGTGTCGATCCAGTTGGTGTCCAAGGCGCGTGCGGCAGGCCTGCGGTTCACGGCCCGGCATGTGTTCGAACACCGGACCGTCGCGGGTCTCGCGCGGGTCGCCGAACCGGATGCGGGCCGGCCGGAAACCGATCCGGCCGCGGGAACCGGAAGCGTTCCGGCGACGCCGATCGTTCACGACATGCTCGACCGCGGCGGGCCGTACGCCAGGTACGCGCAGTCGCGACTGTTGCTGGCCCCCGAAGCGCTGACGCTCGAGGTGCTGACCGACGCCGTGCAGTCGGTCCTCGACGTGCACGACGCGCTGCGTTCGGTCTTCGACTCCGCGGCCCGCACCCTCGAGATCCTGCCGGTGGGAGCGGTCCGGGGCGCCGGCGTGGTGACCCGCATCGACATCTCGGGACTCGACGACCCGTCCGCCGTGATCGTCGCGGCCACCGAGGACGCCTATGCGGCACTGGATCCGCAGTCCGGCGAACTCGTCCGGGTGGTGTTCTTCGACGCCGGACCCGGCGCACAGGGCCGGGTGCTGCTCGCGGTGCACCACCTGGTGGTCGACGGCGTGTCGTGGCGGATTCTGGTTCCCGACCTCGCCGAGGCAGTCGCCGGGACCACGCCGGTCCGGACCGGTACTCCGCTGCGGTTCTGGGCTCGTGGGCTGCTCGACACCGCGCCGGCGCGTCGCGCCGAACTACCGTTGTGGAGTCGGATCACGTCGTCGGACGGTCGTGTCCGGATCGGCTCGCGCGCTGTGGATCCCGCCCGCGACACGATGTCGGCCACGGCGCAGGCACACGTCGAAGTGCCGGTGGCGGTGACCGAAGCACTGCTCACGACGGTGCCCGAACAGTTCCACGCCGGTGTCGACGACGTACTGCTCGCGGCTCTCGCACTCGCGGTGTCCCGGGTCTGCGGCGCCGGTGCGGTCGCGGTGGACCTCGAAGGGCACGGGCGGGAGGAGCAGGTGGTGCCGGGCGCCGACCTCTCGCGCACCGTCGGATGGTTCACGAGTCTGTACCCGGTACGGCTGGACGTGGCGGGCACGGATCTCGATGTGGCATTCGAAGGTGGACGGGAAGCGGGCGAAGCCCTCAAACAGGTCAAGGAACAACTGCGCGAAATTCCCGACAACGGAATCGGTTTCGGGATTCTCCGACACCTCGACGACGAAGGTTGCCGCGTCCTGGCGTCGGCGTCGGCCCCGGAGATCGGGTTCAACTACCTGGGCAGGCTGACTCTCGGTGAAGCGCAGGGCCGCCCGTGGTCGAGCGCACCGGAATCGTCTGCGCTGGGCGGCGCCACCGAGGCGGACATGCCGGTGAACCACGCGCTCGAGATCGGCGTGTTCACGGACGAGACGGCGGAAGGGCCGATGCTCCGAGGCACTTTCGGATACAGCCCGGCGCTGGTACACGAGCAGGTGGTGGCAGACCTCGTGGACACGTGGGTGCAGGCGCTGGGGGCGTTGGCCCGGCATTCGTCGACGGGGGAGGCCGGCGGCTTCACACCGTCCGATCTGACCCTCGCCGGGCTCGATCAGTCGGAGATCGACGAGTTCGCCCTGGAATTCGGATGATCGACACTCTTGGCGTAGGTGAGTATTTCGGTTAGCCTAACCAATCGTGACCGGGGGTACATCCCGGCGTAAAGACATGTGGGAGAAACGTGATGCAGGTTCTTGAACGTAGCCGGGCGCGTAGCGTCGCGGTTCTCGGTGCAGCCGCGCTGCTCACCGCCGGCCTGGTGGGTTGCTCGAGCGACAGCGGCGACACCTCGGAAGGCACGGAGGCCGCGGCGACCCGGACGTTCGAAGCGCAGAACGGAGCTATCGAGATCCCGGCCGACCCGCAGCGCATCGTCGCGTGTGGATATGCCGCCTTCCCGCTCATCCAGTCGGGGGCCAACCTGGCGGCGGTGTGCGAATGGACCCGCGAGATCGACAGCATGGACGACGAGACCCTCGCCGCATACGAGGCGCTGCCGAAGGTCGCACCCGACGGCGCGGCGAGCGAACTGAACTACGAGGCCATCACCGCCGCCGCGCCCGACCTCATCATCATGGGCGTTCCCGCCCGCGTGCAGTCGCAGGTGGACATGGCCAAGCTCGAGGCGCTCGCGCCTGTCGTCTTCCTCGGACCCACCAACCCGGGTGACTGGCGGGACCTCGGCGAGCAGTACGCCGACGCCGCCAACGTCTCCGACACCTACGGGGACTCCAAGGCGCAGTACGAAGCTCGTGCCTCGGAGATCGCCGACAAGTACGCCGACACGCTCGGCAGCCTGAACTTCGCCGGCCTGTGCAGCACCTGCGGCACCGAGCCGGGAGAGTTCTTCCGCGAGTACAAGTCCTCCTACACCACCAACCTGTTCGACGACCTCGGCTTCACCTTCCCCGGTGAGCCCGTCGATCCCGCGGATGTGCACGGCGAATACGTCTCGCTCGAGCAGTTGCCGCAGAACCTCGCCGACGCCGACGTGATCGTCTACGGCCTCGAAGCGGACGGCTCGGTCTCCGCCGAACTGCAGGAAGTCTTCGATTCGCCGCTGTGGCAGAACCTTCCCGCCGTCAAGGCCGGAAACCTCGTCGGTGTCCGCCACGCCAACGCCGCTACCTACGAAACCGCTTTGCTGGCACTCGATTCCATCGACCAAGCACTCGAAAAGCTGCCTGCGAGCCAGAAGCAGTAACAACCGTCGCGGTCGATCACCGCGGCTGCCACCGACCGAACGGCCCCCGACGTCCCCGACTCGGGGGCCGTGCTCGTCGTGTCCGAAAAGCCCGTCCCCGCCCGGAAAGCAGCCATGACTCGCTCCACTGCGCTCGAAGACATCGTCCCGCTCTCTCCGTTGCAGCAGGGCCTGCTCTACCTGAGCACGGTCGCCGCTCCCGACGCGTCGGCGCACGATGCCGCCACCGAACCGGACGCGTACACCGTTCAGTCGGTTCTGCATCTGTCGGGTGCGGTGGACGAGGAGCGCATGCGCACGGCGGCGCAGGCGTTGCTCGACCGGCACGCCTCGTTGCGGACCTGCTTTCGGCCACGCAAGGACGGGCGCACCGCCGGGCTCGTGGTGCGTGGTGTCGAAGCACCCTGGAACAGTGTCGATCTGACGGGGACGCCGCTGCCGGAGGCGCAGCGACGGCTGCAGGACCTGGTCGACGCCGACCTCCGCACGTGGTTCGACCTCACCCAGCCGCCCCTGGTGCGATGGCACTTCGTGAGATTCGGCGCCGAGGACGTCCGGTTGCTGCTCACCACGCACCACATCGTCGTCGACGGGTGGTCCACACCGATCATGGTGCGGGAACTGCTCGAGCTGTATGCGGCAGGCGCAGACGACGCGCGCACCGGCACCCCGCTCGCCTCGGTCCGGCCCTACCGCGACTACCTGGCGTGGCTCGAACGCCAGGATCGCGATGCCGCCCGCGAGTTGTGGCACGAAACCCTCGCGGACCTGGCCGAACCGAGCCTGGTGGCTCCGCCGGGTTCCACCCGCACCGCAGAGCCGTGCGACGACCTGACCGTCCCCGTGCCCGCAGGTCTCGCAGATCGGGTCGCGGCGCTGACCCGGACAGCGGGGGTCACGTTCAACACGGTCCTCCAGACCGCGTGGGCAATGCTCCTCGGCGACCTGCTCGGACGCGACGACATCGTCTTCGGCGCGACCGTCTCGGGCCGCCCGCCGGAACTTCCCGGTGTCGAATCCATGGTGGGATTGTTCATCAACACCGTGCCCGTTCGCGTTCGTCTCGATCCGCGCGCCACGGTTACCGACCTGTTGCGACAGGTCCAGCTCGACCAGTCGAGGACCGTCGACCACCAGTACCTCGGACTCGCGGACATCCAGCGCGACAAGGGGATCGGTGAACTCTTCGACACCCTGACCATCTTCGAGAGTTATCCCGTCGACCGCGACGCGCTCGAGCGCGCGCAACGGGCCGGTGGCATCTCCGTGGACGGCGTCGAAGCGCACGACGCCACCAACTATCCGCTCGTCCTCACCGCCGGTCTCGCCGACGACCTCGTCGTCGAGCTCGACTACCGGCCGTCGCTGTTCACCGTGGGCGACGCTGCCGCTCTCGGTACCCGGCTCGTCGCGATCCTCGAGGCTCTCGCGTCCGGCGCGAACGTCCCTGTCGCTCGGCTCGACGTGTTGCCCGAACGCGACCGGCAGCGCGTGCTCGGTTCCTGGTCCCAGGCACCCGCCGTCCCGTCGAGCGGAACCGTCGTCGATGTGCTCGCCGGGCAATTCGATTCGCGTCCCGACGCTCTCGCCCTCGTAGGCGACGACCAACGAATAACCTTCGGACGCTTGGGTACCGAGTCCGCGCGTCTCGCCCGCCTGCTCATCGCGCGTGGTGTGGGACCGGACGACCGTGTCGGCCTGGCCCTGCCGCGCACACCCGTCATGGTCGAGGCGATCACGGCGGTGTTCGCCGCCGGCGGTGCCTATCTGCCACTCGACCCCTCGTATCCCGCCGACCGCCTGAAGTACATGATCGCCGACGCCGCACCCACCGTCGTCGTCAGCACCACCGCGGTAGCGAAAGAACTCGGCGGCGTGCTCGACGGAACCGACGTGCTGCTGCTCGACGATCCCGACGTCGCCGAAGCGCGCGCCGCACTGCCGTCGCACCCCGTCACCGACGGTGACCGTTGTGCGGCGCTGCATGCGGGACACGCCGCATATGTCATCTACACCTCCGGATCCACGGGCGCGCCGAAGGGTGTCGTCGTCTCGCACGGAAATCTCGCGGATCTGGCTGCCGCGCAGAGAGATATCCTCATGGCGGCCGGGGTGCGCGCTCCACGGAACGGACAGTGGCGGGTACTGCTGACCTACCCCTTCGCGTTCGACTCTGCCGTCGCCGCTCTCACCTGGCTGTTCGACGGGCACACTCTGTACCTGCCGTCGGACGAGCACCGAACCGACGTGTCCTACCTCGTCGATTACGTGCGCACGCACCGCATCGATCACGTCGACGCCGTGCCCGTACTCATGAGCCGACTGGTCGACGGTGGTCTCCTCGACCCCTCCCATCACCGGCCCGCCAAGGTCACCGTCGGCGGTGAATCCGTGAGCAGCCGACTGTGGCGCGAGCTCGCCACATCCGGCGTCGAGGCCTTCAACTGCTACGGCCCGACCGAATGCACCGTCGACGCCTCGTACGCCCGGATCTCCGGGGAGGGCGTCACCATCGGCGGACCGACGCCGGGCACCCGGCTGTACGTGCTCGATCGCTGGCTCCGGCCCACCGCTCCCGGAGTCGACGGGGAACTGTACGTCTCCGGAACCGGGGTCGCGCGCGGATATCTGGGCCGGCCCGGCCTCAGCGCCGACCGGTTCGTTGCCGACCCCTACGCGGGCGCCGGCGCCGGGCAACGCATGTACCGCACCGGTGACGTGGTGCGCTGGAACGAGACCGGAAACCTCGAGTACGTCGGACGCGACGACGACCAGGTCAAGATCCGCGGCTACCGCATCGAACCGGGTGAGATCGAAACCGCGGCGGTTGCTCATCCGCGCGTGCGGGCGGCCGTCGTCGTTCCCCACACCGACGAGCGAGCAGTCACCAGGCTGGTCGCCTACGTCGTGACCGAGGGTGCGCTCGACCCCCGTGACCTGCGCGCCGATCTCGGGACGCGCCTGCCCGAGTACATGGTTCCCGCCGCCGTGGTCGTTCTACCGGCCCTTCCGGTGACGGCGAACGGCAAGATCGACAGGAAAGCGCTTCCCGCACCCGATTTCGCGGCCCTCACCGGTTCGGGCGAGGCCACCACCGACCTGGAGAAGACGCTGTGCGGCGCGTTCGCCGACGTGCTCGGTCTCGAGCGCGTCGGAGTCGACGACGACTTCTTCGCGCTCGGCGGAGATTCCATCGTCTCGATCCAACTCGTGGCCCGCCTCCGGGCCGCGGACGTCGCGATCACTGCGCGTCAGGTCTTCGAACTGCGTACCGTCGCGGCGATCGCGGCGGCGCACGACACCACGCCCGCGGCAGAGGCGGATCGGGAGCGCTCTTCGGCTACCGGACAGGTCCCGCTCACGCCGATCGTCCACGACACTCTGGCGCACATGCCCGCCGATGCGCTGCGGCGTTTCACCCAGTCCCGGTTGCTGGTCGCGCCGCCCGGTCTGGCGACCGACGATCTCGTCGCGGGCGTGCGGGAATTGCTCACCACCCACCACATGCTGCGATCGCGTTTCCTCATCACGCCGCACGGTGGGGGCGGACCGGCCACATGGGTCGTGCCCGCCGACGTTCCCGACGCCGCCGCACTGGTCCGGCGTGTGGATGTGCGCGGACTCGACGCCGACGGGTGGCAGGCCGCATTCACAGCCGCTCAGGACTCTGCGCGCGACAGGATCGATCCGGCGGCCGGCGTGATGCTGCAACTCGTCTTCCTCGACGCCGGGCCCGAGGTTCCCGGGCGCGTGCTGGTCATCGCTCACCACCTGGTGGTCGACGGGGTGTCCTGGCGCATTGTGGTCCCCGACCTCGCAGACGCTGTGGACCGCGCCGGCAGGGGTGCAGGCGGTGCACTCGACGAACCTCGAACCTCGTTCCGCGACTGGGCAAACGGTCTCGTCGACGCGGTATCCTCCGAGCGGACAACGCAGTCCCGCGCGGTGTGGACGCGTGCGTCGGCCGGCACCGGCACCGAGACGACCGCGCTGGGCACGCGCCCACTCGACCCCGCGCACGACACGGTGGCGACGTCGGCGTCGGTCGAGGTGCAGGTGCCCGGCGACATCACCACCCGGATCCTCACCTCGGTTCCCGCAGCCTTCCGCACCGGGGTGGCGGACGTGCTGCTCACCGCGCTCGCCATGGCGGTGGCCTCGGTGCGTGGCGGGTCGGCGTTGCGCGTGCATCTGGAAGGGCACGGTCGCGAGGAGCAAATAGTGCCCGGCGCAGACCTGTCTCGCACGGTCGGCTGGTTCACCTCGATGTACCCGGTCGTGCTCGATCTCGGTGCGAACCCCCACAACGTGGCCCTGTGCCTCGCGCACGTCAAGGAATCGCTCAGAGCCATGCCGGACAACGGAATCGGATTCGGAATCCTGCGACACCTGTCCGGCGACGACGGCCGAACCGACTACCGGGTCCCCGAGGTTATGTTCAACTACCTCGGACGGATGACCCTCGGTGAGAGCGCGGCTGCGCCGTGGTCGGCCGCACCCGAAGCTGCCACACTCGGCGGCACCGTGGACCCGGCGACCCCGCTCGACCACGTGCTCGCCGTCGACGCGATCACCGACGACGGCGCGGACTGCCCGGTACTGTCGGCCGAATTCACCTACGCCACCGGCATCCTGGATGCCGCTACCGTCGAGCGGATCGCCCGCGCGTGGACGGATGCACTGGTCGCCCTGGCCCGCGTGGCGGACGAGCCCGGCGCGATCGCGCCGACCCCGTCCGACCTGACCGCGAACGGTCTGACGGTCGAGGAAACGGCCGAACTCGCCCGCACCGTAACCGGCGGACTCGAGGACGTCGTGCCGCTGACCCCGCTGCAGCGCGGCATGTACTTCCTGTCCCGGCTCGACGAAGACAGCGTCGACGTCTACACGATGCAGTCCGTCCTCGATCTCGACGGCATCGTCGACGTCGCGCTGCTGCGCCGCAGCATCGGGCGGCTCATCGAGCGGCACGCGGTACTGCGCACCGGTTTCCGCGTCTCCGAGACGGGCATCCCCGTCGGTGTTGTCGCCGCGAGCGTCGAGACCCCCTTCGAGGTGATCGACCTTTCCGCGGAGGAGGATCCACGCGGGCGCGTCCACACGCTCGTGGAGCAGGACCGCGTCGAGCGGTTCGTGGCCGAGACCGCTCCGCTCGTCCGATTCTGTCTCCTGCAACTGTCCGGTGGCCGGTCGCGTCTGGTGTTCACGGCGCACCATCTCATCCTCGACGGATGGTCGACGCCACTGCTCGTGCAGGAACTGTTCCAGATCTATGCCGCAGGGGGTGACGCGTCGGGTCTGCCGCGCGCGGTGCCGTTCACGGACTATCTGGCGTGGCTGGACCGCCAGGACGGTACCGCCGCGCTCGAGGTGTGGCGCGAGGCGCTGTCGGGCGTCGACGAGCCGACCCTCGTCGCGCCCGCAGGTTCGTCGATGTATGCCGAACTGCCCGCCGAAGTCACGATTCCCGTGCCCGACACGCTGTCCGAACGGATCGCCTCCGTCAGCCGCGCCCGCGGCGTCACGGTCAACACCGTGGTGCAGACGGCCTGGGGACTACTGCTGGCGTCGCTCACCGGACGGACGGACGTGGTGTTCGGTGCGATCGTCTCCGGGCGGGTGCCGGATGTCCCCGGCGTCGAGTCCATGATCGGGTTGTTCATCAACACCGTCCCGGTGCGCGTGCGGACCGGTGCGCACGAATCGGTCGCGGAGTTGCTGTCGCGCACCCAGAGCGAGCAGAACCGGCTGATGGATCACCAGTACGTCGGTCTCGCCGACGTACAGCGTGCCGCCGGAGTGGGCGAACTGTTCGACACGCTGCTGGTGTTCGAAAACTACCCGGTGGACCGGGACGCACTCGATCGCGCCCAGCGCGACAGCGGAGTCCGGGTGTCCGCGATGAACGGTACGGACGCGACCAACTTCCCGCTGGTCCTCGTCGCGGGATTGCAGGACACCCTGCGCCTGGTGCTCGAATACCAGCCCGCGGTCTTCGGCGAACGCCAGGCCGCAACGGTGGGGGAACGTCTCGTACGGATTCTCGACCAGCTCGTCGCGGACCGGCCGGTACCCGTCGCGCACCTCGATGTGCTCACCGCCGCGGAACGGCGCGACATGCTCGCGCGGTCGGAAACCGCCCACGCACCGCGGTCGGGAGCCACGACCGTCGCCGGCCTGCTCGACACACAAATCGCCCGCACTCCCGAGACAGCAGCGGTCGTCTCGGGTGCCGTGACGTTGTCGTTCGCCGAACTCGGGGATCGCTCCGCACGACTCGCGCGCCTGCTGATCGGTGCGGGAGTGGCGCCCGAGACGGTCGTGGGGTTGGCGCTGCCCAGGTCCGAACACATGATCGTGGCCATCGCCGCAGCCATCCGGTCGGGCGGGGTCTACGTGCCCATGGATCCGTCGTACCCCGCAGATCGTCTGGCGCACATGATCTCCGACTCCGGTCCACGCGTCATCGTGACGGTCGCGGCGGTCGCCGAGCAGATCGCGGCGGTCGCCGGCAACACCCCCGTGGTCATTCTCGACGACCCCGCGACCCGGAGCGCGCTCGCGTCGCTACCCGCCACGGCAGTGACCGATGCGGACCGTCTCGCGGTGCTGCGACCGGACAACGGGGTGTACGTCATCTACACCTCGGGATCCACCGGGCTGCCCAAGGGCGTCGCCGTGACGCATGCCAACCTGCTCAACCTGTTCGACAGCCACCGCGCCGACCTGTACCTGCCCACGGTCGCGGCGTCACAGCGTGAGGTCGTCGGTGTCGGCCACGCGTGGTCGTTCGGTTTCGACGCTTCGTGGCAGCCGACGCTCTGGATGTTCGACGGCCACACCGTGCACGTGTTCGACGAGGACACGATGCGCGATCCGGAACGGATGGTCGAGTACACGATCGAGCATCGCCTCGACTTCCTCGAGGTCACGCCGTCGTTCCTCGACCGGATGCTCGCCGCAGGCCTCTACGACCATCCGCACCGGCCTGCCACGGTCGGATTCGGCGGCGAAGCGGTCAAGCCCGCGTCGTGGCGCCGGCTCCGGGAACTCACCGACGGGCGCGCGTTCAACCTGTATGGGCCGACCGAATGCACCGTCGATTCGCTCGTCGGGAAGGTCACCGATGCCGACACCCCGTGTCTCGGCAGTGCGGTGCACGGCGGCGGCGCGTACGTCCTCGACTCGATGCTCAGGCCCGTCCCGCCTGGTGTCGCCGGTGAGCTGTACATCTCCGGTGACGGTGTCGCTCGCGGTTATCTCGGCCGCCCCGATCTGACTTGCACCCGGTTCCTCCCGAACCCCTTCGGCGGCAGCGGTTCCCGCATGTATCGCACCGGTGACGTCGTCAGGCGCGTGGCAGGGGCGGACGGGAACACCGTGCTGGAGTTCCTCGGACGCGGCGACGACCAGGTCAAGATCCGGGGTTTCCGCGTCGAACTCGGCGAGGTCGAGGCAGCGCTGGCCGCGGTGCACGGTGTCCGCGACGCGGTCGTCGTGGCGCACACCGACACCCGCGGCGTCGCTCGGCTCGTCGGCTACGTGACACCCGACGGTGACGTCGACCCGGTGGCAGTCCGGGCGGTCACCGCCAAAACATTGCCCGACTACATGGTCCCCGCGGTCGTCGTGGTGGTCGACCGCTTCCCGTCGACGGTGAACGGCAAGGTGGACCGGAAGGCGCTGCCCGAACCCGATTTCGCGGCGCTCGTCGGGTCACGCGAACCGAACACTCCCGCCGAAGCTGCGCTGGCCGCAGTGGTCGCCGACGTGCTGGGGCTCGACAGAGTGGGCGCCGACGACGACTTCTTCTCCCTCGGTGGAGACTCCATCGTGTCCATGCAACTCGTCTCCAAGGCGCGTGCCGCCGGGGTACGCATCACCACCCGCCAGGTTTTCGAACTCCGCACCGTGGCCGATCTCGCGGCAGCCGCCGAGACCACCGGCCCGGCGTCCGAGCGAGTCTTCGGCGCCGGTGAGGAGACGGGTGATGTGCCGCTCGTCCCGATCGTGTGGGAGGCCCTCGGCTGGGGAGGCAACCTGAACCGCTTCTCCCAAGCGCGGTTGCTCGTCGCACCGGTCGGGCTGGCCCTGCCCGCGCTGCAGACCGCGGTGCGGGCGCTGCTCGCCGCACATCCGATGCTGCGATCCCGGTTCGTCACCGGCGCGGTCGTCACCCCCGGTACCGGCGCGGCCTGGACGGTTCCGGGCGACAGCGACTCCGAGATCCCGCCTGTCGATGCTCTGGTCCGGCGGGTCGATGCCACCTGTCTCGGTGACGCGGGCGCCGACGACGAGCGGTGGCAGGAACTCTTCGCCGCCGAACGGGAACGGGTCTACTCCGCGCTCGATCCGGCTAACGGGATCATGCTCCAGGTCGTCTGGTTCGATTTCGGGCCGAGCCGCCCGGGCCGCGTCCTCGTCGCCGTGCACCACCTCGTCGTCGACGGTGTGTCGTGGCGGATCCTGGTGCCGGACCTCGCGGACGCAGTCGAACAGGCCTCGCGCGGTGGCGGTGTCCTGCTCGGTGCCGCCGGCACCCCGTTCCGCGCCTGGGCCGCAGGTCTTGCCGAGGCGTCACGGTCGGAACGGATCGTCGCATCGTGGTCGGCTTGGGAACCGGCGCTGACGGCGTCCGAACCACCCCTGGGCAACCGGGTTCTCGATCCTGCCGTCGACACGGTCTCGGCCCTTCGCTCGACCCACGTGCGCATACCTGTCGCGGTGACGAAGCGGGTCCTCGCAGGTGAGTCGATCAACGACACGCTGCTCGGCGCCCTCGCCCTCGCCGTCGCGTCGGTGCGCGGCGGCGACACCGTGCGGGTGGAACTCGAAGGGCACGGACGGGAGGAAGAGGTGGTGCCGGGTGCCGACATCTCTCGCACCGTCGGATGGTTCACGTCGATGTTCCCGATCGCGTTCGACCTCACGGGCATCGACGTCGACGACGCGCTCACCGGCGGGCCGACGGCAGCCGAGGCTCTCGCCCGCGCCCGCCGCGCGATGCGGTCCCTGCCCGACAACGGGATCGGATTCGGCCTGTTGCAACGCCTCAACCCGGATTTCGCCGATCTGTTCAGCGGGTATCGCCGCCCCGACGTGGTGTTCAACTACCTCGGCCGGATGACGCTCGGCGAGGAGACCGGAGCGCCGTGGGCGGGTGCGCCCGAAGCACCGGCACTCGGCGGGTCCGTGGATCCGTCGACTCCGCTCGACCACGTCCTGCAGGTCGATGCGATCACCGAGGACACCGAGGACGGACCCGTCCTCGACTGTGAATTCGCCGCGGCCGCCGGGGTTGTCGACGCCGACCTGCTCGAGATGCTGGCTGCGCGCTGGGCGCAGGCACTGGCGGCACTGACCGACCACTGATCCCCGACCGGCGCGGACAACGCCCGTACCAGCCAGTAGAAGGAGAAAGAACATGATCGACCGCACGACGATCCTCGCCGACACCGCCCGCATTCTCGAAGTGGAACCGGACGAGCTGGACCCGACGGTGAACCTGGTGGACCAGGGACTCGACTCGGTGCGCCTGATGGCTCTGGTCGAACAGTGGCGCAGCGCCGGTGCCGACGTCGACTTCGTGTCGCTCGCCTCCGAACCCGATCTCGAGCAGTGGTGCGTGCTGCTCGGCGGACAGTGAGCCGAACGCCGTGGCGCTCCTCGACAAACTGATCATCGATATCGATCCCATCCGGACGAGCCGCGAATTCCGGTATCTGTTCACGGCGCGAGCGGTTTCGCTGCTCGGGCTCGGATTCCTCATCGTCGCTGTTCCGGTGCAGGTCTACCAGCTGACCGGTTCCACGACGCAGGTCGCGGCAGTGACGGCGGTCCTCGGGATCACCACGTTCGCCGCGACTTTCGTCGGCGGTGTCCTCGCCGACAGGTTCGATCGGCGGAACGTGATCGCCCTTGCGCGCGGAACCGCAGCGGTCGCGTTCGCGTTGCTCGCGATCAACGCCTACCTGCCCGAACCGCAGATGTGGGCGATCTACGTCATTTCCGTCGTCGACGGGGTCGCGGGCGGGATCTCGGCGACTGCGCTGATGGCCGTCACCCCCAGCCTGGTGCCGCGCGACAAACTCGCCGCCGCAGGGGCACTCATGGCCCTGACGGCCGATCTCGGCTCGATGATCGGACCCGCACTGGGCGGTGTGGTCATCGCGGCCGGTGGCGTGGGGCTCGCGTACGCGCTCGCGGCCTTCACCACGGTCGTAACCACCTTCTGCATCACCCGGTTGCCGTCACTGCCACCGGCGTCGGTCGCCGAAGAGTCGCCGCTGCGGTCGATCGTCACGGGCTTCACGTACGCCTTCCACACTCGCGTGATCGGGCAGGTTCTCGTCGCCGGCTTCGCAGCGATGCTGCTCACCGGGTGGGCTGTGCTGCTTCCGGCATTCGCCGACGAGGTGCTCGGCGCGGGGCCGTCGGTGATCGGCCTGCTCTACGCCGCCCCCGCTGTCGGTGCGGTTCTCGGTTCGCTCACGAGCGGCTGGACGGGGTCGGTCCGGCGCTCCGGGCTGGTCGTCTTCGTGCTCATGGCGGTGTCGTCGGCTGGTCTCGCGGGTGCGGGCGCGACGAGCGTGACCGCGATCGTCCTGCTGGGTCTGGCGGCGTACGGATTCGGTGATTCGCTCGCCGACGTCGTCCGGTACGCGACGGTCCAGCGGAACACGGCCGACGAGTACCGCGGACGGATCGCGGGTGTCTGGTCGGCGCAGGTGACGGCGGGAACCTCGCTCGGTGCGCTCGCCGCGGGCGTGATCGCGTCGGTGGCACCGATCTCGGTGGCACTGCCCGTGTACGGCGCCGCGGGTGCCGTACTCGTGCTGGCGATGTACCTGACCATGCCGACACTGCGTCGCTTCGTCGACTCCGACCATCTCGAACAGGTGGCCTGACGGGCGTCCGAGTCGCCGTTGCCGTGGCCGATCCGCGCGACGGAGCCCGAGCGGCGGCGCGGCCGAGTAGGGTCGATTCCCAACCGCGGGAGGTGTCGTGAGCGAACCGGTAGTGATTCCCGATGAGGAGTGGCCGAGCCTGCGTGTGGCCGACTGGGCTGCGACTCGGGACACCCTGCACATGTGGCTGCAGATCGTCGGCAAGATCCGGCTCGCGCAGTCGCCGCCGATCAACCACTGGTGGCAGTCCACGCTGTACGTCACCCCGCGCGGACTGGGGACGTCGTCGATTCCTTACGGCGGCAGCGTCTTCGACCTCGAATTCGATTTCTACGAGCACAATTTGAACATCCGCTCGAGCGAGGGCGGCAGGAGCGTCGTTCCCCTCACGGCGCAGCCGGTGGCGGACTTCTACTCGCGGACCTTCGGTGCCCTCAAAGAGCTGGGCATCGAGATCCGGATCCACGGAACTCCCAACGAGGTCGATCCCGCGATCCCGTTCGCGCAGGACGACGAACACAGTGCGTACGACGCCGATGCTGCGCATCTGTTCTGGCGGCAGTTGCTCCGCGCCGACCGCGTCCTGCAGGAGTTCCGGGCGGATTATCTGGGGAAGGTCAGTCCTGTTCATTTCTTCTGGGGAGCAATGGATCTGGCTTGTACCCGGTTTTCGGGACGGCCCGCGCCGCCGCATCCCGGAGGTATTCCCAACTGTCCCGACCGGGTGATGACCGAGGCGTACTCGCACGAGCTGAGCAGCTGCGGATTCTGGCCGGGCGGCGGCGAGGAAGGCGCGTTCTACTCGTATGCGTACCCCGCGCCGGACGGCTACGCGGAGCACCCGGTGCGCCCGGATTCCGCGTACTACGCCGCGGAGTTGGGGGAGTTCGTGTTGCCGTACGAGGCGGTGCGTACCGCGACCGACCCCGACGCAGAAGTGCTGGCGTTCCTGCGCAGTACGTACGACGCCGCTGCCGACCTCGGACGCTGGGATCGCGTCCACCTCGAGCGGCCGCGGTAGCTGCTGCTCCGCACAGGACGGCAGGGTGGGGTTCAGCCGGCCGGCCGGAACTCAGTAGTGGGCATTGCGGACGCCGTGCGCCCACAGTTCGATGGCCGCGTAACCGTCGCCCACCCCTTGCGTATACGCCACCAGGGCACCGTAGAGGCGGCTGCCTTCGGCGGCCAGTTCGATGGTGCCCACCCAGTCGGCTGCGCGTGCCATCACATGCGCGGAGATGTCCGTGATGTCGCGCGTCGCGCCGGATACCGCGGTGAACGACTCGTCCGCGATCCGGAAGGTCTCGGTCACGCCCCGCCAGTAGTACTCGGCGTCCATCGCGGAACGCAGTGACTGATAGTCGGTCGTGTCCTGCATCGCCCTGGCATTCCGAAGCTGGCTCGCCGCATGCTCGGACGATCCCAGCGGGACGTATGTCATGTCGTCGACGGTCTCGTTGCCTGCACGTCTGGTCCTCACCGCAGAGATGGTGCCCGATCGCGCGGCAGAACGAAACATCCGGTCTGTAACGATCCGCGCGACCGGGGTGGTCCGTCAGTGAGCGTGCTGGTGATCGTGATCGTGATCGTGGTCGTGATCGTGGGGGAGGACCTCGTCGTGTTCGTCCTCGACCCGGTCGTGGTCGGCGGTCTTGCCGTAGCCGGTCTCCGTCATCCCGCGTCGCCAGTAGCCGATGACGAGCGTGGCCTTACGGTCGAATCCTGCCTCGTTGCGCAGCCACTTGCGCATCGCCAGCACGGTCTTCGACTCCGCCGAGACCCACGCGAACTTCGTGACGTCACCTCCGGGGATCTCGACGGCGGTCGCGGCGTCGAACAGTTGATCGGTGGTGCCCGCGGGGGCGCCGTGGCGGTGGATCCAGCGGATCTCCACGCCGTCGGGATGGCGCAGGTCCTGCTGCTCGTGTTCGTCGGCCACTTCGATCAGGGCGACACCGGTGGCGTCCTCGCTCATGTGCTCGAGCATTCGCCCGATGGCGGGCAGGGCCGTCTCGTCACCGACGATCAGATACCAGTCGGCCTCACCGGCGGTCACTCCGCCCGCGCCCGCGGCAGCGATCACGTCCCCCGGGCGGGCATGTTCGGCCCAGCCGCTCGCGAGGCCCTCGTCGCCGTGCTTGACGAAATCGATGTCCATCTCGGCGGTCTCGGGGTCGAGACGGCGGACCGTGTAGGTGCGAACCTGCTGTTTCACGGTCGGATCGGGCCATGCGAGCCGCCCCCATCCGTTACGGGCCGGCACCTCGAGTCGACCGTTCGTGCGGGGAAACACCAACTTGATGTTCGGCACCCGGCCCGGGACGGAGGCATATTCGGCGACGCCGGGGCCGGCGAACGTGATCCGGCGCATGTGAGGCGTGATGTCCTCGACCCTCGCCACTTCGATGAGGACGGGGAGCATCCCGTATTCGTTGGTCATAGCGGACACCTTAGGGCACCCTGACTACATTCAGGCAGAGTCGGATTCCGATTGCCGGCGGTTCGGAATGAGTGCGACACAGAAGATGAGGATGACCGCGCAGACGAGCACCGCGGTGAAGACGGGTGCGACTGACGCCGCAAGCTGCGCGGCGTCCGGGACGGATCGGCCGGAGGGCGCATCCGAACGCGACAGCGCGGTGTTCGCGAGCGCACCGAACACGGCGACACCCACGGCGCTTCCCAGTGCGCGGGCGAAGGCGTTGGCACCGGTGACCACACCCCGCTCGGCCCACTCGACACTCGATTGTGCGGCGATGAGTGCGGGGCTCGCGATCAGGCCCATTCCGAGACCGATGAGCACGCAACACCCCGCGACGTGCCACGGCGACGATCCGATTCCGAGCCGGGTGAGCAGGACCGCGCCGGCGAGCAGCGGCACCGCACCGACCAGGCCGGTCATCCGGAACCCGATCCGCAGATACCACCGGCCGGACTGCGACGCGGCGATGGGCCAGCCGATGGTCATCGTGGCGAGGGCGAATCCGGCGACCAGTGCGGACGTACCGAGAGCACCTTGCACGAACGACGGGACGTACGAGGTCAACCCGAGTACGACCGCGCCGACGAGGGCCGAGACGGCGCTCGTGGTGATCAGGACCCGGCGGGTGAGCACCCACATCGGCAGGATCGGTTCGGCCGCGCGGGACTCGATCCATCCGAAGACCACCAGCAGTGCGATCCCACCGGCGAAGATGCCGATGCTCCGGCCCGAGGACCACGCCCACGACTGGCCACCCTCGAGCAGGCCGAGGATCACCAGCGCCGCACCCGCGGCGAGTGTCACTGCGCCCGCCCAGTCCACGCGTCGCGCGCTGCCGGAGGGACGGTCCTCATGGAAGTTGCGGACGATCACCCATGCAGCGATCGCGCACAGCGGCACGTTGATCCAGAAGATCCACCGCCACGACCAGAAGTCCGCGAAGACGCCACCCAGGGCCGGACCCACGACCGCGGACATCCCCCACACACTCGCGAGATATCCCTGCGCTTTCGCGCGCTCGGCCACGGTGTAGATGTCACCGGCGACGGTCTGCGCCATGGGCAGCACGGCACCTGCGCCGAGGCCCTGGACGGCGCGGAACGCGATGAGGGCGGGCATGCTCCACGCCAGCGCGCACAACACCGATCCCAGCGCGAAGACCCCGATGCCGAACAGCAGCACCGGGGTGCGGCCGAAGGTGTCCGACAACTTGCCGTACACCGGGACCAGCACCGCCTGCGTGAGCAGGTAACTGGAGAACAACCACGGGAACTGGGTGAATCCGCCGAGGTCGGCGACGATCGTGGGCACCGCCGTCGCGAGGATCGTGCTCTCGAGCGCAACCAAGGAGGTCGCGAGCATCAAGGCGATGAGGATCGGTCCGCGCTCGGAGCGGAACCCGACATCCACCCGTGACGATGCAGTCATGACGCCCCTGTCCTGGCTTCGAACACCGTTCCGGACCATTGTCGTCGATGGGATATCCGCCACGGCGTTCGGTCCCCGTCCGCATCGCGCACTAGGGTGTCAGCGTGCGTCCTTCACTCGAGTCCTATCCCCACCTCGCCGGCGGCAAGGTCCGCGATCTGCACGTCGTAGACGACGAGCACCTGCTTCTCGTCGCCAGCGACCGGATCTCGGCCTACGACCACGTACTCGACACGACGATCCCGGACAAGGGCCGGGTCCTCACCGCGATGAGCGTGTTCTTCTTCGACCTGCTCGACGCGAACAACCATCTCGCGGGTGAGCCCGACGACGAGCGCATCCCCGAGGAAGTTCTCGGCCGGGCGCTCATTGTGAAGCGCCTCGACATGGTGCCCGTCGAGTGCGTCGCCCGGGGTTTTCTCACCGGGTCCGGTCTCCTCGACTACCAGGCGAACGGTGCGGTCTGCGGCGTCGCGCTGCCCGAGGGGCTCGTCGAGGCCAGCCCGCTGCCCGAGCCGATCTTCACCCCCGCCACCAAGGCAGCGCTCGGTGACCACGACGAGAACATCTCGTTCGAGCAGGTCGTGGAGAAACTCGGTGTCGATCTTGCGATGAAGTTGCGGCAGGACACCCTCGACATCTATGGCCGCGCCGCGATGTACACGTCCGAACGCGGCATCCTGCTCGCCGACACGAAGTTCGAGTTCGGCCTGGACAAGGCGGGAAATCTGGTGCTCGCCGACGAGGTGCTCACGCCGGACTCGTCGCGCTACTGGGATGCCGCCGAGTACGAAGAGGGCAAGGTGCAGCCGAGCTTCGACAAGCAGATCGTCCGCAACTGGCTCACCAGCGAGGAGTCCGGCTGGGACCGCGCGTCCGACACACCACCGCCCGCCCTCCCGCAGTACATCGTCGACAAGACGCGTGCGCGGTATATCGAAGCCTACGAACGCATCTCCGGGCTCTCCTTCGACGATTGGATCGGCTGAACGCAGATGACCTCCACGAATTCGACCCCGCCGGTCGCCCAGAAGGTTCCCCACGAGCGTGCCCATCACGGCCACACGTTCGTCGACGACTACGAGTGGTTGCGCGACAAGGAATCACCCGAGGTCGTCGCGTACCTCGAGGCGGAGAACGCCTGGACGGATGCGCAGACCGCGCACCTGGCGCCCTTGCGTGAGTCGATCTTCGAGGAGATCAAGTCCCGCACCCAGGAAACCGACATGTCGGTGCCCGCTCGGATGGGCGACTGGTGGTACTACGCGCGGACCGTCGAAGGTAAGCAGTACGGCATTCAGTGCCGCGCACCGATCACGAACGCGGACGACTGGACGCCGCCCGAGGTCGCTCCCGGCGTCGATCTGCCCGGCGAGCAGGTGCTGCTCGACGGGAACGTGGAAGCCGAAGGGCACGAGTTCTTTTCGATCGGCGCGTTCTCGATCAGCCAGGACGGCACGCTGCTGGCGTACTCGACCGATGTCGTCGGCGACGAGCGGTATACGCTGCGGTTCAAGAATCTCGAGACCGGTGAACTGCTCGCCGACGAGATCGCCGGCACCGCACCGGGAGCGACGTGGGCGCTCGACCACAGCCACGTCTTCTATCAGACGGTGGACGAGTCCTGGCGACCCGACACCGTGTGGCGGCACAAGCTCGGCACCCCGCGCGACGAGGACGTGAAGGTATTCCACGAGCCCGACGAGCGGTACTGGGTGTCGATCGGGTCGACCCGCAGTGAAAAGTACCTGATGATCTGGGTCGGATCGAAGATCACCACCGAGGGCTGGATCCTCGAATCCGACAATCCGACAGGCGATTTCCGTGTTCTCCTGCCGCGTCGCGAGGGTGTCGAATACGGCGCCGAGCACGCGGTGATCGGCGGCCGGGACCGGCTGCTGATCATGCACAACGACGTCGATCCTGCGACGGGGGAGAAGGCCGAGAACTTCGTCCTCGCCGAAGCTCCGGTCGACGACCCGTCGTCGATGCGCACGCTCGTCGAGCATCGTCACGACGTGCGTCTCGAGGACGTCGAGGCGTTCGAGGGACACCTCGTGCTCGGGTACCGCCGTGAGGCGCTCACCCGGGTGGCGGTGTGGCCCCTCACCGACGACGGCTACGGCGAACTCACCGAACTCGAGTTCGACGAGGAACTGTTCGCTGTCGGTCCGGGTGGCAACCCCGAGTGGAAGCAGCCCGTTCTGCGCCTCGGCTTCACGTCGTTCATCACCCCGACCAGGGTCTACGACTACGTCGTCGGCACCGGCGAACTACGGCTCCGCAAGGAGCAACCGGTGCTCGGTGACTTCGATCCCGCACGGTACGAACAGCGACGCGAGTGGGCCACCGCCGAGGACGGCACCCGGATTCCGCTGTCGGTCGTGCAGCGCAAAGACCTGGCGGACGGGCCGGCGCCGACCCTGCTCTACGGCTACGGGTCCTACGAGGCCAGCATCGATCCCGGATTCTCGGTCGCCCGATTGTCGTTGCTCGACCGCGGCATGGTGTTCGTGGTCGCGCATGTCCGCGGTGGCGGTGAGATGGGCCGGCACTGGTACGAGAACGGCAAGACCCTCACGAAGAAGAACACCTTCACCGACTTCGTCGCGTGCGCGCGGCACCTCATCGACGAGGGCGTGACCAGCCCGGATCGGCTCGTCGCGGACGGGGGGAGTGCGGGTGGACTGCTCATGGGCGCGGTCGCGAACATCGCTCCCGAACTGTTCGCGGGCATTCTTGCGAACGTGCCGTTCGTCGATCCGTTGACCTCCATCCTCGATCCGTCGCTGCCGCTGACGGTGATCGAGTGGGACGAATGGGGCAACCCGCTCGAGGATCCCGCGGTGTACGAGTACATGCGTTCGTACAGCCCGTACGAGAACGTCGAAGCCAAGGACTACCCGGCGATCCTCGCGATCACCAGCATCAACGACACGCGGGTGCTCTACGTCGAACCCGCCAAGTGGGTCGCGAAACTGCGGGCGACCAAGACCGGCGACTCGCAACTGCTGCTCAAGACGGAGATGAGTGCCGGACACGGCGGCGTCTCGGGCCGGTACGAGAAGTGGCGCGAAGTGGCGTTCGAGTTCGCTTGGGTGCTCGAAACGTCGGGTGCCTACCGGGCGTGACGTGACGGAGGCGGCGTCGGTGTCGAACCGTTCGGTTCGACCCCGGCGCCGCCTCCTCTGTTCGGGGGTGGAGCCTCGCTCAGCGACCGAAGAGCGACCGCAACGTCGAGTGCGGTGCCGGCGCCGGGGCGTCCTGGCTGCACGTGCAGCGGTCGGCGACGGGGACGGAGGCCATGACGGCGTCGACATGCTGTCCGCAGCCGTCCCATCCGGTCTTTCCGCAGGTCGGGCAGGCGACGGGGTAGCACATGGGAATTCTCCTCGGGTATGAGCGCGGGTTGCTTCTCGTGTGATGTGGTTGTCGTATCAGGTGGTGTGCCGGTTCTGGACGGACGGTCACACGGTGGCGTGAGCCTCGACCCAGGCGTTGTATCCGCCGACGAGGTCCGAGACGTTGTCGAAGCCTTGTGCCCGGAGCAGCGACGCTGCGACGCTCGAGCGCCATCCGCCCGCGCAGTGCACCACGATGGGCTTACCGGTGGGGACCTGCTCGAGGCGAATGCGCAACTGTGCCAACGGGATCGGCACGGCGCCGGGGATGGTTCCCTGCTCACGCTCACCCGAGTTACGGATGTCGACGAGGGTCACGGCCTCGGCAGCGAGTAAATCGTCGAGCTCTTCGACGGAGGTGCGATGCGCCGCCTGTACGAGGTCGGCCAGTTTGGCCGGGAACGAACCATCTTGCGGGACGGTCAGGTAGCCGATCGCATTGTCGGATCCGATGCGGGCGAGGCGCACTGCTGCCTCTTGTTCCTCGCCGGGATAGGTGATCAGCACGATCCGCTCGCCGACCTCGGCAACCATGCCGCCGGTCTCGGCGAAGCGTCCGTCGAACCCGACGTTGACCGATCCGCGCAGGTGCCCGTCGGCGAAGTCGTCGACGCTGCGCGCGTCGAGCACACGGGTGCCGGCGGCCAGTTCCGCCTTGACCTGTGCCGGGCTCAGTTCCGGGATGGTGTGGTCCTGCGCGAGCAGCGGATGGATCCGCTTGTTCATGGCGGCGTCGGCCGAGAAGTACGTCGGGGCGGCAGGCTGGCCCTCGGTGACCAGCGCGACGAAGTCGTCCTCGCTCATCGGCTGAACCGAGGGGTTGGTCAGTCGCTGCTCACCGATGGTGGAGGTCAGCTCGGTGGACAGGTTCTTACCGCAGGAGGATCCGGCGCCGTGTGCAGGCATGACGGTCACCTCGTCGGGGAGGGTGAGCAGTTTCTCGTGCACAGTGCGGTACATCGCCCGGGCAAGGTCGCTGGTGGATCCGTCACCGAGGTTGACCAGATCGGGCCGGCCCACGTCGCCGATGAACAGCGAGTCGCCGGTCAGGACGGCGGACGGAACGGCGTCGGGATGCTCGCGTACCAGCACCGAAATCGACTCCCAGGTGTGTCCCGGTGTGGAGAGAATCTCGAGCTGGACGTCGCCGAGGGAGATTCGCTCTCCGTCCTGTAACCGGCGGATGGGGTAGTCGGTCTCGGCGGCCTCGCCGAAGCCGATCCACGCGCCGGTCGCGTCGACCAATTCGAGGTGCCCGGACACGAAGTCTGCGTGGAAGTGCGTGTTGATCACGCCTTCGATCGTGAGGTGATGCTTCGCGGCGTCGGCGAGGTATTCGGTGATGTCGCGGCGGGGGTCGACCACGATCGCCCGTCCGGTGCTTTCGTCGCCGATCAGGTACGACGCGTGGGACAGGCATTCGATGTAGTACTGCTCGAGAATCATGGTTCCTCCCTAGCCGGCTCCAAGGTGGTGTTCCGGGGATGTAGACAGATTGACACATACCCCCTAGGGTATGTCAAGTACCCCCCGGGGTATGCACCCGTCCGATCGCACCCCGAATCGAAGACTCCATGAACACCACTTCCGGCCCACTCGCGCCGAAACCCGCTCCGGCCGAAGGCGGCCGACCATGATCGCCCTGACCGTGTCGCTGGCGGTCCTCGTCGGCGTGACCCTCGGACTGCTCGGCGGGGGCGGATCGATCCTGACCGTTCCCTTGCTGGCCTACGTTGCGGGCATGGATCCGAAGGAGGCCATCGCGACCTCCCTGCTCGTCGTGGGAGTGACGAGCGCGGTCGGCGCGATCTCGCACGCACGGGCCGGCCGCGTCCAGTGGCGCACCGGCATCCTGTTCGGTTTGGCCGGCATGGTGGGTGCCTACGCCGGCGGACTGCTCTCCCGGTTCGTTCCCGGCGGCATCTTGTTGCTCGCGTTCGCCGCGATGATGATCGCCACCGCGATCGCGATGCTGCGTGGCCGTAAGAACAAGGGCGCGGCGGGCGACAGTTCGTCCATGCCGGTGGGCAAGATCCTGATCGACGGCGTGGTCGTGGGTATGGTCACCGGACTGGTCGGTGCGGGGGGAGGATTCCTCGTCGTGCCCGCCCTGGCTCTGCTCGGCGGACTCCCGATGCCCATCGCCGTCGGCACGTCGCTGATCGTGATCGCCATGAAGTCCTTCGCCGGCCTGGGTGGTTACCTCTCGGCGGTGCAGATCGACTGGCGTCTGGCGGCGATGGTCACGGGGGCGGCCGTCGTCGGAAGCCTGATCGGTGGCCGCTTGACCTCGAAGGTCGACCCCGAAGCCCTGCGCAAGGGGTTCGGCTGGTTCGTTCTGCTGATGTCGTCGGTGATTCTCGCGCAGGAACTCCACCCGGCAGTCGGAATCGCGGCGGCGGTGCTCACTCTGGCAGCAGGCGGCGCCACCTATATGTGCACCCGTTCCGAGCATTGCCCGCTGCGGCGATGGAGGAGAGTGGCCGCAGCGCCCGCATGACGGCGGACGTACAGCGCGCGGACGAGGGTGCCGCCGTGAAGTGGCATTCCACGGTTTCAATACCCCTAGGGGTACGATTGGTAGACATTTCGGGAAAGGAAATCCACATGGTCGGCGACGACGAAAGCATCGCTCAGGTACTCAACCGTTTGCGCCGCGCGCAGGGGCAGCTCGCCGGGGTGATCTCGATGATCGAGCAGGGGCGCGAATGCAAGGATGTCGTCACCCAGCTCGCGGCGGTGTCGAAAGCGCTCGACCGCGCCGGGTTCAAGATCGTCGCCAGTGGGTTGCGTGAGTGCCTCACGGAGACGGCCGATGGAAGCAGGGAGCCGATGACCGAGACGGAACTCGAGAAACTGTTCCTCGCTCTCGCGTGAAGATCGATCCGCAGCCGAGCGTCGGCGCCTGACCTTATGGGAAGGCGTCGGCGCTTTCTGTATAAATATTCCTTGACCGGAATATAACCCCACAGGCATACTGGCCGGGTGGACGACGCACTCTGGTCCGCACTCGCGGACTCGCATCGCCGGGCAATGCTCGAACTCATCCGGCGAGAGGGCGGCTGCACCGTCGGCACTCTCTCCGAACGCCTGGGAATCTCCCAACCGGCGACGTCCAAACACCTGCGCGTACTGCGTCAGGCAGGGATGGTGCAGGTCCACAAGGCAGGAACCCGGCGCATCTACACCGTGGAACCGCGGGCTCTCGCGCGGCTCGACGCCTGGCTCGAACCGTACCGGCGACTGTGGAACGACAGTCTCGATGCACTGGGCGACCATCTCGACACGACCGGCCGACCGGATTCCGCGGTCCACTCGGGGGACCCGGCCGACACGGACCGGAAGGACTCGTCATGAACGCTCGAGGCGAATACATCGAATTCGACGGACGACCCGCCGTGCGGTTCGAACGGACCTACCCGCACCCGCCGGAACGGCTGTGGCGCGCGATCACCGACCCGGACGAACTCGGGCGCTGGTTCCCGTCCCACGTGGTGATCGAGCTGCAGCCGGGAGGAACCGTCGAGTTCTCCGGCGACCCGAACGCCGCACCCACCACGGGGAAGGTCCTCGTCGCCGACGCGCCGTACCGGCTCGTCTACACCTGGGGCGGCGACGAACTGCACTTCGAACTGACTCCGACGCCCGACGGCACCACCCTGGTCTTCGTCGACGTCCTCGAGGCTCGCGACACCGCGGCGCGCACCGCGACCGGATGGACCGTCTGCCTCGCCGCCTTCGAATCGGCCCTTGCGGGAGAACCCGTCGAGGGTCCGCATTCGGCCGGCGCGATGCCGTGGCGGCCGGTGTACGAGGCATACCTCACGGCCGGGATGCCGTCCGGCGCCGCAATTCCCGAGGGCTGAACTCCGGGCAGGCTAGCTTGTAGGCATGACCACCGAACTGCAGAACATCACCATCAACACCCTGTCGGGTGAGCCCACGAGCCTCGAGGCGTACGAGGGACATGCCCTGCTCGTCGTCAACGTCGCGTCCAAGTGCGGCCTGACCCCGCAGTACGGCGCGCTCGAGCAGCTTGCGAACGACTACGCCGACCGTGGGCTCATCGTGATCGGCGTTCCGTGCAACCAGTTCATGGGACAGGAACCGGGCACACCCCAGGAGATCCAGGAGTTCTGCTCCGCCACGTACGGGGTCACCTTCCCGCTGATGGAGAAGGTCGAGGTCAACGGCGACAACCAGCACCCGCTGTACGCCGAACTCACCAAGCATCCCGACGCTTCGGGGGAAGCCGGCGACATCCAGTGGAACTTCGAGAAGTTCCTGATCGCACCGGACGGCACCGTCGCCGCACGTTTCCGGCCTCGCACCGAACCCGACGCACCCGAGGTCATCGAGGCAATCGAAGCTGTCGTGCCGGCCTGACGATCATGTTCACCGCCCAAGCGCGCGACGCGCTGTACGACATCATCCGCATGCGCCGCGACGTGCGCGCCGAGTTCAGCGGCGAGGAGATTGCCGAGGACGTACTGCACCGCGTCCTCACCGCGGCGCATCACGCACCGAGCGTGGGCAATACCCAGCCGTGGGATTTCGTGGTCGTTCGCGACCCGGAGCGCCTGGCGGCGTTCGCCGACCACGTCGCCGGATGCCGGCAGGCGTTCGCCGATTCGCTCCCCGAGGACAGGCGACGCACCTTCGATCCGATCAAGGTCGAGGGCATCGCCGAATCGCGCACCGGAATCGTCGTCACCTACGATCCGGCGCGCGGCGGGAAGCACATCCTCGGACGGCACACCGTCGACGAGTCTGGCTTGTTCTCCGCGGTTCTCGCTATCCAGAACCTGTGGCTCGCGGCCACGGCCGAGGGGCTGGGCGTGGGCTGGGTGTCGTTCTACGAGGAAGAATTCCTCCGCGAATTCGTCGGTGCGCACGACCCCGTCCGCCCGATCGCGTGGCTCTGTGTCGGCCCGGTCTCGCGTCTGCAGGAGGTTCCCGACCTCGAACGCTTCGGCTGGCGGCAGGGGCGTCCCCTCGACGAGGCGGTCCATCTCGAATCCCTGAGTTAGTGCGTCACCGCGTCGACACCGGACCGCCGAGCGGTCTTCGACGCGGTGACCACTCGCGTTCACCTTCGGGTGCAACGGTGGAACCGTGAACGGACAACTGGTCGTGTCGCTCACCGGAATCGGAGACACCACCCGGGGGACCGCCGAAGGATTCGCCCGGGAGATGGACGTTCGCGGTGTGCCGCTGTCGTTGTGCGTCGTTCCGAAACTCCGGGGTCGCTACACACTCTCGGGTGATCCGCACACCCAGGAGTGGTTGCTCGAACGGCGGGAAGGGGGCGACGCCATCGTCTTGCACGGGTACGACCCCTCGGCAGCCGCCGGGCGGCACCCCGAGTTCGCGCGACTGCCTCGGCACGAGGCGCGGTTGCGGTTGCTCGCCGCCGACCGGGTCCTCGAGGAGACCGGGCTGCGCACCCGGCTCTTCGCCCCGCCGCGGTGGCGCGCATCCAGCGGTACCGTCGCGGCGCTTCCGGGAGTGGGATTCCGGATGATACTGGACCGCAACGAGATCCGAGACCTGATCACCGGTGAGGTCACGAAATCGCGGGTTCACGGCATCGGTGACGGTGCACCGACAGGACCTCTTCGGCACCGAACGATGGTCGCCGAGGCGCGACGGTTGACGCGGCGAGGGGAGATGTTCCGGCTTGCCGTCTGTGCCTCGATCCTGGCCGTACCCGATTCCCGGCGCGCCGTCCTCGACGCGATCGACGTGGCGCTCTGCAACGGCGCCGAGCCTGCCGTCTATCACCGGCGGGGTGTACCGAACAAACGCGTCACGGTCTGAGGAGTTTCACCGGTACCTGTTTGTCCCGTGCGACGCTCGCGCTCGGTACTGTTTGCGGCATGGACGCAGATGTGATCGTGGTGGGGGCGGGTCTTGCGGGACTCGTAGCGACGGGCGAACTCGTCGATGCCGGCCGGAAGGTGCTCCTGGTCGACCAGGAGAATGCGAACAACCTCGGGGGACAGGCGTTCTGGTCCTTCGGTGGCTTGTTCTTCGTCGACAGCCCCGAGCAGCGTCGCCTCGGAATCGAGGACTCGTACGAACTGGCACTCCAGGACTGGATGGGCACCGCGGGTTTCGACCGTGAGGTCGACGATCGCTGGCCCCGCCGGTGGGCACAGGCCTACGTCGAATTCGCGACGGGTGAGAAGCACGCGTGGCTCAAGCAGCGCGGCCTCAAGATCTTCCCGATGGTCAACTGGGCGGAACGCGGCGGCTACGACGCTGCAGGACATGGTAATTCGGTTCCGCGCTTCCACATCACGTGGGGCACGGGACCGGCGCTCGTCGAGATCTTCGCCCGCAAGGTCCGCGAAGGCGTCGAGCGGGGTCTGGTCACGCTGAAGCATCGTCACCAGGTCGACGATCTCGTGATCACCGACGGAGCGGTCACCGGAGTGCGCGGCACCGTCCTCGAGCCCACCGATGCCGCGCGCGGCGTGGCGTCGTCCCGGACGGCTGTGGGTGAGTTCGAGTTCGCCGCCGGAGCAGTGATCGTCACGTCCGGGGGCATCGGCGGCAATTTCGAACTCGTGAAGAAGAACTGGCCCGCGCGACTCGGCGCACCCCCCAAGCGGATGCTCACCGGCGTGCCCGCGCACGTCGACGGCCGAATGCTGGAGATCACCGAGAACGCCGGTGGTCACATCGTCAACCGCGACCGGATGTGGCACTACACCGAAGGCATCACGAACTTCGACCCCGTGTGGCCCAACCACGGCATCCGGATTCTGCCGGGACCGTCGTCGCTCTGGCTCGATGCCACGGGGGAGCGTCTGCCCGTCCCACTGTTTCCCGGTTTCGACACGCTCGGCACGCTCGAGCACATCACCCGCACCGGGCACGACCACACGTGGTTCCTCCTCGATCAGAAGATCATCGAGAAGGAGTTCAGTCTCTCCGGATCGGAGCAGAATCCCGACCTCACCGGCCGCGATATCCGCTTGCTCCTGCAACGCATCCGGTCGGGTGCGCCCGGACCGGTGGATGCGTTCATGCGGCGTGGTGTCGACTTCGTCGTCCGCGACAACCTCGCCGACCTCGTCGCCGGCATGAACGAGCTGACGCCCGATACCCCGCTCGACTACGAGCGGGTGCGCTCGATCGTCGAGTCGCGGGACCGGGAGATGACGAACAAGTTCACGAAGGACCTGCAGGTCGTGGCGATGCGTGCGGCCCGCGCCTACAAGCCGGATCGCATCGCCCGCATTGCGTCGCCGCACCGGATCCTCGACCCGAAGGCCGGACCCCTGGTTGCGGTGAAGCTGCACCTCCTCACCCGTAAGACGCTCGGCGGACTCGAGACCGATCTGTCGTCGCGGGTGTTGCGCGCAGACGGATCGGTGTTCGAAGGCCTGTATGCGGCCGGCGAGGTCGCGGGCTTCGGCGGCGGTGGCGTCCACGGATACCGCTCGCTGGAGGGCACGTTCCTCGGCGGCTGCATCTTCTCGGGCCGGGCTGCGGGGCGTGCGGCGGCGCGGTAGTCCGGTGCGCGCCGGACTACCGCTCGCGGATCAGACCTCGACGTCGTTCTCGTGTTCGAGCACGCGGAACTCGGTGCCCTCCGGCGCCATGTCGGAGTACCGGCCGTAGAAGATGCCGTTGGCCTGGTCGGCGATGATGCCCTGGTGGATCGGCACCGCTACGCGCGGATTCACAGCCCGCAGGTAGTCGACGGCTTCCCAGATCTTGAGCCACGGTGCCGCCGCCGGGAGGGCGAGGACGTCCACCCGTTCGTGCGGGATGTACAGCGAGTCGCCCGGGTGCATCAGCCGCGCGGGGTTCTCGGCGTCGCCTACGACGAACGCGGTGTTGTCGATGACGGGCAGGTCGGGGTGGATCACGGCGTGGCGTCCGCCGGTGCCCCGGATCGTCACCTCGCCCACGGTGAAACTGTCACCGGGCCGGACCGCCGACCAGTCACCGTCGAGGAGGTCGGCCGACTGCGGGTCCGAGAACAGGGCCGCGCCGGGGTTGGCCTCGAGCAGTGCCGGGAGGCGCGCGGGGTCGGCGTGATCGGGATGCTGGTGCGTGATCAGGATGGCGTCGAGACCGGTGATTCCCTCGAACCCGTGCGAGAAATTGCCCGGGTCGAACAGGATCTTCCGACCGAGATGTTCCACCAGGATGCAGGAATGGCCGAAGTGCGTCAGTCGCATGGCATCGAGTATGCCGTTCACCGCCGCGCCGGGAGCCCCGATCCCCGGTGTGCACGTGAACCCGGTGTTATGGTTGCGCAGTCAACTAGTGTGACCGCTTTCGCAGCGGCACCGGACTCTTGCGCTGACACCGAGCACGACGGATCACCGACCGGCCCGAGGAGCACAAATGACCGAGACCGGGACATCCCGCGTCCTGATCGACAAACAACACCGGCCTGTCTACCGAGCGCAGATCGAGGTCGCCGAGGCAGTGCGGAGTGCGGTCGCGGAGGCGGGACTCGAGCGATCCCTCGTCGAACTCGTCAACGTCCGGGTCTCCCAGATCAACGGCTGCGCCTTCTGTCTCGACACCCACGTCCGCGCGGCGCTGCAAGCAGGCGTGTCGACGACGCAGCTCGCGGTGTTGTCCGCGTGGCGCGACACCGACCTGTTCACCGACGTCGAGCGGGCGGCGCTCACACTCGCCGAATCGTTGACGGTGCTGCCCTCCAGTCGCGAGCAGGACCTCGACTACGCAGACGCGCGCGAGCACCTCACCGACGACCAGCTTTCTGCCGTGGCCTGGGTGACCGTCGCGATGAACGCCTTCAATCGCATCTCCATCGTCAGTCGCCACGTTCCGCGCTCCGCTCCGGAAGGGTCGTGACGCCGTGCCCGACTACCGGCAATCCCTCGAATTCGGCAGCTTCCTCACACCGTCCGCCGATGATCCGGCCCGGGTGGTGGATCTCGCTCTCGTGTCCGAACGCGCGGGGCTCGACCTGGTGACGATTCAGGATCACCCGTACCAGTCGCGCTTTCTCGACACCTGGACGTTGCTCAGCTGGATCGCGGCCCGCACGACGACCGTCACGGTTGCTCCGAACGTGGCGAACCTTCCCCTGCGCGGACCGGCGATCCTCGCACGCAGTGCCGCGTCACTGGATCGGCTCAGCGGCGGACGCGTCGAACTCGGACTCGGCTCGGGTGCATTCTGGGATGCGGTGGCGGCCAACGGCGGTCCGCGCCGAAGCGCCGGGGAAGCGGTGACCGCGCTGGTCGATGCGATCGCGGTGATCCGGGCTCTGTGGTCGGACGAGAAGGGCGGGGCGAAGGTCGACGGAGAGTATTACTCGCTGTCCGGCGCGAAGCGCGGCCCGGCACCCGCGCACGATCTCGGAATCTGGGTCGGCGCCTACGGCACACGGATGCTCGGACTGACCGGACGGCTCGCCGACGGCTGGCTGCCGAGTTCGTTCGCCGCCGGGCCCGACGTCCTGGGAGAGATGAGTGCGCGGGTCGACGACGCGGCGCGGGAGGCGGGGCGCGAACCTGCGGAGATCCGCCGCCTGTACAACGTCACCGGCACCTTCGCCGACGTTGCCGACGGCTCGTTCCTGCACGGCCCGGCGGAGGCATGGGCCCAGCAGCTCGCCGACTTGACTCTGCAGCACGGGACCAGCACATTCGTTCTCGCGAGCGACGACTCGGCAGAACTGGAACGCTTCGCCGCCGAGGTCGCGCCGCAGGTGCGTGAACTCGTCGCGGCCGAGCGCGGCGACGGGGAGCCGGCGGCATCGCGATAGCGGTGGTATGCGACATCCGGAAAATCTCGCACACCACCGCCGTCGTCCGGGTCAGCGCGGTGCGAACCTGCGCAGTCGCAGGCTGTTGCTCACCACGAACACCGAGCTGAAGGCCATCGCCGCACCCGCGATGATCGGGTTGAGCAGGCCCAGCGCAGCCAGCGGCAGCGCCGCAACGTTGTAAGCGAACGCCCAGAACAAATTGCCCTTGATGGTGCGCAGCGTCGCGCGTGCCAGACGGATGGCGTCGGGCGCGGCCCGAAGGTCGCCGCGAACCAGGGTCAGGTCCGACGCCTCGATGGCGACGTCCGTTCCCGTGCCCATCGCCAGCCCGAGGTCGGCCTGGGCCAGCGCCGCCGCGTCGTTCACGCCGTCGCCGATCATCGCGACGACCCTGCCCTCGGACTGGAGTCGCTCGATCACCTGCACCTTGTCGGCCGGCAGCACCTCGGCGACGACCTCGTCGATGCCGACCTGCTTCGCGACCGCCTCGGCGGCACCGCGGTTGTCGCCGGTGAGCAGGACGGGACGCAAACCGAGTTCGCGCAGTTCAGCCACGGCGTCGCGGGAACCGTCCTTCACCGAGTCGGAGACCACGACGACCGCACGGATCTTGCCGTCCCAGGCCACCCAGATCGGGGTCCGGCCTTCGGACTGGGCCGATTCGGCTTCCTGTTCGAGGGCAGACGGCGCGGTGAGCGACCACTCCTCACGCAACCACGTGAGGCGTCCGGCCAGTACCGCATGACCGTCGACGACACCGGAAACGCCGCGTCCGCCGTGGTTTTCGAAGTTGTCGACGTCCGCCGGCGGGCGCGTCTGTGCGGCGCGTTCGGCGATGGCACGAGCGATCGGGTGCTCGGAGGCGTGCTCGAGCGACCCTGCGAGGTGCAGCGCCTCGTCTTCCGATTCGTCCGGCGAGACGTGAACGGAAGCGACCGTCATGTGCCCGGTCGTGACCGTCCCGGTCTTGTCGAGGACGACGGTGTCGACGCGCCGGGTCGATTCGAGGATCTGCGGGCCCTTGATCAGGATGCCGAGTTGCGCACCGCGGCCGGTGCCGACGAGCAGCGCCGTGGGAGTGGCGAGACCCAGCGCGCACGGGCACGCGATGATCAATACCGCGACCGCCGACGTGAAGGCAGCCGAGACGGGATCGTCGGTGAACAACAGCCACGCGGCGAGGGTGAGCAGTGACAGCCCGATCACAATCGGGACGAACACCGCGGAAATCCGGTCGGCGAGGCGCTGGACCTCCGCCTTCCCGTTCTGTGCGTCCTCGACGAGGCGCGCCATCTGGGCGAGTTGGGTGTCGGAGCCGACGCGGGTCGCCCGGACGGTGAGGCGACCGCCGGCGTTGACGGTCGCACCGACCACGGCGTCGCCGGGCGCGACCTCCACGGGCATCGACTCACCGGTCAGCATCGACTCGTCGACGGCCGACGAACCCGATTCGACGACGCCGTCCGTCGCGATCTTCTCGCCGGGACGCACGACGAACACGTCACCGACGGCGAGCTGGTCGACCGGGATGCGGGTTTCGGTGCCGCCACGCAGCACCGCGACGTCTTTGGCTCCCATGTCGAGCAGCGCCCGCAGGGCGGCCCCGGAACGGCGCTTCGCCCGGGCCTCGAACCAGCGACCCGCGGTGATGAAGGTCGTGACCGCCGCAGCGACCTCGAGATAGATGTGCTCTTCACCGCCGCCCGACGCGAACAACTCGAAGGTCATCTTCATGCCGGGCATGCCGGCGTGGGTGAAGAACAGCGCCCACAGCGACCACAGGTATGCAGCGGTGACACCGACGGAGATGAGGGTGTCCATCGTCGCGGCGCCGTGCCGCAGGTTGGTCCATGCCGCGCGGTGGAAGGGTAGTGCGCCCCACACGACGACCGGCGATGCGAGAGTCAGGCACAGCCACTGCCAGTTGTCGAACTGCAGGGCCGGGATCATCGACAGCGTGACGACCGGGACGGTGAGCAGTGCCGACACCGTCAGTCGCTGTTTCCATTGCGCGGCCTCGTCGGATTCGGGTCCGGTGTCGCTTTCGGGGTCGCGCTGCTGCTTGGGCGGTGCGGGGAGCGCTGCGGTGTAACCCGTGGCTTCCACCGTGGCGACCAGGTCGTCGGGCGTGATGTCGCCGCTGTAGCTGACCTTGGCCTTCTCCGTCGCGTAGTTGACGGAGGCCGTGACACCTTCCATCTTGTTGAGCTTCTTCTCGACGCGCGCGGCGCAGGAGGCGCACGTCATTCCCCCGATGGTGAGTTCGACGTCGCGCGTCGTATCGGCGGTCGTCATGTGGATACTCCTTCGAAGTTGTCTCTCCCTTTATACCCCTAGGGGGTATGGAGTCGCCACCGCGTGGACGTAGTTGCCGGTGGGGCAGCGGCCGGTTCCGGGTCGGAGCACGTCAGCCGGTAAACTTCGCGGTGTCCGGTGTCCGTTCCCGGGCGCCAGCACTACTACCGAGGAGCAGCACGTGGCGCGTGTCGTCGTCGAAGTCATGCCCAAGGCCGAGATTCTCGACCCTCAGGGTCAGGCCATTGCCGGCGCGTTGTCGCGGCTGGGCTTCGCGGGCGTGACCGACGTCCGCCAGGGCAAGCGATTCGAGCTCGAGGTCGACGGCAGCGTCGACGATGCTCAGGTCGAGAAGATCGCCGAGGCGTTGCTCGCCAACACCGTGATCGAGGACTGGGCGGTTCGTCGGATCGACGGTGACGCATGAGCGCCCGTATCGGCGTCATCACGTTCCCGGGGACCCTCGACGATATCGACGCCGCCCGCGCCGTGAAGCTTGCCGGTGGTGAAGCCGTGAGCCTGTGGCACGGTGACGCCGACCTCAAGGGCGTCGACGCGGTCGTCGTGCCCGGCGGGTTCTCCTACGGCGACTACCTGCGGTGCGGTGCCATCGCGCGCTTCGCGCCGGTGATGACGAAGGTCGTCGAGGCTGCCCGCGGCGGGATGCCCGTGCTGGGCATCTGCAACGGTTTCCAGGTGCTCGCCGAGGCGGGGTTGCTCCCCGGTGCGCTCACGCGCAACGCCGGCCTGCACTTCGTATGCCGCGACCAGTGGCTGAAGGTCGAATCGAACTCCACCGCGTGGACCTCGCGTTACGAGCAGGGAGCGGAGATCCTCGTGCCGCTCAAGTCCGGTGAGGGCCGCTACCAGGCCTCGCAGGAAGTGCTCGACGAACTCGAAGGCGAAGGCCGGGTCGTGTTCCGCTACGTCGGGGACAACCCGAACGGCTCGCAGCGCGGCATCGCCGGTATCGCGTCGGCCAACGGCCGGGTCGTCGGTCTCATGCCGCATCCCGAGCACGCCACCGAGGCGCTCACCGGTCCCAGCGACGACGGGCTCGGCATCTTCTACAGCGCTCTCGACGCGGTCGTCAACGCCTGACCTTCCGACGAAAAGAACCCCCGCTGTCCAATTCGGACGGCGGGGGTTTTCTTTGTTTTCGATACGATTTATCAACGTTTTATGCATGAAATATATATCCTGAACTGCTGCTTCTCGATTTCACTAGACATATGTCTATTCAAGGTGCAATGCTCTGCTCGAGCGCGGAAAACGGGGACCGAGACGGCCCGCTGCGCACATCACCGAGGAGATTCGAATGCAGTTCCAGGACAACGTCGTCTTCATCACCGGCGCCGCGTCGGGCATGGGCCTCGCCACCGCGCGGGCCTTCGCCGAACAGGGAGCCATCGTCTACGGGGCCGATATCTCGGCCGACAACCTCGCGCGCGATTTCGCCGCCCTCCCCGGAGCGCACGCCGTTCCACTCGACATCGCCGACAGTGCTGCCGTGCGCGAAGCCTTCGCCACCGTCGAGCGTGAGCAGGGCCGCCTCGACGTGCTCGTCAACGCAGCGGGCGTCAACGCCCCCAACAAGGCTGCACTCGACGCGCTCAACGCCGAGAACTACAAGGGCTTCGAGGCGATGAAAGAGGGTCGCCAGCACAATCCGGAGTTCTACGAGACGATCACGGACGAAGACTTCGACCGCGTCCTGAAGATCAACCTGTACGGCCCCTTCTACACGATCCGCTCCGCGGTCCCGCTGCTCAAGAAGACCGGTGGCGGCGCGATCATCAACTTCTCGTCGGCTGCGGCGCTGATGTCGGTGGCCATGCCCGCGTACTACCCGGCGTCCAAGGCCGGCGTGCTCGGACTGACCCGGGAGGCCGCAACGGAACTGGCCCCATTCAACATTCGCGTCAACTCGCTCGCCCCCGGCGCCGTGGATACCCCGCTGTTCCGCCAGAGCGACGACGAATTCTCCGACTTCCTCATCTCGATGCAGCCCATCAAGCGGCCCGCCACCCCGGAGGAGATCGCCAAGACCGTGCTCTTCCTCGCGGGAGCAGAGGGTTCGTACTACACCGGACAGACGTTCTCGCCGTCCGGCGGCCTGGTCATGTGACCCACCGCCGCCTTCGCTCCGCATCACGAGAACAGGACCCACCTCCATGCCCGCTCTGGACCCCACCGCTCTGACCCGGCTGACCGACGAGATCCGCCGTGACATCGACCGCGGCGACTACGACGGCGTCAACATCATCGTCGCGCGCCACGGCGACATCGCCCTGAACGAAACCCTCGGCTACGCCGAACGCGCCACCGAGACCGCGCTGCGGCCGGACAACGTCTTCCGCATCCTGTCGATGTCGAAGGCGTTCACCAACACGCTCGCGTACCGCGCACTCGGCGAAGGCAAGCTCGCGCTGTCGACGCGGGTCGTCGACATCATCCCCGAGTTCTTCGGCACCGACTTCTTCCGCTCGGTGCGCAAGGACCGGATCAATCTCCATCATCTCCTGACCCACCGGTCGGGTATGCCCGCCACCCCGAATCCGGGGCTCGGGCCCGACCGCTTCGGTGTGCTCGCCGACGTGATCGAGGCGCTGTGCTCGGTGGACGTCGTCAACGAACCCGGGACCAACCTCAACTACGCGCCGTCGATCAACCACGCCCTCATGGGCGAAATGGTCCGTCGAGTCTACGGTTACGACCACTTCCGGGACCTCGCGCGGGATCTCGTCTTCGAGCCGCTCGGCATGACGCGCACCGCGTTCGGCATGCCCGACGCCTGGCGCGCGGACGCGGTGCCGCTCAAGGCATACGTGCCGGACAACGGCTGGCTGTCGCCGGCGGACATCGAAAACCTCAACGACACCATCACCGAGGACGCGGAGATCCCGTGGGTCGGTGCGGTCAGCACCGCTGAGGACATCTTCGCGTTCGCCGAGATGTTCCGCCGCAAGGGTGAAGTGAACGGACAGCACCTCGTCGCACCCGTGGTCGTCGATCAAGCCACGACCCTGCAGACCGGCGACATGCCCAACGACCTCTACGCGGGCATCGCCGCGAGCCGCGGATGGGAGACCCCGCCCGGCAACTTCGGACTCGGATTCTCCTTGTCCGGCACGGGTTCCCACGCGTCGTTCTTCGGGCCCTTCACCTCACCGCGCACCTTCGGCAACTACGGTGCCGGGTCGTCCCTGTTCTGGGTCGATCCCGAACTCGACATGACGTTCGTGTTCCTGTCGGCGGGCTGCATGGACGAAGGCGACAACGTCGCCCGGTTCCAGAAGCTCTCCACCATGGCCGCCGCGGCCACCGTCTGATTCCTCCGGGGAGACCTCACATGACCCTCACGCCCGAAGCGCCCGCCGCTTCCCGATGCCCTGTCGCACACGGATTCGATGCGCTCAGCGACGACTACTTCACCGACCCCGCAGCACATTTCGCGAAGTTCCGGGACGAGACCCCGGTGTTCTTCTACCCGTACCTCAACGCCTGGATCGTCAACCGCCGCGAGGACGTCGAGACGGTGCTCGCCGACTGGCAGCAGTTCACCTCCGGCGGCAACAGCGGCACCATCGACGTCCCCGAGCAGTTCCGGGCGATCGTGCCTCCGGACCTGATCACGCAGATGCTGGTCGGATCGGACCCGCCGAGCCACACCGACCACCGGTTCGTGGCGCAGCGCGGGTTCACCAAGGAACGCATGGAGGCGCTGCAGCCCGAGATCGAGGCACGGGCGCATCGCGTCGTCGACGGCTTCGAGGCCCGCGGCTCCGGCAATCTCGTGACGGACTACGCGCTCGAACTCACCACCCAGACGATCATGGCGCACATGGGTCTCGGGTACGAGCACGACGCGATGATGCGTCAGCTTCGCGACGACTTCGCGATGATCCTCGCGTCGGCCGCCGAACCGATGGCCGAACCGCTACGGACACAGGTCTGGCAGCGCTACATCGACGCGACCCTCGTGCTTCGCCGCATCATCGACGAGCGTCGCGAGAATCCGGGCACCGACCTGATCTCCGACATGGCGATCGTGAACGACAAAGACGGCAACCGGATGCTGTCGGCGGCCCAGATCGCCGTGCACCTCACGGAATTCGCGATGGCCGGTGTCGACTCGACGACTCAGGCGGTGTCGAACGCCGTGCTGTTCCTCGCGCGCAATCCCGAGACGCTCGCCGAGGCGATCGACGATCCCGGACTCTGGTCGCGGGTGTTCGAGGAGACGGTGCGACGCCGGCCGTCGTCGCCCTTCGCCGCGCGCCAGGCTCAGCAGGACATCGAACTCGGCGGCGCGCACATCCGGAAGGGCGACATGGTGTGGGTCGCGCTGGCCAGCGCCAACACCGACCCGTCGCGGTGCCCGCACCCGTTCGAATTCGACATCCACCGGCCCGAACCCGAGAACCACCTCGCCTTCACCCAGGGTCGTCACACCTGCCTCGGACAGGCGCTTGCGCGGGTCCAGGGCGCGACCGCGCTGAAGGTGCTCTTCGAACGGCTCCCGTCGCTGCGTCCCGCAGCGGAGGTCCCGCTCGACTTCCTGCCGATCGCTCTGCTGCCGGTGCGGCGGACCCTGCCGGTGACCTGGGATGTCGCCGACATCGAGCGGGCGAAGACCAAGACCGCCCGGCACATGGAACTCACGGTGCTCGAGCGGCGCGACGAATCCGACGGTGTGGTGTCGCTGACGCTCGGCCACCCCGACGGCGGTGTGCTGCCGACCTGGAAGCCGGGCGCGCACATCGAGGTCCGACTCGGTGACGGTGACGACGCACTGCTGCGCCAGTACTCGCTGTCGTCGTCTCCGTCCGACGCCACCCGCTGGCGTATCGGCGTGCTCCGCGAACCGGATTCGCGCGGCGGTTCCCGGTACGTCCACGACCGGCTCCAGGACGGGTCGACGGTCACGGTGGGCTTCCCCCGCAACAACTTCCGGCTGCGTCCCGCCGCGCGGTACATCTTCGTCGCCGGTGGAATCGGTATCACTCCGATCCTGCCGATGATCGAACAGGCCGAAGCCGACGGCGCGCAATGGGAACTGCTCTACGGTGGGCGCACGCGCGCGTCCATGGCGTTCCTCTCGGAACTCGAACAGTTCGGAGACAAGGTCACCGTGTGCCCTCAGGACACCACCGGACTGCTCGATCTTCGGACGTTGCTCGCCGAGCCGACCGAGGACACTCTGATCTACTGCTGCGGTCCCGAACCGCTGCTGCAGGCGATCGAAGCGGCAAGTGCGCACTGGCCGGTCGGGTCGCTCGTAACCGAACGATTCGCCGCGAAGAAGATCGTGCGCAGCGAACCGGACGTGGCGTTCGACGTCGACTTCGCCGGATCCGGGATCACCGCAACGGTTCCGGCCGGGAAAACGGTGCTGGACGTGGCGGAGGAGAACGGCATCGAGACGTTGTCGTCGTGCAAGGAAGGCACGTGCGGCACGTGTGAGGTCCGGATCCTCTCCGGCCGGGCCGACCACCGGGATTCCATCCTCACCCCGGCGGAGCAGGAGCGGAACGAGACGATGATGATGTGCGTGTCACGCGCGGAGAAGGGCTGCTCCAAGCTCGTGCTCGACGCCTGACAGCGACGAAAAACCCGATCGGTTTCCGGCCACCGGGCCGGTAGGGTTTCGTGCGACGAGATGCGGGAGGGCGTGTGGCACCGAGAACGGCGGTCGTTCCGAAGATGACGCGGGTCGAGCAGAAACGCGCGACTCGCGAGGCACTCATCGAATCGGCACGGGCACTGTTCGTCGAGGCGGGCTACACGTCGACCACGGCCGATGCCATCGCCAAGGCAGCAGGCGTGTCCCGCGCGACGTTCTACCTGCACTTCCGGTCCAAGGCCGAGATCGTGCAATGGCACATGTCCGCGCTCGAACAGCCGATCCGTGACGCCTATCGGCGACTGGATGCCCTCGACGACCCGTCGCTGGGCGACGTCACGGATTGGCTGAACGAGCACGCGTTGTTCTGGCGCGAGCACCGGGCCGAGTTCGCCAGCATGGAGCAGGCCCTGTCGCACGAGCCGCTCGTCTCCGGCGAGTGGTTCGCGATGCTGCGTCGCGTCGCGTCGTCGATGGAGAACCTGCTGGGACGGCAGTCGGGCGAGGATGCGCGGCTGCGGGCGCGGTTGCACGTGACGTCGATGCTGATGTCGACCGACCGCAACTTCCATTTCGCCCTGGTGCAGGGGCACGACGAGAATTTCGAGCGCCTCGTGTCGGTGCTGGCCGAGCAGTGGTTGTTCTGCCTGGCCCGCGTGGGCTGACCCGAACACCTGCCCGCGTGGGCCGACCCGAACACGGGACGAGGGATCCCGATGCCGTCCCGAACGGCCGCGAGATCCCTCGTCCGTGAAACCCGGAGCTCAACCCCCCGATCGAGTCCCGAGCCGACGCCACCCTCTGTTCCGCTGGAAGCGCCGACCACCAGTGTGCCGGGATCACCCCGATTTGTCCCGGCAAAGCGCAGAAAAGGCACCCTCGCTGCCCCGCGAAACGGTCTCTCGGCATCGCACCCTCCGGGAGGTGCGAGGATGCAGACATGCCTTCGATGACGCGAGCGGATGCCCCCGGCCTGTGCAACTTCGTCGACTTGTCGCCGTCGCCGTTCCACGTGTGCGCCACCGTGGCCGCCGCACTGGGCGACGCCGGCTTCGTCCAACTCGAGGAAGGGCAGCGCTGGCCGGCCGAGCCCGGACGCTACTTCCTCATCCGCGGTGGGTCGCTCGTCGCGTGGAGCACCGAGGGCGACAACGGCGACCCGGCACGGCCCTTCCGCATCGTCGGCGGTCACACCGACAGCCCCAACCTGCGGGTGAAACAGCACCCCGACCTGACGTCGGCCGGATGGCGACTCGTGGGCCTCGAGCCGTACGGCGGAGCGTGGCTCAATTCCTGGCTCGACCGTGACCTCGGCGTGTCCGGTCGGCTGACCGTCCGATCGGGAGCCGGAACCACCGACGTGCTCGTCCGCATCGACGACCCCGTGCTGCGCGTGCCGCAGCTCGCGATCCACCTGTCGGAAGACCGCAAGGGCGTGCAACTCGATCCGCAGCGGCACCTCAACGGGGTGTGGGGCATCGGCACAGAGCCGCGATCGTTCATGGCATACGTGGCCGGGCACGCCGGGGTCGACGCCGGCGACGTGCTCGGATGGGAGCTGATGACGCACGACCTGGCGCCGAGTTCACTCATCGGAGCCGACGGCGAATTGGTCAGCGCACCTCGGCTCGACAACCAGGGCACGTGTTACGCCGGATTGCAGGCGATGCTCCACGCCGCCGACCATGTGGCGGCGCACTCGGGACCGGTGCCGCTGCTGGCCCTGTTCGACCACGAAGAGGTCGGCAGCATGTCGGACCGGGGTGCCTTCTCGGATCTGCTGAACACGGTCCTCGAGCGCATTGCCCTGGTGCGCGGCGACGGTCGCGAGGACTATCTCCGCGCTCTGTCGGGATCGGTGGTCGCCTCGGGCGACATGGCCCACGCGACCCATCCCAACTATCCGGACCGTCACGAACCCGCCCACCGGATCACGGTGGGCGGCGGGCCGGTGCTCAAGGTGAACCAGAACCTGCGTTACGCGACCGACGCGGCCGGCGCCGCTGCCTTCGCGCTCGCGTGCGAGCAGGCGGGCGTGCCGCTGCAGCGCTACGTCCACCGCGCGGATCTGCCGTGCGGATCGACGATCGGGCCGATCACCGCGTCGCGCACCGGACTGACCACCGTCGACGTCGGGGCACCCCAGCTTGCGATGCACTCGGCGCGCGAGCTCATGGGAGCGGCCGATGTGAGGAGTTACGCCGATGCGCTCGCGGCGTTCCTGACCCCCGCTGCCTGAGCCGCTCCCGAGAGCCTGCTGTTCCGGGGACCCCGCCATTTCCGGCACCACTGCGTCCCCCCGGTGACAGACTGAGGAGGTCTTGTCCGGTCCGAACGAACGGGAGTGCTGGCGTGAGCAGCCCGACGTACCCCGATCACCTGCTGACCCTCGACGACTGGGTCGCACTGCCGGACCACGAGCAGCATCACATCGAAGTGTGTGAAGGCGTGCTCATCGCCTCGCCGCCGCCGGGGAACCGGCACGACCACGCCGAGATGATGCTGGCGATGCAACTCGACGACCAGCTACCCGGCGACCTGTGCGTACTCGGGGGCGTCGAGGTGCTGGTCTCCGACAACCCGCTGACCGTGCGGATACCGGACGTCATCGTCGTGGACCGGTCGCTCGTCGAGGCCGACCCCGATCGCGCTCCGGTCGGCGAGGTGCGGCTCGTCGTCGAGATCACGGTGCCGGGCACCGCGCGCACCGATCGGGTCACCAAATTCTCCGAGTACGCCGAGGCAGGAGTGCCGCAGTACTGGATCGTCGACCTCGACGGACCCCCGGTGATGGCGGTGTTCACCCTCGAGGACGGCTGGTACCGCTACGACGGTGATCGCACCGGCACCGCCACCCTGAAAGCGGTCGGTCACGACGTCACCCTCGCGCTCTCGGACCTCGCGCCCGCACCGGTGAACCCTGTCGAGCCTTCGCCCCGATAGACTGGCCTCCGGCAGTGCCCGCCCGGCCTGCTGTTTTCGATCCCAGAGTGAAGGGACCCGACGCCCAGTGTCACCGCACGTGGATACCGTCACCCACGCCGCCGAATCTCCTGATGTCGACCAGCCCTTCCGGGAGCTGGGACTGAAGGAAGACGAGTACGCGCGCATCAAGGAAATCCTGGGGCGCCGCCCCACGGATGCCGAACTCGCGATGTACTCGATCATGTGGTCCGAGCACTGCTCGTACAAGTCGTCCAAGGTGCACCTCAAGTACTTCGGCGAGACCACCACCGACGAGATGCGAGCCTCGATGCTCGCCGGCATCGGTGAGAACGCAGGTGTCGTAGACATCGGCGACGGCTGGGCCGTCACGTTCAAGGTCGAATCCCACAACCATCCGTCGTACGTCGAGCCGTACCAGGGTGCGGCCACCGGCGTCGGCGGCATCGTCCGCGACATCATGGCGATGGGTGCACGCCCGATCGCGGTCATGGACCAACTGCGGTTCGGTGACCCGGCTCATCCCGACACCCGGCGCGTCGTCGACGGTGTCGTGCGCGGTGTCGGCGGCTACGGCAACTCGCTGGGGCTGCCCAACGTCGGTGGCGAGACGGTCTTCGATGCCTCCTACCAGGGCAACCCGCTCGTCAACGCCCTGTGTGCGGGTGCGATGCGCGTCGAGGATCTCCACCTGGCGTTCGCGTCCGGAACCGGTAACAAGATCATCCTTTTCGGCGCCCGCACCGGTCTCGACGGCATCGGCGGCGTATCGGTTCTCGCGTCCGAGACCTTCGACGACAGCGCCGGTGGCCGCCCGAAGAAGCTTCCGAGCGTGCAGGTCGGCGACCCGTTCACCGAGAAGGTGCTCATCGAGTGCTGCCTCGATCTCTACCGCGAGAAGCTGGTCGTCGGTATCCAGGACCTCGGCGGTGCCGGATTGTCCTGCGCGACATCCGAACTCGCTGCCGCAGGTGACGGCGGTATGCACATCGACCTCGAGCGCGTTCCCATGCGCGCCACCGGCATGACTCCGGCCGAGGTGCTCTCGTCCGAGTCGCAGGAACGCATGTGCGCGGTTGTCACCCCCGAGAACGTCGACGCGTTCATGGCGGTCTGCAAGAAGTGGGACGTGCTCGCGACCGTGATCGGTGAGGTCACCGACGGGGATCGTCTCGTCATCAACTGGCACGGGGAAACCGTGGTGGACGTCCCGCCGCGCACCGTCGCCCACGAAGGCCCGGTCTACGAGCGTCCCGTGCAGCGTCCCGAGAGCCAGGACGCGCTGATCGCGGACACCACTGCCGGTCTGAAGCGTCCCGAGACGGCTGCCGAACTCGAGGCCACGCTGCGGAAGATGCTTGCGTCGCCTGCGTTGTGCAGCCGCAAGTGGATCACCGAGCAGTACGACCGCTACGTGCGCGGCAACACCGTGCTGGCCGAGAATGCCGATGCCGGCGTCATCCGCATCGACGAGGAGACCGGTCGCGGCATCGCGCTCGCCACCGACGCGTCGGGCCGGTACACCCAGCTCGACCCGTACACGGGCGCACAGCTCGCGCTGGCCGAGGCGTACCGCAACGTCGCCACCACCGGCGCCACCCCGAAGGCCGTGTCCAACTGCCTGAACTTCGGCTCGCCCGAGGATCCGGCCGTGATGTGGCAGTTCCAGCAGGCCGTGCGCGGGCTCGCCGACGGCTGCGCGCAGCTCGGAATCCCGGTCACCGGCGGCAACGTCAGCTTCTACAACCAGACCGGCTCGACGCCGATCCTGCCGACGCCGGTCGTCGCCGTGCTCGGCGTGATCGACGACGTGCACCGCCGCATCCCCACCGGCCTCGGACTCGAACCCGGCGAAACGCTGATCCTGCTGGGGGAGACCCGCGACGAGTTCGACGGATCGATCTGGGCCCAGGTCGAGCACGATCATCTCGGTGGCGTGCCCCCGAAGGTCGACCTCGAGCGGGAGCGTCTGCTCTCGGAGATCCTGCTCGCCGGTTCGCGCGACGGCCTGATCTCGGCCGCCCACGACCTGTCCGAGGGTGGTCTCGCCCAGGCTGTCGTCGAAGCGGCACTCGCGGGTGAGACGGGCTGCCGGATCCTCCTGCCGGAGGGCGCCGACCCGTTCGTGACGCTGTTCTCCGAGTCCGCGGGACGGGTGCTCGTCGCCGTGCCGCGCACCGAAGAATCCCGTTTCACCGGGATGTGCACGGCCCGCAACATGCCGTGGGTGCGTATCGGTGTCGTCGACGAAGGGTCCGACTCCATCGAGGTCCAGGGTCAGTTCTCGATCCCGATGAACGAACTTCGTGAGGTGTGGGAAGGCACCCTCCCGGCTCTGTTCGGGTAGGCCATGCCGGCGAGCCAGGTCGATCGGCTGGCGGCGATCGCGGCCCGAAGGGGCCGAATCATCGCTGCGGTCACCGACTTCGGTGACCGCTATCCCCTTCCTGCGCGGGTATGGGGACGGCTGAGCCTGGATTTCACCGGTATCGCCTTCGCGTCGTTGTTCTTCTGCTGGTCGTTGACGCCGTCGTTGCTGCCCCGGGACTGGTTGTTCCAGGGCATCGTCGGCGGCATCAACGCCGCAATCGGTTACGGCGTCGGGTGCGCGGTGGGGTGGGCGGTTCACCGGTTCCTGCTCGCCGGGAGACGTTGGTGGCCACCACCGTTGCCCGTCACCCAGGGGTTGAAGGTGGCGGTCCCGGTCGCGGCCGTCGTCGCTGCCCTCGTCGCACTCGTCCTCGCGGTGGACGATCAGCGCCAGATTGCGGCACTGATGGGAGCGGAAGGCACCACCACGAGCGGGTACCTCCGCACCCTCGGGCTCAGCCTCGGCGTCTTCGCCGGCCTGGTCGGACTCTGGCGCTTCGGGCACGACGTCGGACGCTGGGTCGCGGGACAATTGATCCGGCGTGCCCGCGTCCCGCTGGGGCTCGCCCGCACCCTCGGGGTGCTCGTCGTCGTGCTCGCCACCTTCATGCTCATCGACGGCGTACTGCTGCGCGGCGTGTATTTCTTCACCAACCAGGCGTTCAGCCTGAAGGACGACACCACCCGTGAGGGCATCCTTCAGCCGACCGAACCGACGAAGTCGGGTAGTCCCGACTCGCTGGTGTCGTGGGACTCGCTCGGGTATCAGGGACGCGATTTCGTCTCGCGCGGACTCGACGCCGACAGGCTGACCGCCATCAGCGACGTTCCGGCGCTGGACCCCATCCGCGTGTACGTCGGGCTCGATTCAGCCGAAACACCGGAAGCACGAGCAGATCTCGTCGTGGACGAGCTCGAGCGGACCGGCGCGTTCGACAGGTCGGTGCTGGCACTGATTCCCACCACCGGGACGGGGTGGGTGAATCCGACTGCCGCGCAGGCGATGGAACTCGTCCACAACGGTGACCTCGCCATGGTGGCATGGCAGTATTCGTATCTTCCGAGCTGGATCTCTTTCCTGGCCGACCGCGAGAAGGCAGCAGCGGCAGGAGAACTGCTCATCGGCCGGGTGCACGAGCGCTGGTCGCAGCTACCCGAGAACGATCGCCCGAAGCTGTACGTCTACGGGGAGAGCCTCGGCGCCCAGTCCGGTGAGGGAGCGTTCGAGAACATCGGGGACATCCGCTCGACCGTCGACGGCGTCCTGTGGGTGGGCCCGCCCAACTCCAACCCCCTGTGGCGCCAGATCGTCGACCGACGGGACCCCGGCACGCCCGAGGTGTTACCCGTCTACGCGGACGGCCTCGTCGTGCGTTTCTCCGATGGCAGCGACACGCTCGCGGAGCCCGACTCGACGTGGCTCGAACCGCGAGTCCTCTACATCCAGCACACCTCGGATCCGGTGGTGTGGTGGTCGTTCGACCTGCTGTTCAATCGCCCGGACTGGCTCGCGGAGCCGCCGGGACCCGACCGTCTCCCGCAGATGCGCTGGTTCCCGTTCGTCACGTTCTGGCAGGTGTCCGCCGATCTGACGAATGCGGCCGGGGTTCCGGACGGGCACGGGCACAACTACGGCACGGCGGTGCTCGACGGCTGGCTGGCGATCACGCGGCCGGACGGGTGGACCGATGCCGACACCGAGCGGGCGCGCGCCGCGCTCGAAGAGTTGCGAGTAGAACAAGGACCCGAGAAGTGACGCCGGGTACGTGGCGTGGGCTGGTCGCGTCCACCGCGACTCTCGCGCTCGGGGCAGCACTGCCAGCGGTGCGGACCGGGCCCCGCGGTCGCGGGTTGCTCTCGGCCGCTGCGGGAGCCGGAGCGGTACTTCTCACTCGGGCCTCCGGAGTGGACGCCGCTGCTCTCGGATTCGATCCCGCCCGCGTCCGAGCAGGATTGCGCTGGGGCACCGGAGCGGCCACGGTGGTCGCAGCCGGGTATGTCGTCGCGGTGACGGTGCCCGCGCTGCGGACGCATTTCGTCGACGAGGTGCGAGGCGGCCGCACGGACTTCTACGAGTGGATCGGCGTGCACATTCCCGTCGGCACGGTGCTCGCGGAGGAGTTGCTGTTCCGCAGCGCGCTGACAGCACTGGTCGGTCCGGTTCCGCAGGCGATGGTCTTCGGCCTCTGGCACGTGCGCCCGGCGATGATAGAAGGAGACAGCATCGCCGGCACCGTCGTCGTGACCGGGCTGTCGGGTCTGGTGTTCGCGTGGCTGCGTGAGCGCAGCGGCAGCGTACTGGCGCCGGCCCTGGCGCATCTCGCAATCAATGTCGGCGGCGCCGTCGCGGTGCGGGTGGCGACAACCCGGGTGCTCGACGAGACGACCTCGCGCCGTGATTAGGCTCCGGGGACATGGCACCGCGTAGAACCGTCGATCCCGCCGAGCTGAGGGCAGCGCTCGAGCGCGTCGAGCCCTGGCTGTCCGGAGTCGACGAGGCGGCGCCTCCCCGTGCCGACGTCGCCGCCGCGGTCCGGTTCAGTGCCCGCACCCTCGAGCAGATCGCACCGGGCTCGAGCGTCGAGGTGCGGGTGCCGCCGTTCGTCGCGGTTCAGTGCATCGAGGGACCCCGGCACACCCGGGGGACACCCCCCAACGTGGTCGAAACCGACGCACGCACCTGGTTGCGTCTCGCGGTGGGGCGTCTTACCTTCGACGAGGCGGTCGCCGTAGGGTCGATCGATGCCTCGGGAAGCCGGGCCGGGGAGATCGCGCACTGGCTTCCGCTGCTCCGCTTGTGATGTCCGAATCGGGCGGTCCGCACCGCCGAAGCGGGGACGACGGTCGGAGTCCCGGCCCGCGGCCCGTAGAATGAAATTTGCCCCGCCTTGTCCAGCCTCAGGGAGCACCTCCGTGACCAGTGCCGATCTGTCGGTTCACACACGTAATCTTCTCGCCAACGACGAACCCGAGAACGAACCGCGCGAGGAGTGCGGCGTCTTCGGAGTGTGGGCTCCTGGCGAGGACGTGGCCAAACTCACTTATTACGGCCTCTATGCGCTGCAACACCGCGGCCAGGAGGCGGCGGGCATCGCCGTCGCCGACGGCTCGCAGGTGCTCGTGTTCAAGGATCTCGGCCTCGTGAGCCAGGTCTTCGACGAGCAGACGCTCGCCGCGATGCCCGGCCACATCGCGATCGGCCACTGCCGCTACTCCACCACGGGTTCCACGACGTGGGAGAACGCGCAGCCGATCTTCCGGACCACCGCGTCCGGCTCGGGGGTCGCCCTCGGCCACAACGGCAATCTCGTCAACACCGCAGCCCTGGCCGAGCGCGGTCGCCGCCTCGGTGTGCTCGACCCCAAACGTCCCGGTGCGGCGAACTCGGACTCCGACACCGTCGGCGCCCTGCTCGCGCACGCCGCCCGCGACAGCACCATCGAAGAAGCCGCGATGGAGTTGCTTCCGACTCTCCAGGGCGCGTTCTGCCTGACGTTCATGGACGAGCACACGCTCTACGCGGCGCGCGATCCGTGGGGCATCCGGCCACTGTGTCTCGGCCGTCTCGATCGTGGCTGGGTGGTCGCCAGCGAGACCGCCGCCCTCGACATCGTGGGTGCGTCCTTCGTCCGCGACATCGAGCCCGGTGAACTCCTCGCGATCGACGCGAACGGCGTGCGGTCCTCGCGGTTCGCCGCGCCGGAGCCCAAGGGCTGCGTGTTCGAGTACGTCTACCTCGCCCGCCCGGACTCCACCATCGCCGGCCGCTCGGTTCATGCGACGCGCGTGGAGATCGGACGGCGCTTGGCCAAGGAACATCCGGTCGACGGCGACCTGGTGATCCCGGTTCCCGAATCGGGCACCCCGGCCGCGGTCGGTTACGCGCAGGGTTCGGGTCTGCCCTACGGCCAGGGTCTGATGAAGAACGCGTACGTCGGTCGTACCTTCATCCAGCCCAGCCAGACGATCCGGCAGTTGGGCATCCGCCTCAAGCTCAACCCGCTGCGTGAGGTCATTCGCGGAAAGCGTCTCGTCGTGGTCGACGATTCGATCGTGCGGGGCAACACCCAGCGCGCGCTCATCCGGATGCTCCGCGAGGCCGGCGCCCTCGAGATCCATGTCCGGATCGCGTCGCCGCCGGTGAAGTGGCCGTGCTTCTACGGCATCGACTTCGCGTCGCCGGCCGAGTTGATCGCGAACGGTGCGGGTACCCGCGACCGCGACAACGACGACGAGCACGACTTCGACCTCATGGTCGAGATGGTGCGACGGTCGATCGGAGCCGATTCGCTCGGTTACATCTCGATCGACGGGATGATCGGTGCCACCGAGCAACCCGCAACGCGCTTGTGCGCAGCGTGTTTCGACGGTCATTACCCGATCCCGCTGCCCACCGGGCACACGGCCGGGGTCGAGGCTGTCGAGGGAGTGGTCGATACGGATTCGCCCACCCCGATCGTCCTCGAGAACGCCAACGTAGATGTTCTCAGTCGTCCGTAGAAACTGGTCGGGTACCGTAAGTCCCGCGGTCGGCACTGTTCGGCGTGCGTTCAGCATGTCCCGTGACGGATACCGGCAACCTTTCAAATCAGTAGATCGACAACTCGAGGCTGGAGCCGACAACCCATGACCGAGGAGACAACCCCCGGAGCTTCCTACGCCGCGGCCGGCGTGGACATCGAGGCCGGTGACCGTGCCATCGAACTGTTCGCGCCGCACGCGAAAAGGGCCACGCGCCCGGAGGTGCTCGGCGGTCTGGGTGGGTTCGCGGGCCTGTTCGCGCTCAAGCGTGACTACAAGGAGCCGCTGCTGGCGGCGTCCACCGACGGTGTGGGTACCAAGCTCGCGATTGCGCAGGCGCTCGACAAGCACGACACGGTCGGGCTCGACCTCGTCGCGATGGTCGTCGACGACCTCGTGGTGTGCGGCGCCGAACCGCTGTTCCTGCAGGACTACATCGCGGTGGGACGAGTCGTTCCGGAGCGTGTCGCCGAGATCGTCGCGGGCATCGCCGAGGGTTGCGTCCAGGCCGGTTGCGCGCTGCTCGGCGGCGAGACGGCGGAGCACCCCGGCGTGATGGCCGACGGTGACTACGACATCTCTGCGACCGGCGTGGGCGTCGTCGAGGCCGACAAGCTGCTCGGCCCCGAACGGGTCCGTCCCGGTGACGTCGTGATCGCCATGGGCGCGTCGGGTCTGCACTCCAACGGATACTCGCTCGCCCGCAAGGTGCTGCTCGAGATCGGCAAGATGAGCCTGACGGCGCAGGTCGACGAGTTCGGCCGCACGCTCGGCGAGGAACTGCTCGAGCCGACCCGCATCTACGCCAAGGACTGCCTCGCGCTCGCCGCCGAGACCGAGGTGCGCACGTTCTGCCACGTGACGGGTGGCGGCCTCGCTGCGAACCTCGCGCGCGTGATGCCGAAGGGCCTTGTCGCGGAACTCGACCGCACCACGTGGAGCCCGGCACCGGTGTTCGGTCTCATCGCCCAGCGCGGTCGTGTGGAGCGCGCGGAGATGGAGAAGACCTTCAACATGGGTGTGGGCATGGTGGCGATCGTGGCGCCCGAGGACGTCGACCGGGCTCTCGCGGTGCTCACCGCCCGCCACATCGACTGCTGGACCCTCGGCACGGTTCGCCGGGCCCAGGACGGTTCCGACGAGCGCGCGATCCTCGCCGGCGACCACCCGCGTTTCTGAACCTCGTAGTACGCGTACGGTCCCTCACCCGTGTGGGTGGGGGACCGTACGCGTCTGTGTGAAAGCTGTTCTACGGCTGTAGTTCCCGCGCCGCCACCGTGTGTAGAGGTGGGGTAGGGGTCGCCGAACAGGCGGGCTGTCGCGGTGTCGCCACCGCCGAGGCCCACTCGGATGAAAAGCCGACTACACCACTGACGGAGGGGGTGCCGAGTTCTCGGCGACCCCCTCCGTCAGAAAGAAAGGTGAGTCAACGACGAAAATCGTCGTCGTAATCGTCGTCCCAACCGGAACGCTGGTCTGCAAAGACCTCGTCACGCTGCGAGTTGGTTACACCACCAGACAACTCTCGTTGGAGGTTCTCGAAGTCGGTGGACGGCGAGCTGTACTTGAGTTGCCGTGCAACCTTGGTCTGCTTTGCCTTAGCCCGGCCGCGGCCCATGACTAACCCCCTCGCGCTTTGACGGGGCGGCCTGGGGAAATTTGGCGGCCCCGGTGAGTTGAGTATTTTCCTGTGGCCCACTTTAGCGTGGAAAAGTCGGTTGCGCTTCCACGCACCTGTCCGGGCCGGTGTCCTTTACGTCTCAAACGGACCCGACCTGCGCCTATGAGGACCGAACCTCCCGGAATGTGCCCTTCAGAACACCCCCGGGACCGCACGAACGGTGCCGACGCGCACTCCGCCGCCCGAAACCGGCTGGGACGCGAGGGTCGCGAGCACATCTGCGTCACCGACACCGAGCCGATGCAGGAGGGCAGCGGAGAGGGGCAACCGTGCACGCTCGTGGCCGTCGTCGATCTTGAAAGCGAAAGAGGTTCCGTCCGGGAGCGCGCCGGCATGGACACCGTCTGCGCCGGCCTTGCAGAACAGACCCGGCACGGCACTCATCAGACGCAGATCGTCTTTGCCGGTGCCGGAGATGAGGAACGGATGCTCCCGGATCGCGTCGGCCACGGCACGTTCGGGCGTCCCGGATTCCGCGGTGGCGAGACGCGCGTACGCACGCGCCAGGTTGATCAGGGGCACGGGCACGATCGGAAGACCGCACCCGTCGATACCCAGCTCCGTGTCCTCGATGTCTCCGGTCAGATCGGCGATCGTCTCCACGACGCCTTTCTGCAGCGGGTGGCCCGGGTCGAGATAGGTGTCGGTGTCCCAGCCCCGCGCGGAGCACACCGCGAGCATCGCCGCGTGCTTGCCGGAGCAGTTCATGTACGCGGCGCGGGGCGACCGTCCGGCGGCGAGCACTTCGGCGCGGGCGAGTTCGTTGCCGGGCAGATCCGGCGGGCACTGCAGATCCGCTTCACCGAACCCGTGCGCGGTGAGCAGTGCCTCGACCCGTTCGACGTGGTCGGCTTCACCTTCGTGCGATGCGGTGGCGATCGCCAGTTCTTCGGAGGTGCGGGGCACGAACCCGGCCCGCAGCATGGCGACGGCCTGCATGGGCTTGTTCGACGAGCGTGGGTAGATCGGGGTGTGGACCTCTCCGAGGGAGACCACCACCTCACCCTGCGGGTCGAGCACGACCAGCGACCCGCGGTGCACGCACTCCCGGAATCCGGAGCGCACCACCTCGACCAGTTCGACACTCACTGCTGTTCCGCCTTCCGGCCGGCAACCCGCCGGCGTGCCTTCTCGGCCACTTTCGGCGCGAGATCTTCCTGCTGGTCGAGCATCACGGCGAGCCGTTCCGGGTCGCGGCCCGTGAACAGGTCCCGCACCGTCACGCCGTGATCGGGGACGGATTCGACGGTGATCGTGTCGCCTGCTCGCACCGAACCTTCGGTGAGCACTTTCAGGTACGCGCCCGTGTCCGCGCGTTCGGTGAAGCGCGACCCCCAGTGCGGCTCTCCGGACCAGTTTCCGAATGTGCGACACGGCGTGCGCGGTCCGGTCACCTCGAGCAGCAGTCCGTCGTCGCCGACCCGCCAGCGCTCTCCGATGACGGCGTCGGTGGGGGACAGGCCGCTCACGCGGAGGTTCTCACCGAACCACCCGACGGGCAGGTCCCGGCCGAGTTCGGCCGCCCAGCGCCGGGCTTCGTCGTCGCCGTACGCGTAGACCGCCTTGTAACGGCCCCCGTGATTACCAGTGTCGCACTGACGGTCGCCGGCCAGGCCGGACTCGCCGACCTGGACTGCGCCGTCGACGGGGCGTTTGTCGATGCCCGTCTGGGGGACGCGCCGCAAACCGGTGTCGCGGAGGGCGTGAACGACGCACACGGCGTCGACCCGGCCGGTGCTCACCGGCCGCGCAGTCGCTCGACGGCCTGCCTTCCGGCTTGCACGCCGTCGTCCTTCGGTATCGAGTCGGGGTCGATCGCCGCCGCGCACGGACCGACGACGAGCGGCGTCTCCGGTGTGATGGTGCGTTTGACGAGGGCGAGCGCCACGGGGCCGAGTTCGAAGTGATCGACGATCGTGCCGATCCGTCCGACGGACCTGCCGTCGGCGGTCACGGCGTCGCCCGTCTCGGGTCGCCCGTCCGCCGAGCCGTCGAGGTGCAGCAGCACGAGATGCCGCGGCGGCTTACCGAGATTGTGCACGCGGGCGACAGTCTCCTGGCCGCGGTAACACCCCTTGTCGAGGTGGACGGCGCCGTGCTCGCCGGGACCGCCGATCCAGCGCACCTCGTGCGGGATGGTGCGGTCGTCGGTGTCGAGGCCGATGCGGGGCCGCACGGCGACGACACGCAGCGCCTCGTAGGCCCACGTTCCCGCGGGGCGTGCGCCGGCGGACTGGACGGCCGTGAAGATCTCGACGATCCGGTCGCGGGGCACCAGCAGGTCGTAGGAGTCGTCGGTGGGCCACGGCATGCGCCTGACGAACCCGCCGCCCGGCAGCGCGGCCGCGGCGTAGGGCGTCGCCGGCAGGGCGTCGATGCCGAGTGCACCGAGGATCGCCGGGCTCCCCGCTTCGGGCCCGAGGAGCGAGAGGACGGCCAGTTCGTTGCCGTCGCGCGGCTCCGCCTGGGACCAGAACACCATCTTGGTCAGGAACCCGAGGAGATCGGGTCCGCGGCTCGGTTCGGTGTCGATCCAGGTGACGCCGTCCAGGTCGGTGAGCACGAAGTGGTGTTCGACGCGGCCGTTCACATCGAGGCTGAGGTTCTCGGCCGAACTGCCGTCCGGGAGGGAGGCGACGTGCTGGCTCGAAATGGTGTGGAGCCACGACAACCGTTCCGGACCGGAGACGGCCATGACGAACCGGGTGGACCGGTCGACGATCGCAGCGCCGGTGAGAGCGGCGCGCTGTTCACCCAGCGGGTCGCCGTAATGCCAGGCGAGGCCCTCGTCGGGGGAACCGGGGGGTGACGCGACAGCGTCGGGAACGGTGAGGAGACGGCTCTTGGACACGATCGGAATCTCGGTCACGTCACCAGTCTATGGGGAAGTCACCGCGGGATCGCCACTCGCTAGGGTATGACCATGGCTGACCGGGTGCTGATGACGCTGGACGGCGAGGTGCGGGACCCCGACGCGCCTCTGGTGCACGCAGACGATATCGGAGTGCTGCGGGGCGACGGGGCGTTCGAGACGCTGCTGGTGCGCGAGGGACGCGCATGCGCGGTCGAACTGCACCTCGCCCGGCTGGCCGCGTCCGCACAGGCCCTCGCTCTTCCCGAACCCGACCGCGCGGAGTGGCGCGCAGCCGTCGACCTCGCGGTGGAGGAGTGGGGCAATGACCGGGAAGGGGTCCTTCGCCTCATCTATACGCGCGGGCGGGAAGGCGCCGGTTCTCCGACCGCGTTCCTTCTCGTGACCGACGTTCCGGAGCGGGTCCAGCGGACTCGACGCGAGGGGGTGTCGGTGGTGACGCTCGAACGTGGATTCTCCGTCGACATCGCGCGGACCGCGCCGTGGCAGCTCGCCGGGGCCAAGACCTTGTCCTATGCGACGAACATGGCGGCGTTGCGTCAGGCGGAGTCGGTGGGCGCCGACGACGTCATCTATACGAGCAGCGAGGGATATGTGCTCGAGGGGCCACGCTCGACCGTCGTGATCGCGCGCGGGCACACCCTGCTCACCCCGCCTCCCGAGATGAGCATCCTGCTGGGCACCACCCAGCAGGCCCTGTTCGATCTGGCCGGTAGTCGCGACTTCGCGGTGCGCTACGAGCCGCTGCGTCCGGCCGATCTCATCGTCGCGGACGGCGTGTGGCTCGTCTCGAGCGTGGCGCTCGCCGCGCGGGTCCACACGCTCGACGGACACCCCCTCTCTGTGAGGTCGCTCAGCGGTGTCGTCGAGGCTCTCGTCGACGAGGCGGTCGGCGCAGCCGGCTGAAACTCCGCATTTCTCCGGTCCTCTGTTCCGAAGCGGGCCTACGCTGTGAGGCGGGATGTGAGACGTGTCCCGTGTGTTTGAGGACACCGGCGGTACCCGACCCGAGTTTTTTCTACTACATTCCGTAGTAACGAGGCCGAACCGCCCTGAGCGGGGCTTCGTGTCTACAAGTAGAGCGCCGGCCCGCGCGCCAGCATTCGAACCCCGTATTCGGGCCTCACCTCGGAGCGACTATGGATGTGTTGGATCTGTCCCGATGGCAGTTCGGGATCACGACGGTGTATCACTTCATCCTCGTGCCCTTGACCATCGGTCTCGCGCCCATGGTCGCGATCATGCAGACGATGTGGGTGGTCACCAAGAAGGATCGCTGGTACCGGCTGACCAAGTTCTTCGGGAAGATGTTCCTGATCAACTTCGCGCTCGGTGTCGCGACCGGCATCGTCCAGGAGTTCCAGTTCGGCATGAACTGGAGCGAGTACTCCCGCTTCGTCGGTGACGTCTTCGGAGCGCCGCTGGCACTCGAGGGTCTGGTCGCCTTCTTCCTGGAGTCCACGTTCCTGGGGCTGTGGATCTTCGGATGGTCGCGTTTGCCCAAATTGGTGCACCTGGCGACGATTTGGCTCGTGGCCATCGGCGTCAACGCGTCGGCGTACTTCATCATCGTGGCCAACTCGTTCATGCAGCACCCGGTCGGTGCCACCTACAACCCGGAGACCGGACGTGCGGAGCTGTCGAGTATCTGGGCACTGCTCACCAACAACACGGCATTGGCGGCGTTCCCGCATGCCGTGACCGGCGGATTCCTCACCGCAGGCACCTTCGTCGCAGGTATCGGCGGCTGGTGGATGGTACGAAACATGCGACGTGCCAAGGCCATCAAGGCGTCGGAGCCGGAGGAAGCGCAGCAGCTCGAGCACGATGCGCGCGAATTGTTCCGTCCCGCCACCCGCATGGGCCTGCTGGTGATGATCATCGCCGGTGTGGGCCTGTTCGTCACGGGCGACATCCAGGCCAAGCTGATGTTCGAACAGCAGCCCATGAAGATGGCCTCGGCAGAATCGTTGTGCAAGACGGAAACCGACCCCGACTTCTCGATTCTGACGATCGGCACACACAACGACTGCGACGGTGTCATCCACGTTCTGCAAGTGCCGTACGTCCTGCCGTACCTCGCCGAAGGTGAGTTCTCGGGCGTGACGCTGCAGGGCGTCGAAGACCTCCAGGCGCAGTACGAGGAGGAGTTCGGTCCCGGCAACTACACCCCCAATCTCTTCGTCACCTACTGGTCGTTCCGCGCGATGATCGGTCTGGCCGCCGGCTCCGCAGCACTCGCGATCGCGGGTCTGTGGGTGACGAGACGGGGCAGAGTGCCCGATCAGAAATGGTTCTCGGTGCTCTCGCTCATCGCGATACCCACCCCGTTCCTGGCGAACAGCGCCGGCTGGATATTCACCGAAATGGGACGCCAGCCGTGGGTCGTGCACCCCAACCCCACCGGCGTGGACATGATCCGGCTGACCGTCGAACAGGGTGTTTCCGACCACGCGACCGGCACCGTCCTCGTATCGCTGATCACATTCACCGTCGTCTACGGGGCGCTCGGTGTGGTGTGGTTCCGGCTGATCCGGAAGTACGCGATGGAAGGCCCTCAGCCGCACGACTCGCAGCCGCCCGGTACCGACGACGGTTCGGACGACGACGACACCCAGCCGAAACAGCTGTCCTTCGCGTACTAGGAGAGATCTCCCATGGCACTCCCCGAAGTCTGGTTCATCCTGATTGCGGTGCTCTTCACGGGATATTTCATCCTGGAAGGCTTCGATTTCGGTGTCGGAATGCACTTTCCGGTGCTCGGTCGCGGATCCACCGAGACCGCCGACACCCGTCGCCGCGTGTTGCTCAACACAATCGGCCCGGTCTGGGACGGCAACGAAGTGTGGCTCATCACGGCCGGCGGTGCGTTGTTCGCCGCGTTCCCCGAGTGGTACGCGACGATGTTCTCCGGGTTCTATCTGCCACTGCTGTTGATCCTGGTGGCGCTGATCGTGCGAATCTGCGCGATCGAGTGGCGCGGCAAGATCGACGATCCGGTATGGCGGCGCCGCTGCGACTGGGGCATCATCTTCGGCTCGTGGGTTCCGGCGGTGCTGTGGGGTGTCGCGTTCGCGAACATCGTGCGCGGTGTGGCGATCAACGCGGACAAGCAGTACGTCGGCGGTTTCTTCGCCCTCCTCAACCCGTACGCGTTGCTCGGTGGTGTCACCACCGCCCTGGTGTTCGCGTTGCACGGCGCGGTGTTCATCGCACTCAAGACCTCCGGTGACGTCCGCGAGGACGCGGTCTCCCTCGCACGGAAACTCTCGATTCCGGCGGTCCTCGTGGCGGGTGCGTTCGTGGTGTGGACCCAGCTGGCGTACGGCAAGACCTGGACGATGATCCTGGTGGGTATCGCTGCAGCGGCACTGGTCGCCGTCGTGGCTCTGGTCGCCGCCGACCGTGAGGGATGGGCATTCACGTTCACCACGGTGGCGATCGCGGCGACGGTCGTCCTGCTGTTCGCATCGCTGTTCCCGAACGTCATGCCGTCCACGCTCGATCCCGCGTGGTCGCTGACCATCGACAACGCGTCGTCGAACCCGTACACCCTGAAGATCATGACGTGGGCTGCCGTGGCGGTCACTCCCGTCGTGCTGCTGTACCAGGGGTGGACCTACTGGGTGTTCCGTAAGCGCATCTCCACGGCGCAGATCCCGCCGTCAATCGGCCTGAAGTTCAGCTCGAAGTGACGCTGAACGCGACCGCCGGCCCCGCCGACGTCCGCAAACGTCGGCGGGGTCCGGTGGACCCGAGGCTGTGGCGCTACTCTGCGTCGGCGCGCGGATATCTCGCGCTGACCGTCCTGGCGTCGCTGGTCGACGTCGTGATGGTCGTGGTGAGCGCTCTGATGATCGGCCGGGTGCTGGCCGGTGTCATCACCACCGACGCCCGCACGGTGGGCGACTGGCGCACCGAACTCGCGGTCCTCGCCGGGGCCGTCGCCGTCCGCGTTCTGGTCACCTGGCTGCACTCCCGGTACGCGCATCGCTCCGCGAGCCGGGTGATCGCCGAACTCGAGAGCGAAGTGCTCGGCGCGGCCGCGACGCTGCCGCCCCGCGAACTCGATCCGCGTCGCGACGAGATCGCCACCGTCCTCACCAGAGGGCTCGACGGGCTGCGCGACTACCTCACCGGCTATCTGCCCGCTCTGGTGCTCGCGGTGATTCTCACGCCCGTCACGATCGTCGTCATCGCCCTGCACGACCTCACGTCGGCGATCATCGTCATCGTCACCCTGCCGTTGATCCCGATCTTCATGATCCTGATCGGCCTGCTCACCAAGGGGAAGGCCGACCGCACGCTCGACGCGATGACCACGTTGTCGTCGCAGTTGCTCGATCTGCTCGCGGGCTTGCCCACGTTGCGCGCACTCGGGCGGGAACAGGGGCCCGTCGACCGGGTGCGGGAACTCGGGGACGACCACCGGCGCACGACGATGTCGGCGCTGCGCGTCGCATTCCTGTCCGGCACCGTGCTCGAATTCCTCGCGACGCTCTCGGTCGCGCTCGTTGCAGTGACGATCGGCATGCGGTTGGTGTTCGGCGAGATGCCGCTCGAAGCCGGTGTCATCGCCCTGATCCTGGCGCCGGAGGCGTACTTCCCGCTCCGCACGGTCGGCAGCAAGTTCCATGCCGCAGAGGACGGAACAGCCGCCGCAGAACGAGCATTCACGATCCTGGCCGCTGCGCCGAAGGGAGGAACCGCGACCGGGGACATGCCGGCCACGGTGTCGACGCCCGGCGAACCCGTCACCGCGGGCGGGTGCGAACTCGTCTTCCGGGGAGTCGGCGTCGCCGGCCGCGACGGATACGCCCCGTACAGGCTCGACGCGGTATGCCGGCCGGGTGAGATCACCGTGCTGACCGGTGAGAACGGTTCCGGGAAATCCACTGCGCTGCTTGCCCTTCTCGGGCTGACCGACCTCGCCGAAGGAACCATCACCGTCGACGGACGCCGCGTCACAGGCGACGAGTCGTGGTGGCGTCAGGTGGCCTGGCTCCCGCAACACCCGGTGCTGCTGCCGGGTCCGCTCGCGGACAACCTCCGGTTGACGGGCGTCGACCCCGATTCTCCTGCTCTCGACAGGGTATGCGCCGCAACAGGATTCGATGCAGTGCTCGAGGAGCTGCCGAACCGGTGGGAGACCGTCGTCGGCGCCGGCGGAACCGGATTGTCTCTGGGGCAGCGGCAACGACTCGCGCTGACCCGCACGCTCGCATCGTCCCGCCCGGTGTTGTTGCTCGACGAGCCCACCGCGCACCTCGATCCCGAAACCGAGACGACCGTGCTCGACGGCCTGCGCGCCCTCGCCGACGAGGGGCGCACGGTGGTCGTCGTGGCGCACCGGCCGAGTCTGCTGGCCGTCGCCGACCGCATCGTCGAGGTTCACCGGGAGGTCGCATCATGAGTGCTACTTCCGACCTGCGCCGGGCCATGGCGCTGCTCGAACTCGAACCGCGCCGCGTGGCACGGGCGATCGTGGCGGGCGTCGCGACGCTCGGCAGTGCTCTTCTGCTGGCCGGACTGTCGGCATGGCTGATCGTCAGGGCGTGGGAGATGCCCCCGGTGCTCGACCTGACGGTCGCGGTCGTCGCGGTGCGCGCGCTGGGCGTCGCACGCGGGCTGTTCCGGTACCTCGAACGCCTCGCGACACACGAAACCGCCCTCCGGGGAATGACATCCGCGCGCGCCCGGCTTTATCAGCGTCTCGCCGACGGCGACCCTGCCGCGTCGGCGGGACTGCGGCGCGGCGATCTGCTCGCCCGCACCGGAGCGGACGTGGATGCGCTCGGAGACGTCGTGGTGCGGGCACTCGTGCCTATCGCCGTTGCCGTCGTGCTCTCTCTCGCCGCGGTCGTCACCCTCGCGGTGATCGTCCCGGCGGCGGGGGTCGTGCTCGCTGTCGCATTGCTCGTCGCGGGAGTGCTCGCCCCGTGGTTGTCCGCTCGTGCTGCTACGCAGGCGGAGACGGACAGCGATGCCGCGCGCAACCGCTTCACCCATGACGCCGTGACCGTTCTCGACCACGCCGCGGAACTGCGGGTGTCCGGGCAACTCGACCGCGCCACCCGTCGCGCGCGTTCCTCCGGTGTCGCTGCGGTGCGTGCCATCGACCGATCTGCCGTGCCCTCGGCGTTCGCCGACGCCGCCGCACCGCTCGCGGTCGGAGCGAGCGTCCTCGGAGCCTTGCTGATCGGTATCACGGTGTTCGGGTCCGGTCCCGATGCCATGAGCCCCACGACGCTCGGTGTCCTCGTCCTTCTGCCACTCGCAGCTTTCGAATCGACCTCGGTACTGCCCGCGGCCGCGCAGACCCTGGTGCGTGCGCGGATCGCGGCAAGGCGGATCGGCGACCTGCTCGACCGGGCGGATCGGCCCGTCCCGCGGGGCGACAAGGTTGTTGACGGCCCCGGCCGCCTGCGCGCCGACGACGTGCGCAGCGGGTGGCCCGGCGGCGCCGCCACCAGTCCGGTGAGCCTCGACCTCGCTCCCGGTGCCCGTGTGGCCCTGGTGGGGGCGAGCGGTAGCGGCAAGACCACCACCCTCATGACCCTGGCCGGACTGCTCACTCCGGTCTCCGGAAGCGTCACGCTCGACGGAGTGCCCCTCGCCGAACTCGATCCCGAAGCGTTGCGCCGCCGTGTGGGTTTCTTCGCCGAAGACGCGCACATCTTCGGCACCTCCGTGCTCGAGAACCTGCGCGTGGCGCGTGGTGACATCGACGAGTCGGAGGCGTCCGAGATGCTCGACGCCGTCGGGCTCGGCCCCTGGATCGCGGCGCTGCCGGACGGTCTAGACACCGTGCTCGACACCGGCGCACGAGCACTCTCCGGCGGCCAGCGCCGACGACTCCTGCTCGCACGCGCCCTGCTCTCACCGGCGCAGATACTGCTGCTCGACGAACCTGCCGAACACCTCGACGCCGACGACGGAGCCCGGTTGCAACGTCGTCTCCTGGACCGCAATGCCGGTCTTGTCGACCCGGGGCGCACCGTCGTGGTGGTGACGCATCAACTGCCTCCCGACACCGCCGCGGACGTCGTGATGCACGTCGAGAAAAATACGTTGCCGACTGCCTGAGCCGGGCGTACCTTCGCTGTTACACGAGGAAGGAGGTGGTCTGAAATTGAGTTATCTTCGGACATGTGAGGTGGCTACCCGCTAGCCGCTCGTCGACCACAGCATTCTCCGACCGCGAGAGGCCGGCGAATACCAGGTAGTCACCCGACCCCCGAGTCCCCGGATCGTTCCACCGGGCTCGCCGAGTTCCGGATCTCACCGGCTCGCCGAGAAGACTCGGGGGTCGTTCGTGTCCGGCCTGTCGGCGGTGATGTGACGAGACGCATGTGTAACCGCAGCCGCGGTGGGGGTAAACCCTGGCGTGCCGATCCTGACAAAAGCCCACGACGCCCTCCGTTTACGCACGTCACCGGGCGTCTTCTTCACTTCCGCGCTGATATCGCTGCTGTTCGTCGTGGTGACGGTTGCGTTCACGACCACCGTCGACGACGTGTTCAGCACTGCTTCCGGTTGGATCATGACCAACCTCGGATGGTTCTACATCCTGGGCGTCACCACGTTCCTGATCTTCCTGGTGGTCATCGCGCTGACGCACTACGGACGCGTCCGGCTCGGAGGTGACGACGAGCGTCCCGAGCACTCCACCCTCGCGTGGTTCTCGATGCTCTTCGCGGCGGGAATCGGCACGATCCTGATGTTCTGGAGCGTTGCGGAACCTATCTCCCATTTCGCGAATCCTCCACAGCAGGACGTGGCGCCGGAATCCGAGGCGGCCGCGCGTGAAGCAATGGGCTTCACGCTCTACCACTTCGGATTCCACACGTGGGCGATCTTCGCTCTGCCGGGTCTGTGCTTCGGTTACTTCATCTACAAGCGCAAGCTCCCACCCCGTGTCAGCTCGATCTTCGCGCCCCTGCTCGGCGGGCGGATCTACGGTCCCATCGGCAAGACGATCGACGTGGTTGCGATCATCGGCACGATCTTCGGCGTCGCGACGTCCGTCGGCCTCGGTACGCTCCAGATCAATGCCGGCCTGGCTCAGCTCTTCGGACTCGAGGAGTCCGGCATCATCCAGATCGCGCTCATCGCCCTCGTCACCGTCATGGCGGGCATCTCGGTGGCTCTCGGTCTCGACAAGGGCATCAAGCGGCTGTCGAACTTCAACATCGGCCTCGCGGTGATGCTTCTGATCTTCGTCCTGGTCACCGGCCCCAGCCTGTTCCTGCTCAAGGGAATGATCGAGTCGGTCGGCATCTACGCCGACACCCTGCCGAGCCTCGCGTTCTGGAACGACACGTTCGCCGACTCCGGCTGGCAGAACACCTGGACGGTGTTCTACTGGGCCTGGACCATCACCTGGTCGCCGTTCGTCGGCATCTTCATCGCACGCATCTCACGCGGCCGGACCGTCCGCGAATTCGTCGCCGGTGTGCTGGCTCTGCCGGTGCTCTTCTCGGTCATCTGGTTCAGCATCTTCGGCATGGGCGCGTTCCACATCGAACTCGAGGGTGACGGGGGTCTTGTCGAACGTGTCGTCGACGCAGGGGACATCCCGGGTGCGCTGTTCGAATTCCTCGGCAACTACCCTCTGACAGGGCTGGTGTCGGGCATTGCGATCCTGCTGGTGGTGATCTTCTTCGTCACTTCGGTGGACTCGACGGCGATGGTCCTGGACATGATGTCCGGCGGCACCGAAGGGAAGGCGCCCATGCATCAGCGGCTGTTCTGGGCCGTGATCATGGGCCTGGTCGCTGCCACCATGCTCGTCGCGACCGGCAAGGACGGTCTGGACGCGCTACAGCAGCTGATCACCGTGGTCGGTCTGCCCTTCTTCGTGATGGGCTTCGTCATGATGTACAGCCTGGTGCGCGGAATCCGTGAGGATCTCGGTGAACTTCCCGAACCGGTCACCCGGCAGTGGACCGAAGTGAACACCCCCGAGGACCTCGAGGCTGCGGAAAGCCGGCCGGCGCCGGAGGTCGTGGTCGTGACGCGCGCGATTCCGGACGAGATCGACGGAGACGACGACGGACGAGACGAGCGGGAAAGCTCTTCGGCCGTCGCGGGCAACGGATCGGCGCCCGCGACGGAAAGCCGCGCGGGCGCGGAAGCGGCTCGTTAGCCGACGTGGCGTGCGAGCCGCGCAGACATGCGCGGCCGCATGTCGCCGTCCGCGGTGACGCGTTCCTCGACGTAGGCGAGATCGCCGCCTTCGACGATGCCGTACAGGCGCTTGGCGCCACCCACGACTTCGCCGGACCGGGTACGAATCACCACGTCGGTGGCGAGTTCCCAGGACGATTGGGTCAGCGCCGTGCCGTAGTACAACTCCACGACACCGGAACTGTGGGTGAGCAGCAACTCGAGGGTTTCGGGATCGTCGCTGTCCGGTCCACCGGTGCCGGCGACGCGCCAGAACCCGCTCTCCCGGCGATCCTCGGCGACGAATTCGCCGTTCTCGTCGAGACGCCACGAGCGGGCCTCCCATACGAGATAGTCACCGCCGTTGTGCGCGACGACGATCTGCTGCCCGAACGGGTAATCGGTGGCGGTCTCCGGGTCGTGTGCCTCACCCTCGCCGCGCCACACGCCCACCAACGGGAGGAGCGCGAGCAGGGCAGGGTTCAGATCGGCGCCGTGCCGCAGATTCGCGGTGTCGTCGGCGCCGGGCAGACCCGACAGCACGGGGATGTTCAGCTCGGAGGTGACCCGCGCCCGCTCTGCTGCGCGCGCAATCGCCTCGTCGCCGCTACGCCGAGTGCCGCCGTCCGGCTGGTCCGTCATGACCCGTCGGAGACCAGGCGGTAGATGGTGTACAGCGCGAACCAGGTGATGAGCACCGCTGCAAGGACCAGCAAAAGTTCGAAGAAGATGACCACGAGGTCATTCTAGACTGCACACCCTCTGCTTCATGACAAAGGGCCTCGCTCCCGGTGATCGGGGAGCGAGGCCCTTCGTATTGCAGCTGTGCCGGTTATTTGGCGACCGTCACGTCGACGTTGTGCACGCCGGGAGCGGTGGGGCTCACGGTCGAGGTGCCGTTGCCGGAACTCGACAGTGCGCGCACCGTCCAGTCTCCCGGTGCGGCGAAGAACCGGAAGTCACCGGTGGCGGAGGCGACGACCTCGGCGGTGAATTCGTCGGTGCCGTCCAGCAGACGCACGAATGCGCCTCCGACCGGCTCACCGTCGGCCTTGAGGACCCTGCCGGTGATGACCGTTTCCTTCTCGACATCCACGCCTGCGGGCAGGCTCTGATTCTGAACAGGTGCTCCGCACATATCTATGCTCCCAACTCGATCGGTGCGCCGACGAGCGAGCCGTACTCCACCCAGCTGCCGTCGTAGTTCTTGACGTTCTGCTTGCCGAGGATCTCCTGCAACACGAACCAGGTGTGGCTCGAGCGCTCGCCGATCCGGCAGTACGCGATGGTTTCCTTGCTGTCGTCGAATCCCTTCTCCGCGTAGAGCGCAGTGAGTTCGTCGTCGGACTTGAAGGTGCCGTCCTCGTTGGCGGTGGTGCTCCAGGGGATGTTGACGGCGCCGGGGACGTGGCCACGCTGCTGCGCCTGCTCCTGCGGCAGGTGCGCGGGGGCAAGGATCTTGCCGGAGAACTCGTCGGGCGACCGCACGTCGACGAGATTCTTGGTGCCGATCGCGGCGATGACCTCGTCGCGGAAGGCGCGGATCGAGTTGTCGGGCGCTTGCGCCTTGTACTCGGTCGCGGGACGGGTGACCTCGTCCTTCGACAAGGGACGGCCGTCGAGTTCCCACTTCTTGCGGCCACCGTCGATCAGCTTGATGTCCTGGTGGCCGTACAGCTTGAAGTACCAGTAGGCGTAGGCCGCGAACCAGTTGTTGTTGCCGCCGTACAGCACAACGGTGTCGTCGTTGGCGACGCCCTTGGCCGACAGCAGTGCCGAGAACTGTTCCTGGTTCAGGAAGTCGCGGCGGACACCGTCCTGCAGGTCCTTGCGCCAGTCGAGCCGGATGGCGCCTTCGATATGGCCGCCATCGTAGGCACTGGTGTCCTCGTCGACCTCGATGAACACCGTCTTCGGTGCATGAAGGTTCTGCTCTGCCCAATCGGCGGAGACCAGGACGTCGGAGCGAGCCATGGATAGTCCTTTCGGTGGTGGTACGTGAAGTTGAAGAAGTCAGGAGAGAGATCAGGCAGCGACGGGACGCAGGCGGGCGACCAGTGGGTAGATCTGGCAACCGAGGCAGAACCCGAAGGCCGCGTTCAGGAGAGCGGCGAACAGCGCGAAGCCGGTGGCCACAATGCCCACTGTTCCGGCTCCGAGCAGGAAGGCGACGGTGCCGATCGCCGCGAAGGCGAATCCGACAAGCTGCGCAAACCGCAGGGGCGCAACGGGTTCGACGTCGGTAGGTGTGCCCAGGCGCGGTGCGACGAGGCGGGCGAACAGCGCACCGTAAGGGCTGCGACGCGGACCGAACGCTGCACCGATCGCGAAGACGACGGCTTGCACGCCGAGCAGAATGCCGGCGACGTTGTCGGAGACGGTCGCGACGAGCAGTACCACCGTCAGCACCGCGGTGGTGATCCACGCGGCGAAACGTGGTCCGCGGACGTCGACCTGCCGGCCGGTACGGGTGGAATCGGGAACGGACATGAGAATGCTCCTGCTGGAATCCGGGATTGTCGTGCGGAATTCGGTTCGCCGAACGGCGAAGTACCGCGGGGAAACGCATCGGTGACGACGGCAGCAGCGACCGATCGGGACGGAGTCCGTCGATACGGGGGTCAGCGGCTACAGGTCAGCAGCAGGGACAACAACACGCGCCGAGGCGGCACAGATCGACTGCGCGGCGTCGGGTGAGCATCAGCTCCTGGCGTGTGTGCACGCGAGGAGTTTAACCGAAGTTTCAGGGAAATAGGACCGTCGGGTTCACAGGGATGCGAGAGCGGTGCGCAGGTCCGCCGCTTCGGGCACCCCGGACACCCGGTAACGCTCACGCCCGGTGGCGTCGAACACGAACGTGGTCGGCAGCGACATCACGCCGAGTTGCCTTGCGGGAACCGGGTTTTCGTCGAGGTCGAGCTCCACGTCGAGGGCGCCGTCGGGGGTGTCGCCGAGCACCCGGGCGATCACGCGTCGCACCGAGGCGCACGGTCCGCACCAGGGAGCGGAGAAATGCAGGATCACGGGTACTCCGTTGCCGACCCCCACCGCTGCGAGCGCCGGGTCCACGCCCGGCTCGGATCCGGGACGATCCGGCCCGGTCGCGCGGACCTTGCCGGATCGTGTGCGCAACGTCACTCCCGCGACGAGTGTGGCGACGATCACGATGAACAGAACTACGAGAGCAATCATGGGGCGGTCTGCACCTCGGTCAGATCGATGACGGTGTCGTGGGCTTCGCCCTCGATGACGATGCGCGACCCGCGCGCCTCCACGAACGTCGGCTTGACGCCGAAGGGCAGATCCTGCGGTTCGATCGTCGTGGTGAACAAACCGAGCACGACCGGCTTCAGCGCGTCGGGCACCGTGAAGTCCGCGCGTCCCTCCCGGCCGAAGTACAGGTCCGACGCCACAATGTGCACGCGGTCCCCGTCGAGCACCAGATCGGCCTGCACGCTCACCGTCGCCGATTCGGGGCCGATCGGCACGGTGCCGGTGAGAACGACGCCGCCGGCAGTCGTCGGGCCGGACCCGCCCGATCCACCGGTTCCGTCGGACTTGCTCTCCGGCGGAGCCGAAATCTGCAGGTCAGGGATGTTGTAGAGCTGTCCGAGTTCGGTTGCGTCGATCAGCACTCGGCCGTACAGGAGGTCCACCGGAACGGTGCGGATCGATCCGTCGAGGAGTTCGCCCGCGGCCGCGTGCGCCCCGATGAGGTTTGCTTCGACGGTGATGTCCCCGAGCATGTCGGTGTGCACGCCGTCGGCGACGATCTCGACGTTCTCGTAGTGGCCGTTGCGGGCCTGCAGAAGGAACGGGAAACCGTGGATGGTGACGGCGGGATCGGACTCGAGTGCGCCGCCCTCGCGAAGTGCGCGGGAGACGCGGTACTCGGACCAGGCGGCCGCGCCGAAGTCGGCGAGAAGGGCGACTCCGAGCAGGACCACGAGACCGTAGATCAGTTTGCGCACGCCCACCATTGTGGCCGACGCAGAGTCCGAGTCGGTGCCGCGCCCACGGCCAGCGTGTCCGGAATGTGGGAATCACGCTGCTTGCGACGTCGTGCTTACATGTCGGTAACAAATAGGGCGCTAATCTGTAGCACGTCGTTTACGCACCCGATCCGCGCTGGTAGCGCGAGGAACTGGAGGCCCAGTGGAGCTTCTCCTTCTGACCTCCGACCCGAACCCGGACGCGGTCCTGCCGTCGCTCGCGTTACTGGCGCACTCGGTTCGGCCGGCCCCGACGGAGGTATCGTCGCTGCTCGAGGCCAGTTCAGCCGATATCGCGATCGTCGATGCTCGCAGCGACCTCGCGGCAGCACGAGGACTGTGCCGTTTGCTGGGCAGTACCGGGTCGGCGATTCCGGTCATCGCGGTGCTCACCGAAGGTGGGCTCGTTGCGGTCAATCCCGAATGGGGCCTCGACGACATCCTGCTCACGACCACCGGACCCGCTGAGCTGGATGCGCGGTTGCGTCTCCTCGTCGGACGGGCGGGCGGCCTCGTCAGTACCGAGAGCTCCGGCAAGATCACCCTGGGCGAGCTGTCGATCGACGAAGGCACCTACACGGCCCGGTTGCGTGGTCGTCCCCTCGACCTCACCTACAAGGAGTTCGAGCTACTCAAGTACCTCGCTCAGCATGCGGGCCGCGTGTTCACCCGCGCGCAACTCCTGCAAGAGGTGTGGGGTTACGACTTCTTCGGCGGTACCCGCACGGTCGACGTGCACGTCCGGCGGCTGCGCGCGAAGCTCGGCCCCGAATACGAATCCCTGATCGGCACGGTGCGCAACGTCGGCTACAAGGCTGTGCGACCGTCCTCCCGGAACAAAGCAGGGGGTATCGCCCCGGAACTCGAGGAGTCCGAGGCAGAATTCGCCGAATGAGTATCGCCTCCGAGTTCACCGGCCTTCCGTCCACCGATCAGGCACAGGCGGTGCGCGACCTCATCGGTCGAGCCGCCGCCGAGGACGGCACCGCACCGGTCTCGGAGCAAGTGATCCATTCGCTCACCCGCGACAGCGACGCCCGCCACCTCGTGGAGGTATCCGACGACACCGTCGTCGGATACGCGAATCTCGTGCCCGCGCACGACGAGCATCCCGCGATGGCCGAAGTGGTCGTCGATCCTGCGCATCGGGGTCACGGCCTCGGCGGTGAACTCGTGGACGCGGCGCTCACCGCCGGCGGTGACGGCGCCCGGGTGTGGGCCCACGGCGACCTCCCGGCCGCCCGCGCGGTGGCGCGCCGGCTCGGATTGACCGGAGTGCGTGAACTGCTGCAACTCCGCCGCCCCCTCGACTCTCCCGCACTTCCTGCCGTCGAGCTGCCCGACTCGATCGTGCTGCGCACCTACCGCGGACCCAGCGACGACGCCGAACTTCTCCGGGTCAACGCCGCGGCCTTCGAATGGCACCCCGAGCAAGGGCGCTGGACCGAAGCCGACGTCGAAGAGCGACGCGCCGAGTCGTGGTTCGACCCCGAAGGGTTGTTCCTCGCGTTCGACGCCGCCGACCCCGACGTCCTGCTCGGCTTCCACTGGACCAAGGTGCATCCGGCCACCGATGTCAACGATGCGCTCGGCGAGGTCTACGTCGTGGGCATCGACCCCTCCGCGCAGGGTCGCGGGCTCGGGCGCCTGCTCACACTGGCCGGACTGCATCACCTCCGCGACGGAGGCCTCCACACCGTGCTGCTGTACGTCGAAGGTGACAACACCGCAGCGCTCAACACTTACGGCAAGCTGGGCTTCGAGCGCTTCCACGTGGATGTCGCCTACGCCCGACCGTGACCGCGATGTGCGCGCGCACACGTTGTCGCGGAGGCTCCGAGTGACCACCGCAACACCACTGCCAGGTGTATCCGGTCTGTTCATCCTCCGTTCACCTACGGTCGTCCCTCAGTCCACCGGGCACACCTAGGTTTTCCATACGGGTCGAGTTGGTGGCCCGGCGCCGGGATCACCCGCGCCTCGATTCCGCTGCCTTCGGTCAGCGGTCGTGAACTCCGGAGGAGTACAGGTGAACCTCAAGCGCAATGGTGCCCTGCTGGGCGCATTGGCGGTCGGTGCTCTCACGCTCACCGCGTGCGGTACCGACGACAACACCGGTTCGGTAGATGTGGATGCGTCCGCATCCAGCGCCACCTGTGAGGGAAAATCCAACCTGTCGGCTGCCGGCTCGTCCGCGCAGAAGAATGCGATGGACCAGTTCGTGTCCACGTACATCGCCGTGTGCTCGCAGAAGGGCGCCACCGTCAACGTGGCCTACAACCCGACGGGCTCGGGTGACGGCCGTACCCAGTTCATCGCGAATCAGGTCGACTTCGCCGGGTCCGACTCCGCGATCAAGGGTGAGCAGGCCGAGCAGGCGCTCGCACGCTGCGCCGGTAACCCGGCCTGGAACCTCCCGCTGGTCTTCGGTCCGGTAGCGCTGGCCTACAACCTCGAGGGCATCGAGGGACTGGTGCTCGACGCCGAGACCACGGCCAAGATCTTCAACGGGTCGATCACCACCTGGAACGATCCGGCCATCGTCGCGCTCAACGAGGGCCTCGACCTGCCCGACTCCGCCATCACCCCGGTCGTGCGCTCCGACTCGTCGGGTACCACGGACAACTTCCAGCAGTACCTAGAGGCCGCGTCCGGGGGTGCATGGACAACCGGCGCCGGTTCCGACTTCACCGGCGGCACCGGCGAGGGCGCGAAGGGTTCCGCGGGAGTCGCGCAGGCAGTGAGCGGTTCCCCGGGCTCGATCACCTACGTCGAGAAGTCGTTCGCGGACCAGAACGGACTGAGCATGGCGCGGATCGACAACGGCTCCGGCCCGGTCGAACTCACCGAGGAGTCCGCCGGCAAGGCGATCGAGGGTGCAGGGTTCTCGCCCGCAGAAGCGGGCGATCTGACGCTCGACCTGTCGTCGATCTTCGGTAGCACGGAGCCGGGCACGTACCCGCTGGTTCTGGCCACCTACGAGGTCGTCTGCTCCGCCGGGTACGGTCCCGACACCGCTGCTGCCGTGAAGTCCTTCCTCACCTCGGCGGCGAACGAAGGCCAGGACGGGCTCGCAGAGCAGGGCTACGTGCCGCTGCCGGACTCCTTCAAGGAGCGCATCACCCAGTCTATCGACGCCATCGAATCCGAGTAGATCGGCGGTCCGCCCGTTCCTGATGAACAAGCCCAGAGAGAATATGAGCGCAAATGAGTGACGCGCCCACGACAACGGCTCGTACGGAGTCGGACGGCCCGACCCGGTCAGGAACGGGCGGTCGTCCCGGTACTACGGAGGCAACGATTAGCACCACACCACCCTCGGATCGCACGCAGAAGACTGTCGTGCGGCCGGGCGATCGCATCTTCGGTTCGCTGGCCACAGGCTCCGCGATCCTGATCTCGGTGATCATCGGCGCGATCGCGGTGTTCCTGGTCTGGCGTGCGGTGCCCGCGTTGCAGCGCAACACCGTCAACTTCCTCACGAGCAGTGAATGGGTCACGCAGGACGTGCAGGCGATGGCCTTCGGTGTCCTCGACCTGTTCCAGGTCACCGTGCTCGTGTCGCTCTTCGCTCTCGCCCTCGCCATGCCGGTCGCGCTCGGTATCGCGATCTTCCTGACCACGTACTGCCCCGCCCGGATCAAGAAGCCGCTGGCCTACGTGATCGATCTCCTCGCTGCCGTCCCGTCCATCGTGTACGGCCTGTGGGGCGTCCTCGTCCTGGCGCCGTTCCTGCGTCCGGTCGCAAGCTGGCTGAACTCGACGTTGGGCTGGTTCCCGTTGTTCGCGACGGGCAGCGGTTCGATCATGGGCGGCGGCACGATCTTCACCGCCGGGATCGTCCTCGCGGTGATGATCCTCCCGACGATCGCGGCGGTGAGCCGCGAGGTGTTCGTCCAGACGCCCGTCGCACACATCGAAGCCGCCCTCGCCCTCGGTGCCACCCGCTGGGAGGTCGTCCGGACGACCATCATCCCGTTCGGCAAGTCGGGTTACGTCAGCGGTTCGATGCTCGGTCTCGGCCGCGCTCTCGGCGAGACGATGGCGCTCTACCTGATTCTCCGTACGACGTCGGCCGGGTTCTCGTGGTCGCTGTTCGACGGTGGCGCCACGATCGCGTCGAAGATCGCTCTCGGCTACGCCGAGTTCAACAACGACATCCAGGCAGGTGCCTACATCGCTGCCGGCCTGGTGCTCTTCGTGCTGACCTTCCTGGTCAACGCCGCGGCCCGCATGGTGGTCGCAGGAAAGAGGGACTGACCGATGTCGACGACAACCCTCGACTCGCCCGTCAAGACGCCCACCTTCCAGAAGGTGAGCACCCGCCGGCGCATCACCGACGTCGGCGCCACCGTGCTGGTGACCCTGTCGGTACTCGTCGCGTTGGTGCCGCTCGTCTGGGTTCTGGCCACGGTGATCACCAAGGGCCTGCCGGCTCTGATGTCCGCCACGTGGTTCACCCATTCGCTGAGTGGCCTGACCGCCTCGTCGACAGGCGGCGGCATCTATCACGCGCTGGTGGGCACCCTGTTGCAGGGACTCGTCTGCGCGATCATCTCGATTCCGCTCGGCGTGTTCGTCGCGATTTATCTGGTGGAGTACGCCGGCCGGTCCAAGCTCGGGAAGATCACGACCTTCATGGTCGACATCCTCAGCGGTGTGCCGTCGATCGTCGCGGCGCTGTTCATCTACGCCCTGTGGGTGTCCACCTTCGGAATGCCCAAGTCGGGCTTCGCGGTGTCGCTCGCGCTCGTGCTGCTGATGGTGCCGGTCGTGGTGCGCAGCACGGAGGAGATGCTCCGGATCGTGCCGCAGGACCTCCGCGAAGCCTCCTATGCGCTGGGTGTGCCCAAGTGGAAGACCATCGTCAGGATCGTTCTTCCCACCTCGATGGCCGGAATCATCACGGGCATCATGCTCGCGCTCGCCCGCGTCATGGGCGAAACCGCTCCGCTGCTCATCCTCGTCGGCTACGCGCCGTTCATCAATTTCGATCTGTTCGGCGGTGAACAGGGTTCGCTGCCCGGCGTCATGGTCGCCGAGATGAACAACCCGACCGCGGCCGGTTCGCAGCGGATCTGGGGCGCCGCCCTCACACTGATTCTCGTGATCGCGGTGCTGAACGTCGCGGCCAAGGTGATCAGCCACTACTCGCAGGTCGGCTCCAGGAAGTAGCGACCCATGAACTTCTCTCACGACATCGATACACCAGTAGGGAGCCTGTAATGGCCAAGCGTCTGGATCTCAAGGACGTCAACATCTACTACGGCAAGTTCCACGCCGTAGCCGACGTGACGCTTTCCGTACCGCCGCGGAGCGTCACCGCGTTCATCGGTCCGTCGGGCTGCGGCAAGTCCACCGTGCTGCGCTCGCTCAACCGGATGCACGAGGTCACGCCCGGCGCCCGCGTCGAGGGATCGGTCCTCCTCGACGGCGAGGACATCTACGGCGCCGACGTCGATCCGGTGGGTGTGCGCAAGACCATCGGCATGGTCTTCCAGCGCCCGAATCCGTTCCCCACCATGTCCATCCGGGACAACGTGGTTGCGGGTCTGAAGTTGCAAGGCACGCGCGACAAGAAGTTCCTCGACGAGGTCGCGGAGAAGTCGCTGCGCGGCGCGAACCTGTGGAACGAGGTCAAGGACCGTCTCGACAAGCCCGGTGGCGGTCTGTCCGGCGGCCAGCAGCAGCGACTGTGCATTGCGCGTGCGATCGCGGTCCAGCCCGACGTGCTGCTGATGGACGAGCCCTGCTCCGCGCTCGACCCGATCTCGACCCTCGCGATCGAGGACCTGATCGCCGAACTCAAGCAGGACTTCACGATCGTCATTGTCACCCACAACATGCAGCAGGCTGCGCGGGTGAGCGACCAGACCGCATTCTTCAACCTCGAGGCGACCGGCCGGCCGGGTGGGCTCGTCGAGATCGACGACACCGAGAAGATCTTCTCGAACCCGACGCAGAAAGCCACCGAGGACTACATCTCGGGACGTTTCGGCTGAGCCGAACCAGCATGTGATCGACGAAAGCCCCGGCCGGATTTCCCGGCCGGGGCTTTCGTCGATCGGATGATGATCAGGAGTCGGTCGGGTACACCGTCAGCTTGTCGACCTTGTTGCCGAGTTCGCGGATTTCTTCTTCGGTGGGGAGCTTTCCGGTGACCAGGAAGATCACCCGCCGGCCCACCTCCACCGCATGGTCGGCGAAGCGCTCGTAGAAGCGGCCGAGCAGGGTGACGTCGACGGCCGCGGCGACGCCGTGCTTCCACTCCGGGTCCATGAGGACCTTGAAGAGGTGACGGTGCAGATCGTCCATCGCCTCGTCTTCGTGATGGAGACGCAACGCGCGCTCCGGGTCACGGGTTTCGAGGATCTCGCGGGTGGCTCCGCCGAGGGCGACGGCGATGCGGCCCATCTCGGCGAAGTAACCCTTGACCTCGTCGGGAAGCACGTGGTTCGGGTGACGCCGACGGGTCGCCTTCGCGATGTGCAGGGCGAGCGCGCCCATGCGATCGATGTCGGCGACGATCTGGATGCCGCTGACCACCGCGCGGAGATCACCCGCGACCGGCCCCTGGAGGGCGAGGAGCTGGAACGCCTTCTCCTCGCACACCACGGCGAGGTCGGTGATCTTGTCGTGCTCCTCGATCACCTGCTCGGCGAGGCCGAGATCGGCGGTGAGTAGGGCTTCGGTGGACCGCTCCATTGCAAGTCCGGCGAGCCCGGCCATCTCTCCGAGGAGGTCACCGAGTTCGCTCATTTGTACGTTGTAGACGACGCGCATAACGGCACAGCCTACGGTGCGGAAACGTACAGGTCACGAGCGTCGGGTGAACCACGGGTGAACTGGCGGAGGCGAAGAGCCCTCAGCTGCAGAGGTCGTCACCGGCATTCGTGATGGAAAGGTCGGGGGGAAGCTCGATCGAATCCTTGCTCGACGGCGCTTCGATCTTCACCGGCTCGAGCTGGGTTCCCGCCGGGGTGGGCGCGATGACGGTGCCGTCGAAACCGGTGCCGAGCACGATCTCGACGAGAGAGCCCAACTGCGCGGACGCGGGAGCCTCCTGCAGCACGGCATCAGGGAACGCGGTGGCGACCGTCATGGCCTCGGCTTCCTGACCGGGGGCGAAGCGGATCACGGTCTTGGTGCTCGTGCCCGCGTAGTTGCCCACCGAGTAGACGGGGAAGCCGTGCGCTCCGACGGATTCGGCGATCCGCGCCGCCAGGCCCGACTCTCCGGACGCGTTGGAGACCTGCACGCTCACGGTGCCCGGATCGACCGCGATCCGGCCGGGCGTTGCGGGCACCGCTTCCGGAGTCGCGGGGGCGGCGTCGTCCTGGGGTTCCTCCCGCTTCTCACCGGGGAGAGGAAGGTCGTCGATGATGGCGGTGAAGATCGATTCGATGTCGTCGAGCCGGGGGATCTCGTTGCCCCAGTCGTTCGTGCCCGCGGTGGGCACGGTCAGGAATGTGACGGCTCCGGCGTCGACGTTCTGCAGCGAGCGGCCGAGCTTGACCAGCGATTCGGTGTTGACGTTCTCCACGAACGTCGCGTTGGTGAAGGCGCCGATGAAGCCGTTGAGCTTGCCCGGATCGAGCAGGACCTTGTTCGACAACGCGGAGCGCAGCAGCGACGACAGGAACCTCTGCTGCCGGGTGATCCGGCCGTAGTCGCCGTTGCCCTCGGTGAACACGTAGCGGGCACGGACGTAATCGAGTGCCTTGTGCCCGCTCAGAGTGTGCTTGCCGGGCGAGTCCAGAATGGTGCCCAGCTCGCCGTCTTCGAGGGGCGTCGTGGTGCACACCTCCACACCGCCGATCTTGTCGACCATTGCTTCGAACCCGGCGAAGTCGATGCCGACGAAATGCCCGATCTTCAGGCCGGACATCTTCTGGATCACCTTCACCAGGCACTTGGGGCCACCGAGCGCGTACGTGGCGTTGAGCTTGTCGCCTTCCGCCGCAGGGTAGGTGTCCGAGCTGTAGTCGCCGGTCGTGCTGTCCCAGCCTCGGCACACCGGGCGTTCGACGTCGAGGTCGCGGGGGAACGACACCGCGACCACGCGGCTGCGGTCTGCCGGAATGTTGACCAGGATCACGGTGTCGGCGCGGGCGCCTTCCGCATCTGCGGTGGTGCCGGCACCGACCGCGCCGCTCGCTCCCGCCCGGGTATCCGTGCCGACGATGAGGTACGTCTCGTCACCGGTCTGCCCGGCCGCGTCGACGATGTCGTCGGAATCGGTGTCCAGCGCTGCGATCTGTGAGAAACCCGCTTCGGTCGACTTCAGGTAGCCCCAGACCGATCCGGTGCCGGCGAGGGCGAGCACCGAGAAGAACGCGACGGCTGTTCTGGCAGCGATCCGCAGCTTGCGATTCTTGCGTCTCTTGCTCGATTCGAGACGGGTCAGCCCGTCGGTTCCCACGGTGCGGGGTGCGGCCTGCGCACGGCCGCCCCGGGTGTCGGCGGGCTCGTCGTAACCGTCGTCGTCGGCCGGCGGTTCGATGTCGGGTTCGTCGCCCACCGGCGCGATCAGCTCGGTGGGACTGTCGGCCACGGGAGGCCTCGGGGGCGTGCGCGGCACGGGCGGCGGGCCCGCAGGCGCGCCGACGGTACGCACGGGAGGCGCAGGCGGTCGCTGCGGTGGTGGTTGCGGGGGTCGTGCCGGAGGCGGTACCGCTGGTGGGCCCACTACGGGGGGCACAGGACCGGGTACGGGTGGCACAGGACCGGGTACGGGGGGCAGGGGCCGCCCGGGAGGAGGGGGCGGCGGCGCCGGACGTCCGGGTGGGACACGGGGATGTGCGGGCGGCAGCGAGGACGAGGCCGTCACCGGCGGTTCGGGGGGAGGACCGTCCCGGCGCGACACTTTGTCCACCAGGTCGGCGACGGTGAGCCGGTCGGGGTCGCCGTCGTCCGCAGCCCGGCGGTTACGGCCGGAGTCGGGGCGGTGTCCCGCGGCGTGGTCGCCGTCGGAACGGGCTTCCGCAGAGTGTGCACCGCCGGAATACGCGTCGCCCGAGCGGGCGGGGCCCGAGCGCACATCGTCGGCAGGGGAGTCCGAGTGTCGGGATCGGCCGCGGCTGCGCCGCGGAGACGGGGCTTCCCGGAAGGTCGGATCGGCTATAGGACGTTCCCAGGGAGCGCGATTGTCGGGCAGGCCCGAATCGTGCCCTTCGTCCACCGCTGCCTTGCCTCTCCGCGGGTCCACCGCATTCGTGCGCCCCGCCCGCGAACGGGCGGAGCGCAATGATCCCGCCATGATACTGACCGTCTGTTACCGGGGCTGTACACGCGGCCGGTGGGGGTCCGTCATGTGGACGGGCCGAGGGCAGGACGGGGGTGGATTCTCACCCGCCCGAGTGCATGATGTCGGCTCCGACCGGGACGCAGGTGTCCTCCGGATCGTCGAGCCAGCCGTCGGGCAGAGCGACGCTGCTCGGTGAACCCTGACGCCCGCGAGGTCCCTCGGCGTCGGCGGGAAACGGCACGTCGGCGTCGAGTTTTCCGAGCAGATCGTCGAGTTCGGCGAGCGAGGACACCCGCGCGAGACCGCTCCGGACTTCCGACCCGGCGGGGAAGCCGCGCAGGTACCACGCGATGTGCTTGCGGAGTTCGCGCGTGCCGCGGTCTTCGCCGTGATGGTCGGCAAGAAGTTCCGCGTGGCGGCGCATGATCTGCGTCACTTCGCCGAGAGTGGGGGGCGTGGGAATCTCGCGGCCGTTGAGCGCGGCGCTCAGTTCCGCGAACAGCCACGGCCGGCCGAGGCAGCCGCGACCGACCACCACGCCGTCGCAACCCGTCTGCGTCATCATCTTTTCCGCGTCCCCGGCGTCGAAGATGTCCCCGTTACCGAGCACCGGCACGGTGGTGACGTGCTCCTTGAGCCGGGCGATCTCGTCCCAGTCCGCGGTGCCCGAGTAACGCTGTGCGGCGGTCCGGGCGTGCAGTGCCACAGCGGCCGCTCCCTCTTCGGCGGCGATCCGGCCCGCATCCAGATGGGTGTGGTGCTCGTCGTCGATGCCGATCCGGAACTTGACGGTGACCGGGATGTTCGTGCCCTCGGTGGCCCGGACCGCGGCGGCGACGATCTGCCCGAACAGGCGCCGCTTGTACGGCAGGGCGGACCCGCCGCCCTTGCGGGTGACCTTGGGGACCGGGCAGCCGAAGTTCATGTCGATGTGGTCGGCCATGTTCTCGTCGACGATCATCTTCGCCGCCGCGTACGTGGTGTCGGGATCGACCGTGTACAGCTGCAGCGAGCGGGGGGTTTCGGTGGGACCGAACGTCGTCATGTGCATGGTGACCGGGTGGCGCTCGACGAGGGCGCGGGCGGTGACCATCTCGCACACGTACAGACCCGAGGTGCTTCCGGCACGTTCGAGTTCGAGCTCGCGGCAAAGTGTGCGAAATGCGACGTTCGTCACTCCCGCCATCGGCGCCAGCACCACCGGGCTGTTCAGTTCGAGCGAGCCGATGCGAAGGGGTGACATAAGGACCTCTGGAAAGCGTTGTGTTTCAGTAAGATTCCGGATTCCCGCGGTATCGCTCGGGGAAGACGGCTGTGCCCGGTACCGACAGGGGTACCGGGCACAGGATAACCGTTTGCCGACGTCGGCCCCGAATCCGCTGGGACGAACCGGCGCGAGGACTCAGGACAGGGCGCCCGCGCGCTCCCGCTTGGCGGCGTCGCGTGCGAGCGACCGGTCGCGCATCTCTTCGAACTTCACCGCCTGACGCTCGAGTTCTGCCAGGTAGGTTCCCAGCTCGTCGATGAGCTGGGCGCCCGCGGGTCCGAAATCGCGTTCGAAGATCCGCCATTTGCGCAGCACCGGCATCACCACATCGTCGAGGTGCTGACGCAGGTCGTAGATGCCGTGCTTCGCCATGAGCACTCCGTTGCGGCGGAAGTTGGGCATCCCCGATCCGGGCATCTCGAAGGTGCGGAGAACATGCACGATCGCTTCCAGTGCCTGCACGGGCGCGACGTCGAGTGCGGCGTCGCAGATGTTGCGGTAGAAGATCATGTGCAGGTTCTCGTCGGCGGCGATGCGCTGCAGCATCTTGTCGGCCACGGAGTCCTCACAGGCCAGGCCCGTGTTGCGGTGCGACACGCGCGTCGCGAGCTCCTGGAACGTCACGTACGCGACCGAGTGGAGCATGCCCGTCTCGCTCGGCGAGCCGAAGCCGTTGGTCATGTGCTCCATGCGCGCGTTCTCGAGTGCCACCGGATCGACACCGCGGGTGACGACGAGGTAGTCGCGCATGACGATGCCGTGGCGGTTCTCCTCGGCGGTCCAGCGGCCCACCCAGGTGCCCCACGCGCCGTCGCGGGTGAAGGCCTCCGCGATCTCACGATGGTAGGAGGGCAGGTTGTCCTCGGTGAGGAGGTTGGTGATCATCGCCGCCTTGGCGACCTCGCCGAGCTGTGACTGCTCGGGCTCCCAGTCGACTCCGCCCATCGCGGCGAAGTTGCGTCCTTCGTCCCACGGGACGTAGTCGTGGGGATGCCAGTCCTTCGCCATGGAGAGATGCCGGTTGACGTTCGCTTCGGCCACCGGCTCCAGCTCTCGCAGCAACTCCAACTGTGTCAGGACTCGCGTCATACCTTCGTACCCTCCGTGTGGTGTCGCATGAACTCTGTCAGCCTACGGACCCGTAGGTAAATGTCGTATCTGCCTGTTGCGCCGGACAACGCCCCGGCGTGGTCAGGGCTGATCGGTGTTCCCGATCACAATCGTTCGCCGGTCACCGTACAACCCGAACCGGACACACAGCCGGACGTGGGCCCCGACACGGCGGACGCGTCCGGAAACCGCTCAGCGCTTGCCGCCGCCCAGGAGTCCCCCGAGAAGCCCGCCGAGGCCGCCGCCGGAACTGCCGCCCAGGACGCTGCCGAGGATGTCGCCGATACCGCCCCCGCCGTTGCCGGAGCGACCGGCCGCCCCCTCGAGCAGTCCACCGAGAAGGTCGCCGAGTCCGCCGCCCGGGCGGGGGTCGCCTCCGGTGGTGGGTCCGGCGCTCGTAGTGGGGCCGGCGCCGCCACCCTGGATCTGTTTCGCCAGGTACGACAGCACGATCGGAGCGAGGATCGGCAGCAGTTGGGCGATCAGGGTGTTCCCACCGGAGCCGTCGACCGCGCCGAGGGTGCTGATCACCTGGTCCTTGTTCTCTCCGAACACATTGGAGACGATCTTGCTGCCGTCCGCCGTGTCGACGTCCTCCACCTTCACGCCGCCGTCGAGAAGACCGGAGCGTGAGTGCTCGTCGAGAGCCGACATCAGCGAGGCCGCTCCCTCCGGGTTCCGGGCGTTGGCGCCGAGTCCCCCGACGAGGGTCGGGAGAGCCGCGCGCACCGCGGTTTCCGCGGTTTGCTTGTCGACTCCGAGGCGCTCGGCCACGCGGTCGATCGGTACCTGCGAAAGGAGTTCGTCGAGACTTGCCATGAATACCTGCCTGGTCATGGGCGTCCCGTCGCGGCCGCCCGTGCGGCCGAGGTTAACGACTCGGGCGATTCGTGCCTCGGCCGGTCAGTCGAAACCGGCACGGTCGCCGGGCGACCGGCGCACCGCGACAAGGCAACACAGCAGTGCCACCAGGATGCCGCTCAGCAGCAACACCGTCCCGTTCTGATTGGTCAGTGCCGTCCTGCGGTTCTCCTGCACGTATTCACCGTGGGCAGCGAGGATCTGGACCCAGAACGCCACCGCCGTGACTATTCCGAGAATCGTGCCGACCCACCCGGTGACAACCGAATCGAACAGCGCCGCGAGCAACAGCAGCACGGCCGACACCGCCAGCGGCACCGCAAGCGATTGGTACAGCGGCAGCCCGGCCGACGCGATGCTCGACAGGTCGCCGCTCGCGAATCCGTCTCGCAATCCCGACATCGGTATCTCCGTCGGCCGCACACCCCCGACGACGGGCAGCACCGCCCCGATGCCCAGTGCGACTGCGGCCAGAAACAGGCCCAGGTCCACGAAGCTGCGCATGTTCCTCCCCCGAAACGAAACGAACCGAGACAATCCGTTTTGCGGACTCACCGTATACAAAGAAGTGCTGTGTCACCGGATGGAAACGCAGGGGAGCGAATTCACGGCCGGCACGTCGGCTGATCCGTAGGCTGATGCGCGTCTATCGAGGACCCAGGGAGGGCCGCAGGATGTCGGACGCAAGTATTCGGTCGGGGGAGACACGGAAGGGCTTGCCCCCGTGGGCGAAGAAGACGCTGGTCGTCGTGGCGACGCTGGCGGTGCTCGTCATCGTGTATTTCATCCTTGCCGCATTCGTCCCGCGATGGTGGGCGCTGCGAGTCGCGGGTCTCGCCGACGGCGGATTCGCCCGGGGCATCATGTGGGGCCTGGCCTTCGGTCTTCTGTGCACTGCGATCCCACTGATCCTCTTCGGCTGGATCTGGCAGGTCCGCAGATGGAAATACCACCGGAGCCTGCAGGTGCTGCTCGCCGTGCTGGCACTTGTGATCGCGATTCCCAATCTCATGACCTTGAGCATCGTGCTGGGCAACGGCAACGCCGCGCATGCGGGTGAGCGGATCCTCGACGTGGACGCTCCCGGATTCCGTGGGGCGTCACTTGTCGGCGCGATAGTCGGGGCCCTGATCTGTGTGCTCTTCTTCGTCGCGGTGTCCCGCTACCGGAAGCGGGGCCGCGACCTCGCTACCGTGCGCGAGAACCTCGAGCGTCAGCGACTCGAGGAACAACGCGAGCACGAGCGACGTCGCGCCGCGGAAGAGTTGGGTACCGGTCCGGAGGACGTGCCCCCGGGCTCTCACCGAACCGACAGATGATCGCCCGGTGCCGAATCAGCTCGCCGGATTCCTCGCGATGGATTCGATGTTCACCATCGTCATGTTGAGGAGACTCTCGTCGAGCGCGCACGTGACCCCCCGCGTTCCGGACGGTCCCGCACAATCGTCACCGGTGTAGGCGGCGTACTTCTCTTCCCAGCGATCGATGCTGTCGAGTATGTCGTGTTTGGACGTGCTCTCGGGGAGCCGTTCGGCGTCCGTGCGCAGTGCGGCGAGACCGTCGTGTCGTGCCAGGTTGCAGTCCACCGCGGAGGTGTTCGCATCGCTCAGGCACGAGGTTGTCGCGAGAGTGGTCGCGTGTTGGGAGCGGATGAAGTCCCAGTCGACCTGGGATCCTGCGCCGGCGGCGTCGCCGGTGCCACCTCCGCAGGCGGCGAGCAGGACCAGTGCGGGCGCGAGAGCAAGCACGCGAAATCTCATGACCCGTTGATCCCCTTTGTCGCAGAACTCGTTACCGGCGCGGTGTTTCCGCTGAAAAACAACACGACCCGGCGTCCGGTTTCCCCGACGCCGGGTCGTGCATGGTGCCCCCAGTAGGGCTCGAACCTACGACCTGCGGATTAAAAGTCCGTAGCTCTACCAACTGAGCTATAGGGGCTGGGCGCACAATGTAACCACATGGAGGTAACCACATCGAGCGACTCGATGGTAACGGACCGCCTGGCCACGGGTGCGGCGACCTCCCGGCGTGGCTGGTCGGCCCGGCACACTAAACGGCTCGGGTGCTCACCCCCTGCTTCGCACCCGAGCCGGACAAAGAATACCACTCGGTGTGTTCTTCGGATACCGACGGAAACCTCCGCGCTGCCGACGCCGCGAGAACAGGATGCGGACTCCGCGCCCCGACGTGCCGGAGCAGTCTAAAGTTGTCGGAGGGGGGCACAGGTACTCGGAAGGCTTGTAATCCCCATGCCACTTCAGCAGGAGCGTGCGCGGCGCACACGGGCGGCGATCGTCGAGTCGGCAGCGGCCGAATTCGCCAAGAGGGGATTCGCGGCGGCGTCGATCAATCTGATCCTCGAGCATTCCGGCGCCACCAAGGGTGCGATGTACTTCCATTTCAAGTCCAAGGAAGACCTTGCGCGGGCGGTCCTCGAAGAGGGGATCGACCATTACAGGGTCATCGTCGATCGGTGGGTGGACTTCGACGAGCTCGATCCGTTCGAGCGTCTCCACGGCTTGATCTGTGATCTGGGGGAAGCGCTCCACAACGACGTGATCATCGGGGCGGAGTTCCGTCTCGTCATCGATCCGGAATTCGTCGACGAGGCGCGGCTGCGCGGAAGCGCCGTGTGGGGGCGGGCCGGATACCAATTGGCCGAGCAGGCCCGAGACCTCGGCCTGTTCAAGCCGGGGGTGGATCTGAGGCGATTCGTCCGCGCCGTCGGCTCCTCGCTCGCCGGCCAGCGCTACTTCGCCGACCTGACTGCGCCCGAGGTCGATGTGCGCTCCCGGTTCGAGAGTTGCCTGGAGGTTCCACTGGAGGCGACAGCGTCGGAGGAGTGGCTCGAGCGGTGGCGTGAGCGGGGCTGGCCCAGCGTCCGCCCGAGTGCCCAATAGTGTGGGTGACCTGGCGATTTGTGATTCTCGAATGCCGTGGCATAAGCTGTCCAAGCTCCCAACGGAAACGCCAATTCCCGTTGAGGGCGCGGTTCGGAGAGATCCGATCGGGCCCCCTTCGTCTAGCGGCCTAGGACGCCGCCCTTTCAAGGCGGTAGCGCGGGTTCGAATCCCGTAGGGGGTACGCTTCGATCCTGTCGGAGCGTGCAGTATCTTGGTGAAGAAGTGAATATGTATGGCCCTGTGGCGCAGTTGGTTAGCGCGCCGCCCTGTCACGGCGGAGGTCGCGGGTTCGAGTCCCGTCAGGGTCGCAAAACGCATACGATCGGCATTCGGGTTCGGGTGCCGTCCGGCCAGGTAGCTCAGTTGGTACGAGCGTCCGCCTGAAAAGCGGAAGGTCGCCGGTTCGATCCCGGCCCTGGCCACAGAGGTTGTCCGGCAAACAACCGCTCAATTACATATGACGGACCCACCGCGTGCGGTGGGTCCTGCTATGGGAACCCCTCGGGGTTCTGCATGGCCCTGTGGCGCAGTTGGTTAGCGCGCCGCCCTGTCACGGCGGAGGTCGCGGGTTCGAGTCCCGTCAGGGTCGCATCAGGCGAAGGCCCGGTATCTACGGATACCGGGCCTTCGTCGTGTTGTCGTGTTGTCGTCGGCAGGTCCCATTCGCATCCCGCCGGTCGGCCGTCTCCGGTTCGTGCCGCTATCGTGACACGGCGGAACTTGTTCTAGGGTGCTCTACGCGACCCGACGGCCAGGTGCCCGTCCGGTCCACGCCCGTCCGAATGAACCCGAGGTGGAATGTGCGAATAGCTCTGTTGTCGTATCGGAGCAAGCCGCACTGTGGGGGCCAAGGGGTCTACGTGCGGCATCTCAGCCGCGAACTCGTCGCGCAGGGCCACACGGTCGAGGTCTTCTCCGGGCAGCCGTACCCGGAACTCGATCCGGGGGTGACCCTGACCAAGGTGCCCAGTCTCGACCTCTACCGGGACGAGGATCCTTTCCGGACACCCCGGCCCGGCGAATACCGCGATCTGATCGACGTTCTCGAGGTCGCCACGATGTGGACGGCAGGATTCCCGGAACCGCGGACGTTCGGCTTGCGCGCGGCCCGGTTGCTGCGCGAACGACTCGGCGATTTCGACGTCGTGCACGACAACCAGTCGCTCGGCTCCGGACTGCTGAAGATCGCCGAGCGCTTTCCGCTGGTCGCCACGATTCACCATCCGATCACTCGTGACCGTGAACTCGACCTCGCGTCCGCCGGCACGTGGCGCCGCAAGTTCACCCTGCGTCGTTGGTACGGCTTTCTCCGCATGCAGGAGCGTGTCGCCAGGCGGATCGGCACCCTGCTGACCGTGTCCGCGAACTCGGCCGACGATATCCGCGCTGCGTTCGGAATCCAGCCGGAACGCATCCACACGATCCCGCTCGGCGTGGATACCGAACTCTTCGCTCCTCCGTCGGCGCCCCGCGTCGCGGGACGGATCGTGTGCGTCGCCAGTGCAGACGCTCCGCTCAAAGGTGTTCCGACCCTGCTCGAGGCGGTGGCCAAACTGCGTACGGAGCGGGAGGTCGAACTCGTCCTCGTGTCCAAGCTCGCGCCCGGCGGTGCAACCGAACGGCTCATCGACGCACTCGCGATCGGCGACGTCGTGCGTACCGTCTCCGGCATCGAGGATTCCGAGCTCGCGGCACTCCTGGCATCCGCCGAGGTCGCCGCGGTTCCGTCGCTCTACGAAGGCTTTTCGTTGCCGGCGGTGGAAGCGATGTCGTGTGGCACGCCGCTCGTGGCCAGTCGCGCCGGAGCGATCCCCGAGGTGGTCGGCGACGCGGGTGTTCTCGTCGCGCCGGGTGATGCCGCGCAGCTCGCAGGAGCCATGGCCGATCTGTTCGACGATCCCGGCGCACGTGAACGGCTCGGGGCGAAGGCACGCGCGAGGGTGCTCGACAAGTACAGCTGGGCCGCGGTGGCTGCGCAGACCGCGCGCGTCTACGAACAGGCCATCGCCGCACATGAGGGAAGGACGAACTGATGCTCACCGTCGACTTCGACCGGCTGGGAATCACACCCGGGCAGCGCGCCATCGACATCGGAGCGGGTGCCGGCCGGCACTCCTTCGAGTTGTATCGGCGCGGCGTGGATGTGGTGGCGTTCGATCGCAGTGCGGAGGACATGAAGGCGGTCGCCGACATGTTCGTCGCCATGGAACTCGAGGGGCAGGTTCCCGAGGGCACACTGGCCCGCGCAGAGGTCGGTGACGCGCTGGCGCTGCCGTACGAGGATGCGTCGTTCGACATCGTTTTGATCTCCGAGGTCCTCGAGCACGTTCCCGAGGACGAGCGCGCCATCGCCGAACTCGTCCGGGTGCTCAAGCCGGGCGGTGTCGCCGCGGTCACCGTGCCGCGCTGGTTCCCCGAGAAGGTGTGCTGGGCGCTGTCCGACGCGTATCACGAGGTCGAGGGCGGCCACGTGCGCATCTACAAGGCCGACGAACTCGCGGAGAAGCTCACGTCGGCGGGGCTGAAGGTGTCCGGAACCGGGCATGCCCATGCCCTGCATGCTCCGTACTGGTGGCTCAAGTGTGCGGTGGGTGTCGACAACAACGACAACCCGCTGACCAAGGCGTACCACCGAATGCTCGTGTGGGATCTGATGAAGGGTCCGTGGATCACCCGGACCGCGGAGCGGCTTCTCGACCCGGTGATGGGCAAGAGTGTCGTGTTCTACCTCGAAAAGCCCGGTGTTTCCGGTGCGGCACAGTAGATCCCGTGTGCCTGTCATTCCCTCCGTCGAGGGAGTGTTCTCCGAGGAACAGTGCGTCGCAACCGGACGTGCCATAGCCCGGATGCAGGAGCCGTCGGGTGCGATCCCCTGGTTTCCGGGAGGCCACACCGATCCGTGGGATCACGTCGAATCGGCGATGGCATTGACCGTGACAGGTTTACGCGACGAATCGGATGCCGCCTTCCACTGGTTGCGCCGAACCCAGCGTAAGGACGGCTCGTGGCCGGTCCGGTTCGGTCGTGACGTCGTGGAAAGTGCCGACACCGACAGCAATTTCACCGCGTATGTCGCGGTGGGAGTGTGGCACCACTATCTGGTCACCGGCGACCGGAACTTCGCCGAAGAGATGTGGCAGACGGTTCGGCCCGCGCTCGACCTCGTTCTCGACATGCAGTTGCCGGATGGTTCGATCTCGTGGGCCCGCGGCGCGGGCGGCTTGTGCGACGAGGCGCTGCTCACGGGATGCTCGAGTATCCACCAGAGCCTGTACTGCGGAATGCGTCTCGGCGAACTCGTCGGCGATCCGCAGCCGGAATGGGAAGTGGCGTTGTTCCGGTTGGGGCACACGCTGCGACGGCATCTCGAGGTGTTCACGCCCAAACCGGAGTTCTCGATGGATTGGTACTACCCGATCCTCGGCGGTGCCGTCCGCGGACCGGAAGCGCACGAACGGATTCGGGACCGCTGGGCGGATTTCGTCGTCGACGGTCTGGGCATCCGCTGCGTAGATCACCGCCCCTGGGTGACCGGCGCCGAGACATGCGAACTCGTCCTCGCCCTGGATTGCCTGGGGGAGAGCGCGCGTGCCCGTGCACTGTTCGCCGACATGCAGCATCTCCGCGACCCGGACGGTTCGTACTGGACCGGACTTGTCTACACCGACGGCAAACGGTGGCCCGTCGAGGTCAGTTCGTGGACCAGTGCCGCGGTGATCCTGGCGGCAGATGCTCTCTCGCGCACGACCGGTGGAAACGGTGTGTTCCGGGACGCGGCGGCACCCGCCCGCCTGGCGGGTGCCGATCCCTGCACCGAGGATTGCCCCGTCCTGGTCTGACGCCCTGCCCCCTGCGACAGTGGCCTTCTAGTGACCGGGCAGGGTCCCGACGGTTCCTCCGGTGCGCTCGAGCACGCGGAGCGTGCCCGTCACCGACTTCTCGGTGAACTCACCGCTTTCCAGTGCGCGACAGTAGATTTCGTACGGCGGCCGGCCGCCGTCCTTCGGATCGGGAAAGACGTCGTGGATGATCAGCGCGCCTCCGACCTCCACCCACGGAGACCATCCCGCGTAGTCCGACTGCGCGGCTTCGCTGCTGTGGCCGCCGTCGATGAAGACGAAGGACACCGGCGTACGCCAGAATGCCGCGACCTGAGGGGAATTGCCGATCACCGTCACGACCTGCGCTTCGAGGTCGGCGTCGGCGAGCGTGTGCCGCAATCGTCCGGCGGTGTCGATCCGTCCGGTGTGGGAGTCGACGAGGCCAGGATCGTGGTATTCCCAGCCCGGCTGATGTTCCTCGGAGCCGCGGTGATGGTCGATCGTCACGATGGTGCCACCGGTTGCCCGGGCAGCAGCGCCGAGGTAGACCGTCGACCGGCCGCAGTAGGTGCCGATCTCGACGCCGACGCCGTTGCCGAGGTACTCGATGGCGGCGTCGTGCAGCGCGGTGCCTTCGTCCTCGGGCATGAAACCCTGAGTGGCCTCGGCCAGTTCGACTACCTCGCGGGGAAGGGTGGTGCGGGTCATCCGGGGTCTCCGTTCGATCGCGAACTGCGGTGTCAGGTGCGCCACCTTACCGAGACGCCCCCTCACCCGGAGGTGCGGGCCACCAGGGTGAGACTGTCGAGGTCGCGGATCGCGGCGCATGCTCTGGCGACCATCGTGGCGAACATCCGGTCACCGCGCTCGGTGCGCGTGCCGTACGCGCAGCCGAAGACGGCAACCAGGGGACCCTGCAACATCGCGAATCGGTAGTCCTCCCAGCAGTCGGTCAGGCTGTACCTCTCGACGCCGTGACCGAGCAGCGCACGGTGGTATGTCGCGACGAGGTCGCACTCGTGCTCGCGCCGCAGCGCGGGTGACAGCGAGGTGCTCACGAAGTACGCGAGGTCGCGAGCGGGAAGCCCGATGGTGAGTGTCTGCCAGTCCACCGCGGTGACCCCGGTGTCCGGCGCCGGGGGAAACAGAAGATTGTCGAGCCGGTAGTCGCCGTGCACCAGCGCGAACCGCTCGCCTCGCGCACAGATCCACCGCTCCGTGACCTCGACGCACGCCCGCAGCGTGGCGCGATCGTCCTCCGCGACGAGGTCGCCGAGCCCGTCCAGGAACGTCTCGACGGCCGGGCCGTACAAATCGGCGAGCACCCGGGCTTCCTCCCGGTCGGTGCGGCCGACCCAGGACAGGTCGAGGAGGGTGGGATCGCACCATCGCGGCCCGTGCAGCCCCGCGAGGTTGCGTACCGCATCATGTGCCTGCGCCGGGGTGCACCCGGCGACCTGGTCGCCCTGCTGCGCGGGCGCGAGGTCCTCGAGGAGCAGCGTGAAACAGCCGTCCTCGCCGAGAGCGGCGTGATAGCAGACCGGTACACACACCGACACGGTGTCCGCGATGTCGGTGTAGAACCGGACTTCTCCGCGGTACGCGCCGGCGAGCAGGGCCCGTGTCCCGGCGTCGGCCGCCGGGAGCTTTGCGACGACCGAGGCCGGTATCTCGTCGCCGGTCAGTTCCAGACGCAGGCAACGGCCGATCTGACCGGTGCCGATCGGCTCCGTTCGCACCGAACGCACCGTGCTCCCGAGGACTGCTCCCAGCCGCGCCGGCGTCAGGTCTCCGACATCGAGCATCAGCGCCGGTTCGGGGAGAGACGAGGTCATCGGGCGCTCCATCCGGGATTCGCGGGCAGCCGCGAGACGCTGTGGGGTGTGCGTACCTCGCGCCATGCTCCCACGACGGGGGCGAGTTCCGAGGGCGTTGCACCGTGCAGGATCACGCTGTCGGCGCCGGCGTCGAACTGATCGGCGATGCGTGTCGCGCAGGCCTGCGCGGATCCGGTGGCCGACGCGGCGACCCACTCGTCGGGCAACAGGGTGCGGAGGTGGTGCAGAACGTCGGGGTCGCCGGATGCGTCGAACGCTCCCCGGTGCTCCCGAACGACGGGGTCGTCGCGAAACCGGCGGAGCACGGCGGGATCCCAGCCGTTGGCGCCGACCAGCACGTCGCCGTAGCCCTGGAGGTACGTGGCGAGACGTCCGATCAGCATGCGCATCCGACGGTCTTCGGGGATCGAGTCCTCGACCGTGGCGAGGACCGACCAGATCCGCACGGAGGCGGGGTCTCTGCCGGCCGCGGCGGCCGCGTCGCGGACGATCTTCACCGCGCGGGCGACGGTGGCGTCCGCGAAGAAGGTGTGCAGGACGACCCCGTCGGCGATTCGCCCGGCGAGTTCGAGCGTCCTGTCGCCGAGGGCCACCGCGAGGATCGGGATGCGGTCGGAACCCTCGGAGATGCGGCGCAGGTAGGGAAAAGACCCGGCCGGGCCGTCGTGTCCCGCGACGGCGTCACCGCTCCACAGGGCACGCAGGATCCCCGCCGAGTCCTCGAGCCTCGCCGAGGTGACGCGCGGCAGACCCATCAGGTCGAAGAGGGCATCGAAGCCGCGGCCGAGACCGAACGCGTACCGGCCACCGCTCAACCGGTGCAGGGTGGTCGCCATCGTCGCCGTGACGAGGGGATGGCGGATGTGCGGATTCGTTGCGGCGGTGCCGATTCCGATCGTGTCGCTCACCGCCGCGGCCGCACCGGCGAGTGCGCCCGCGTCTTTCGTGTCGAACCGCTCGGACAGGAAGACCGCGCCGAGTCCGAGTTGTTCGGCACGCCGGACCTCGTCGAGGAGATCCCGCGGGGCAGGGGAGTGCCCGGCCAGGCCGTAGAACCCGAGTTCGGGGAACTCGGGTGCCGAACCGGTCCGGCCGGGTTCGCTCACGAGCGCTCGGATGCACGCCGCTTGTGCAGCACGCTCCCGATCACCGAATCGAGTTTGGTACCCAGCGGCCACCCCACGTAATGGCACAGGAACAGGGAGATCTCCCTCAACTGCTCCTCGTCCAGTTCGTCGTTGTGCAGGGCCGCACCGATCTGGATCTCGGCAACATCGGTGAGTCCCTGCGCCGTGAGGGCACCCAGCAACAGGAGTCTGCGGTCCCGGATACTCAGTCCGGGACGGGACCAGATATCGGCGAACAGGTGGTCTGCGGTCACCGCGAAGTGGTCGCCCGGCCCGTCCTGCATCTCCCAGCCGTAGACCTCGGTCATCATGTCCAGGCCGCGGCGGCGGGTCTCGTCGGTCATGCGTGCTCCTCGCTGGCGTGGGAATGGGCGGTGCTGCCGGTGCCGACTCCGAGTCCGACGCCGAGGCCGGTCAGGGCGCGTGTTGCGAGCGGTAGTTCGACACCGAGTCGCTCACCCAGGTCGAGCGCGAGCGACAGATCTTTTTCGCCGAGATCCCGCACGTGGGAGAAGATGGGAAACCACGAATCCGCCCGTTCGAGCTGGGATGTGTTGTCGCGCCACATGATCGCCCCGGCACCGCCGGTGATGGCGTCGGTGTGCCGGACGACCTTGCCGAGTTCGGTGATGTCGATTCCGGCGGCCTCCGCGAGCCGTTGCGCCTCGGTCGCGGCGGTGAACGAGATGAAGTGGAGAAGATTGCGCGCCAGCTTCATTCGCGTGCCGGCGCCCACCGGACCGGCATGGATCACCAACTCGGCGAAGTGCCCGAACGGTTCGGAGACCTTGGCGAACGCCTCGTCCGTCGCACCGACCATGACGGCCAGGGTGCCGTTGCGGGCGCCCGGAGCGCCGCCGCTGACCGGTGCGTCGACGAGGTCGACCCCGTGCTCGGTGCACAGTGCCGCGAGTTCGGTGGCGGTGGTGTCGGAGATCGTCGAGTGCACAGCGATCACGGTTCCGGGTCGTGCGCTGGACAGAAGACCGCCCGAGCCTGCGACGACATCGCGTACCTGCGCGTCGTCGAGGACGGTCACGCAGATCAGGTCGCAGTCGGCACCGAGTTCTGCCGCATCCGCCGCGGCAGTGGCGCCCGCGTCGACGAACGGGGCGACTGCCTCGGGACGGGTGTCGAGCACCGTGAGCCCACCGGCCCGGCCCAGGAGCCGTTGCGCCATCGGCGCACCCATGTTGCCGAGCCCGATGTAGCCGAGCCGGAAGCTTTCGTTGTCGCTCACGATCGGAACACCTGTCCGCCGTCCACATTGAAGATCTGCCCGGTCACCCAGCTCGCCTCGTCCGACAGCAGGAACAGGCACATGCCGACCAGGTCCTCAGGGGTACCCATTCGTTTGAGGGGCAGGCGCTTGATCATGTCCGCGACCATCTTCGGTGGCGTGGTGTTGCGGGTGGCCTCGGTATCGGTGGGGCCGGGTGCGATCGCGTTGATCCGGATGTTCGACCCGCCGAGTTCCGCGGCCAGCTGCTGGGTCAGGCCGTTGATCCCCACCTTCGCGAGTCCGTAGAAACCGGAGTACACCCATGCGGCCGTGGATGATTGGTTGACGATCGACCCGCCGTCGGCCGACATGTGCGGCCATACCGCCCGGGTGACGTTGAGGGCGCCGTCGAGATTGACGCTCATGAATTTCTTGTAGTAGTCCCACGGGACGGTGAGCAACAGGTCGAGCTTCATGCCGCCGTAGATCGCGGCATTGTTCACGACGTGGTCGATGCGACCGTACTTCTCGACGGTCGCCGCGGCCAGTGCCTCCGCGGACACCGGATCGGATACGTCGACGGGGAGGAAGGTCGCGCTGCCGCCGTCGGCGACGATCTGTTTGGCGACCTGCTCACCGAGTTCGGTGTTGAGATCGGCGACCACCACGTTCGCACCTTCGGACGCGAGGGCGCGGGCGTAGACCTCCCCGATGCCCTGTGCTGCTCCGGTGACGATCGCCGTACGGTCGGTGAATCTCGCCATGCTGTGGATCCTTTCGATTCTATGGGTGCGGCGATCAGCTCGCGGGCTCCGCGACCAGCTTGGTTTCCAGGTATTCCTCGAAGCCGGCGACGCCCATCTCCCGGCCGATTCCGGACTGCTTGTACCCGCCGAACGGTGCATCCGCCGCGTACCAGATGCCGCCGTTGACGCCGAGGGTTCCCGTGCGCACCCCCGCGACGACCCGGGCGATGCGGTCGGGATCGGTGCCGTACACCGCACCGGAGAGGCCGTAGGGCGAATCGTTGGCGATGCGCACCGCGTCGTCGTCACCGTCGTGCGGGATCACGACGAGCACGGGACCGAAGATCTCCTCCTGCGCGGTTCGGGATCCGTTGTCCAGACCGGAGATCAGGGTGGGTTCGACGAAGAAGCCGCGCTCGTGTTCGGCCGGTCGTCCACCGCCGACCACGATGGTGCCGCCTTCTTCGACGGCAAGCCGGAGGTAGCCCTCGACACGCGCACGCTGGCGCTCGGAGATCAGGGGCCCGCAGACGGTGCCGGGGTCGCGTGGATCGCCCGGCCGCAGGTTGCGCATCGTCTTCGCCGTGGTGGCCACAGCCTCGTCGTACTTGTCGCGGGGAACCACGAGCCGGGTGGTGATGGCGCAACCTTGGCCCGCGTGGGTGGACACGGTGAACGCGGCCATGGAACATGCGCTGCGCAGATCCGCGTCGTCGAGCACGAGGAAGGCGGATTTGCCACCGAGTTCGAGGAAGACCTTCTTGAGGGTTTCGGATGCGGCCCGCATGACGGATCGGCCGGTCGCGGTGGATCCGGTGAACGAGATCAGGTCCACGCGCGGGTCTTCGGCGAGCTGCGCACCGAGGCCGTGGTCGCTCGACGTGACGATGTTGAGCACTCCCGGCGGAAAATCGGTCTCTTCCGCGAGAACCTTTCCGACGAGCGCCGCGCACCACGGGGTGTCGGGGGCGGGTTTGAGGACGACGGTGTTGCCGGCCGCGAGTGCAGGCCCGATCTTCGCGAAGTTGATCTGGTGCGGGAAGTTCCACGGCGTGATCGCGCCGACGACACCGATGGCTTCTTTCAGCAGATAGCGATGCGTGGGGATGCCCATCGGTTCCGCGTTGCCCAGATCCTGCTTCCACGAGTAGTTCTCGGCGAGGTCCGCGAAGTAGAGCAGATCGTCGATCGGCCCTTCGAGATGCGCGGCCGACGTGAGGAATCGGGGAGCACCCACCTCGGCGATGGTGATGTCGCGGAGTTCCTCGATGTGTCCGCGCAGCGCGTCGCGCAACTGGCGCAGGCACCGGGCGCGCAGCGCGTGATCACGCGACCAGTCGGTGTCGTCGAACGCCCGGCGGGCGGCCTCGATCGCGGTGTCCATGTCGTCGGCGGTGGCGTCTGCCGCGTGACCCAGCAGTTCTTCGGTACTCGGGTCGAACACCTCGAAGGTGCCCCCGCTGCCGGGTACGAGCTTGCCGTCGATCAGGAGTGTGGAGCTGTCGGTGGGGCGAAGTGTCATCAGACGATCCCTCTGTTCTGGACAGGTGTCTGGACTATAGTTCGGGCAGATGTACGACGCAATGGCCGAACGGGGAACGTTATGGGAGAGCCTGATTCGACCGGGTTGTCGGGCAGGGGCGTGATCGTGACCGGTTCGAGTCGGGACATCGGCCGGGCGGTCGCCCGCGCGTTCGCCGCGCTGGGCGCCGGTGTGGTGGTCAACGGCCGTGATCCCGGGGCGGTGGAGACGACGGTCGCCGAGATGGTCGCGGCAGGTGCGCGGGCTGTCGGTGTCGCAGGCTCGGCCGCCGCGCCGGGAGTCGCGGAGCGCTTGCTCGAGACCGCGCTCGCGGAATTCGGTTCGGTGGCAGCGCTCGTCAACTGCGCCGGCACGGCCGAGCCCGCCGGGTCGTCCATTCTCGACATCGACGACGGGCAGTGGCACGACCTGATCGACGCCCACCTGACGGGCACTTTCCGTACCTGCCGCGTCCTCGCGCCGTACTTCGTCGAGCACGGCCGCGGAGCGATCGTCAACACGAGTTCGTTCGCATTTCTGGGTGACTACGGCGGGACGGGATATCCCGCGGGCAAGGGTGCCGTGAACAGCTTGACCATGGCGGTCGCGGCGGAACTGCGCGAACACGGCGTGCGCGCCAACGTGGTGTGCCCGGGAGCGCGTACGCGCCTGTCAACGGGTGGCGACTACGAGCGGCAGCTCACGCGCCTACACGACCGCGGTCTGCTCGACGACGTGTCGTACGAGGCGTCGCGCAATCCCGCTCCGCCGGAGTACGTCGCGCCGCTCTACGTCTATCTTGCGAGTGGGTTGTCGCCGGATACCGGCGGGGTTTTCGCGGGTTCGGGGTGTTTCGTCGGCCGGTTCGGCAAGCAGACACCCGACCTGCTCGCCTGGCGGGACCACGACGCGGCGCCGCCGTGGACACCCGAGGAGATCGCCGGGTTCGTCCGGTGTGCTCCGGTGCGGTGATCGCGAGGAACGTTCAGAAGACGCGCAGGCCGAGCCGGCGCCGCACCCGCATGTCCACCAGATACATCCGCCACGGCAGTCCCCACAGTCCCGGGGTGAGGCGGTGCACCCTGCGGAGGTTGCCCAGGTAGCGGTCGAACCTGCGCTGATCGGTGGCGGTCCACTCGTAGTGCATGATCTCCCGGAACTCCGGGGGCAGCGCTCCGCGGGTGACCAACTCGAACGACCGGCCGAACACACGGTGGATCAGGCGGCCGATCTTCCCGAGCCGGATTTCGAGGAAGCTGAGTTCGGCGAGGTGGGTGAGGTAGGTGCGCACCTCGTCGTTCATGGAGATGCTCTCGACGCCCGCCTGCCAGAGATCGTCGTACTCCGCACGGGTGGTGGGCCAGGACTCGGGGCGGACGTTCAATGTGGTGCCGAGCGTCGCTCCGTCGTGGAGCACGTGCCGGAACTCGTCGTCGCCCAGCGGTCCGTGCAGCAGTTCGTGCTGGTCGACGAAGTACTTCAGCAGGCACACAGCGACCCACAACTGGAGCGCGGGCGAGTTGGCACTGTAGGCCACCGGGGCGCCCGGGACGGACACCACGTGAGCGTGGATGCGCCGCACGGATTCTCGAACGAAGGCACGGTCGTCGTCGTTGCCGAAGGCCGCGACCGCAAGGTAGGCGCCGGTGGTCCGGGCGCGTTTGATCGGGTGCAGGTCGGCTCGGCCGGAGTCCACGGTGCTGTGGACGACGCCCTGCCCGACACTCGGGAGAGCCAACTGCATGATCACGTTCGCCGCGTTGATCGTGCTGCCGAGCGGCGAGACCAGATCCCCCAGGGAGCGGATGGCAGGCATGGAATCCTCCATCTGACGACGACTGATCCAGTTATACCGGCTCGGTTCCTCGCGCGCGTGCATCTCCGACGGGAACGCTCGCCAGGACACCGTGCACGACCGTCTCGTAGATCTGGTCGAGATCGAGTTCGCTGCCGAGAAATCCGCTGCCCTCGAGTGTCGCGAACCCGTGCAACGCCGCGAACATGCTGATGGCGACCTCGAGCGATTCGTTGTCCGGCACCCCGCACGAGGACAGCATCGTCCGCAGGGCGACATTCGCGTCGAGGGCAGCGCCGACGAGCGCGTCGCGGTCGACCGGCGCCGCCGTGAGCGCCCGGTACAGGCGTGGGTGCTCGACGGCCCAGGCCCGGTGGGCGTCGATCAGGGCACGCAGCCCGTCGATCCCGCTGCGGCCCATCGCCACCTCGCGGAGATGCAGGCCCAGATCCGTCATCGCCCGCACCTGGATCGCGGAGCGGACGTCGTCGAGGTTGCGAACGTGGTTGTACAGCGACGCGGCGGCGATCCCCAGGCTGCTCGACAGCGTGCTCATCGTGAGCTGCTCCCAACCGGAGTCCTCGACGATCCCGAGCGCAGCCTCGATGACCTTCTCCCGCGTGAGGGTGCGTCGCCGGACGGGCCGGGAATTGTCACGTGCCATGAAGTTATTCTAAGGGGCTTCCGCATCAAACGAATATCTGTAGTTTGAAGGCCACACATATTCGTATATTCACGACGAGGGTGACGGCATGACCACCTCCCGCATCGATCTCAAGAACCCCGATCTCTATCTCGAGGGGGTTCCGCACGCATATTTCTCCCAGCTCCGCCGTGAGTGTCCGGTGCCTCGCCAGGCAGAGGACGGTGGCGCCGGTTTCTGGGCGGTCACCAAGCACGCCGACGTCGTCGCCGTCTCCCGCGACAGCGCGACCTTCTCGTCGGCCCTGGGCACCACCCAGATCGACGACTTCGACGACGAGACGCGGCTCAAACAGGCCGCGATGCTCATCAATCTCGATCCTCCGGACCACACTCGGCTGCGCCAGTTGGTCAGCCGCGGGTTCACCCCTCGCATGGTCAAGACGCTCGAGGCACACATTCGCGAGGTGTGCGCCCGGATCGTCGACGAGGCGATCGATGCCGGACGCGACGGCGCGGTCGTCGATTTCGTGCCGCTCGTGGCCGCGCCCCTGCCCCTCGAGGTGATCGCCGAGTTGCTCGGTGCGCCGGCCGAGGACGTCGGCAGGCTGTACGACTGGTCGAACCGGATGATCGGCTGGGACGACCCGGAATACGGCAGCTCACAGGAGGACGGGGAACTCGCTGCTGCGGAGGTGTTCCTGTATGCCAACGAGATCGCGGCGAGGAGACGGGCCGAACCGCGAGACGACATCGTCTCCAAACTGGTTCGTCCCGACGAGAACGGCGACACCCTGTCGGAAGTCGAATTCGACATGTTCTTCGTGCTGCTCGTGATCGCGGGCAACGAGACGACGCGCAACGCGATCTCGGGCGGTATGCAGGCGTTCATGGAACATCCGGAGCAGTGGCGGCGGCTCCAGGAGCGGCCGGAACTGATCGGCAGCGCGGTGGAGGAGATATTGCGCTGGGTCAGTCCGGTGGTGGGCTTCCGCCGTACCCCGACCTGTCCGGCGTCGGTCGGAGACCAGGCTGTCGACCGCGGCGACAAACTGGTCGTCTACTACCCGAGCGCGAATCGGGACGAGGACGTCTTCGAGAACCCCCAGGTCTTCGACATCGGGCGTGAACACAACCCGCACGTCGCGTTCGGTGGGAGCGGTGTGCACTTCTGTGTCGGAGCGCATCTCGCACGTCTCGAACTGCGCGTGATGTTCGAGACGCTGGCCTCGCGCGTCGACCGCATCGAACCCGCCGGTCCCGTCCGCCGGCTGAGGTCCAACTTCATCAACGGGGTCAAGGCGATGCCCGTCCGGATCCACCCGCGCGGGTGAAGAATTCGGTGCTCGCCGCCGGTCGCCGGCATTGCCGCACGAGCATTGCCGTAGTAATGTCCAGACACGTGTCCAGAAATGTGAATCTCGAATCGACTCGCCGCCGTCTGACCGAGAGGCAGGCGGACACCGTACAGCGGCTCACGCAGGCCGCGGTCGAGGTGTTGCGCGAAGAGGGATTCGCGGGACTGACAGTCCGGATGGTCGCGTCGCGCGCGGGCGTCGCACCGGCAACGGCGTACACGTACTTCTCGTCCAAGGAACACCTCGTCGCCGAGGTGTTCTGGCGGCGACTGGCCACCGAGCCTGCGGTCGAGACCTCACCGGGCGAGGCGAACCGCGCCGACCGTGTGGTGGCAGTGCTCCGGGGGATCGCGCTGCTCATGTCCGATGAACCGGAACTCGCGGCAGCCGTCACGAGTGCGCTTCTCGGTCAGGATCCGGACGTGAAGCATCTGCGCGGACGCATCGGGCTCGACATTCGAGAGCGGCTCTCCGCCGCGCTCGGACAGGACGCCGACCCCGACGAACTCGAAGCCCTCGAACTGCTCTACGCCGGTGCCCTCGTGCGCGCCGGTATGGGATACGGAACATACGAAAAGCTCGCCGACAGGTTGGAAGTCTCAGCCCGACTGTTACTGGAGTGACCCATGATTCAGGCCTCCCTGGAGTCCTCATCGCTCGACCCGCCGACGTTCAATCCGTACGACTACTCGTTCCACGAGGACCCGTACCCCACCTATCGCCGACTGCGCGAGGAAGCGCCGCTGTACTACAACCCAGAACTCGAGTTCTGGGCGCTGTCACGTCACGCCGACGTGGTGGCGGCGTTTCGTGACGGGACCCGGCTGTCGAGTGCCAACGGGGTCTCCCTCGATCCGTCCGCATACGGGCCCAACGCGCACAAGGTCATGTCCTTCCTCGCGATGGACGACCCGCGGCACATGCGCATGCGCCAGTTGGTGTCCAAAGGTTTCACCCCGCGCCGCGTCGCAGATCTCGAGGGCCGGATCCTGGAACTCACACTCGAGTATCTCGAACCCGCTTTGGAGGCAGGGGAGTTCGACTGGATCTCGGAGGTCGCCGGCAAGCTGCCCATGGACGTGATCTCCGAACTGATGGGCGTTCCCAAAGCCGACCGCGCGGAAATCCGCAGGCTCGCCGACCTTGTCGTGCACCGCGAAGAAGGTGTTCTCGACGTGCCGGTCGGCGCGATGGAAGCCTCGCTGAACCTCGTCGGCTACTACGCCGACATGATCGCCGAGCGGCGCGCGAAGGAGACATCGGATCTCACCTCGGCTCTGCTCGGTGCGGAAATCGACGGCGACAGGTTGTCCGACGACGAAATCATCGGATTCATGTTCCTCATGGTGGTCGCGGGCAACGAGACGACGACGAAGTTGCTCGGCAACGCCATGTTCTGGGGCGCCGGCAACAAAACCGAAGTGCGACAAGTGTTGTCCGACCCTTCTCGCTCACCGGAATGGGTCGAGGAGACGCTGCGGTACGACACCTCGAGTCAACTCGTCGCGCGCACTGCCGCTGAGGATATCGAGATGCACGGTTCCACCATCGCCGCCGGCGACAAGGTACTGCTGCTCATCGGGTCCGCCAACCGCGACTCGGAGGTGTTCGAGGATGCCGACGCCTTCCGCATCGGTCGCAACAGTTCCCAGAAGATCGCGAGCTTCGGTGGGGGAGTGCACTTCTGCCTCGGAGCCCACCTCGCGCGTCTCGAAGCGAACATCGCGCTCGAACAGTTCGCCCGCCGCGTCGCCGACTACGAGGTCGACGTCGACCGCTGCGAACGGGTGCATTCCACCAACGTCCGAGGCTTCGCGGCCCTGCCCATGAAGGTCACCGATCGACATGCCTAGATTCGAACCACACCCCGACCGGCGCCCGGCGATCGTGACCGGCGCGTCGTCCGGCATCGGCACCGCCACCGCCTACGCCCTCGCCGAACTCGGACACCCGGTCGCGCTCGGCGCCCGCCGCGTCGACGAATGCGAGGCGGTCGCCGGGAAGATCCGCGCAGAGGGAGGTGAAGCGTTCGCTCATCACCTCGATGTGTCGTCGACCGAGTCGGTCGACGAATTCGTCGCTGCCGCCGAGGATGCGCTCGGCCCGACCGAGATCGTCGTCTCAGGTGCCGGCGACATGGATTTCTCCCTCGCCCACGAGATGGATCCCGACCGTTTCGCGTTCCAGGTCAGCGTGCACCTCATGGGCACGCAGCGACTCGCCCACCGGGTGCTTCCCGGAATGATCGAACGCCGGCGCGGCGATTTCGTCGTGATCGGGTCCGACTGCGCCGACGTGGCACGCCCCTGGATGGGCGCGTACGTCGCGGCCAAGACCGGTCTGGAAGCCCTGGCGCGGGAGATGCGCATGGAACTCGAGGGCACCGGAGTGCGTGCGTCGGTCGTGCGTCCCGGGCCCACACAGACCGCGGCGGGCATGAGCGCGCCCGCCGAGATCCTCGAACCGCTGCTCGCGGACTGGGAGAAGTGGGGACTCGCGCGCCACCCCTACTTCCTCCGGCCGTCGGACATCGCGGATGCGACCGTGGCTGTCGTCTCCGCCCCGCGAGGTGCCCACATCGTGCTGATCGAGGTACAACCCGAGGCCCCACTGAAGAAGGATTCCTGATGACCACGATCGTCGAACCCAGGCGGGTGTCCGGTGGCGAGCACGAGCACGGCCACCTCGAAGAGTTGCGCACCGACCCGATCGCGCTCATGCGACGCGTCCGGGACGAATGCGGAAACGTGGGCGTCTTCCAACTCGCCGACAAGAAGGTCGTGCTGCTCTCCGGCGCCGAGGCCAACGAGTTCTTCTTCCGGGCCGCGGACGAGGAACTCGACCAGCAGGCCGCCTATCCGTTCATGACGCCGGTCTTCGGCGAAGGCGTCGTGTTCGACGCGAGCCCCGAGCGGCGCAAGGAAATGCTGCACAACTCGGCACTGCGCGGCGAACAGATGAAGGGGCACGCCGCGACGATCGACCGGGAAGTGCAGGACATGATCGCCCACTGGGGCGACGAGGGCGAGATCGACCTGCTCGAGTTCTTCGCGGAGCTGACCATCTACACCTCGTCTGCGTGCCTGATCGGCAAGAAATTCCGCGACCAGCTCGACGGCCGATTCGCCCAGCTCTATCACGACCTCGAAAAAGGCACCGACGCAATCGCATTCGTCGATCCGTATGCGCCGATCGAGAGTTTCCGGCGACGCGACGAAGCGCGGCGCGGTCTCGTCGCACTGGTGCAGGACATCATGACCGGTCGCATCGCGAATCCGCCGAAGGACAAAGAGGACCGCGACATGCTCGATGTCCTCGTGTCGATCAAGAACGAGGACGGAACCGAACGGTTCAGCGCCGACGAGATCACCGGCATCTTCATCTCGATGATGTTCGCCGGCCACCACACCACGTCGGGTACTGCCGCGTGGGCCCTGATCGAGTTGCTGCGCAATCCCGGATACCTGCAACAGGTGACGGACGAACTCGACACGCTCTATGCCGACGGCGCGGATGTGAGTTTCCATGCGCTCCGCCAGATTCCGGTGCTCGAAGCGGTGCTCAAGGAGACGTTGCGGCTGCATCCTCCACTGATCCTGCTGCTGCGTGTCGCGTGTGACGACTTCGAAGTCGCCGGATACCGGATCCGGAAGGGCGATCTCGTGGGTGCCACGCCCGCGGTGTCCAACCGCATCCCGGAGGACTTTCCCGATCCGGACGCGTTCGATCCGGGCCGCTACATCGATCCCAACCAGGAAGACATCGTCAACCGCTGGACGTGGATTCCCTTCGGTGCCGGCCGCCACCGGTGCGTCGGTGCGGCCTTCGCCCTGATGCAACTCAAGGCCATCTTCTCGATTCTTCTGCGCGACTACGAATTCGAACTGGCGCAGCCGTCGGATACCTACCGCAACGATCACTCCAAGATGGTGGTGCAACTCGCGCAGCCCTGCGCGGTGCGGTACCGCCGCCGCAACCGGGACTGAGGGTGGATGCCGTGAAAGTCGAAGCAGATCTCGATCTCTGCCAGGGCCACGCCATGTGCGCGATGGAAGCCCCGGACGTGTTCGCCGTGGCAAAGCACGGCGAGGTGGAGATTCTCCTGGACCCGGTGCCGGAGGACTTGCGCAGCGATACCGAGGCCGCCGTGAAGTACTGCCCGACCCAAGCCCTTCGCATCGTCGAAGACCGAGACCAGGAGACCCACTGATGGCAACGTTCGATCGTGCCGAGCTCGACGAGATGATCGCCCGCTGGACCGACGCCAACAAGCGTGCCGAGGCCGAAGGCGACTGGAAGCCGTTGGCGGAGATGTACACCGAGGACGCCACCTACGGGTGGAACTATGGACCCAAGCAGGAGTTCATGGCGGTGGGCCGGGACGAGATCCGCGACCTGGCACTGGGGCAGGAGATGGAAGGCCTCGAGGGGTGGCAGTACCCGTACCAGCAGTTCGTCGTCGACGACCGTTCCGGTGACGTGATCGGTTTCTGGAAGCAGACGGCGGACGAGAAGCGCGAGAGCGGCGAGCCCTACACGGTGCAGGGTATCGGGGGAAGCTGGTTCCGCTACGGCGGGAACTTCCAATGGTCCTGGCAGCGCGACTTCTTCGACTTCGGAAACGTCTCCCACCTCTTCATGCAGATGATCACCGACAACAAACTGTCCGACGGTATGAACAAGCGGATCGAGCGGTCCACCGCCAAGACACCGCTGCCCGGCTGGTACCGGATCGGGCAGTCACCGGTTCCGCTGTGGTGACCACTGCGCGCACGGGCGGATCGTTCGCTGCGCTCTCCCGCGCCGACCTCGCCGTGCTGGTGCCCGAGTTGCTGCTGTGCGGGCAACTCATCGACCGTTCGGGTATGGCACACCTCATCTCGGCCTTCGGCCGCGAGGGCATGGCCCAGGTCGCGATCGAGGAGTGGCAGGCGGCCTCGCCCTGGTACACCCGGCGCATGCAGCGTGCGTTGCGGTACGAGGGCGACGACGTCGTCACGATCTTCAAGGGCCTGCAACTCGACATCGGCGCACCACCGCAGTTCATGGACTTCCGGTACCGCGTCGACGACCGCGACCACGGTGAGTTCTGGCTCGATCACTGTGGCGCCTTGATGGACGTCGAACCGCTCGGCGACGAGTACGTCATGGCCATGTGCCACGACATCGAAGACCCGACGTTCGACGCGACCGCGCTGGCCACCAACCCACACGCCCAGGTCCGCCCGATCCACCGGCCGCCGCGGGTGCCGGCGGACAGACATCCGCACTGCGCGTGGACCGTCACCATCGATCCGTCCCACGTGCCGCCGCAGGTCGAACCCCACACCGAAGCGCTCGGGCGCACCGCGGCCGTGACCACCGAGTTGAGCCCGATCGACGGTGGCGGCAGTGACGGCGAGGGCAGTGACGGCGACGGCGGTGGCGCGCACGACTATTCGGGTCCGCTCCTGTCGGACCTGCGTTTCGCGGACTTCTCGAAGTCCGCGCTGGTCCGCATAGCCGAGGAGGTCTGCCTGCAGCAGCACATGCTGACCCTCGGATTCCTGATGGGTGTGCGCAAACGCACCGACGAGGCGTCCGCCCTCGCCCTGACCCGAAAGCAACTCACCGGAATCGCCGGTATCGCGTCGGAGCGGATCGCGCGGGCACTGGGAGCGCCGCGCTCGTTCGCCGGACTCGCGGCCGTGCTCGACGTGCATCCGGTGTTCTCGCCGTACCAGTACGTCGACCGCAGCATCGAGCACGACCAGGACGGTCTTACCCTGCGCATCCACCGCCGGGGCGGCGCCCACGTCGACGGTGCGTGGCCGACGCTCGTCGACTCGGACCATCTGGGTGCCCTCGACGCACTCGTGCGCGGGGTCGACGCCCACTTCTCCGTTCGCGTGCGCTCCGACACTCCGGATGCTCTCGTTGTGGGTGTCGTGCGCGAGGAGACGCCGGCGAAGGAAAGCGCGGAGGTGGCCGTGACACGTTTCAGTTCGGGCACCGATTTCGTGTTCGCCGACCGAGGGATTCCGCTCCCGCTCACCGTCGTCTGATCTTCCCGCCCGTCATCCGATCTTCTGCTCTGCCAGGCTTTCCCGCTCTTCACGTTCGAACTCATTCGTTCAGGAGATCATGTGGATACTGCTCTGTCGCGTCGCGCTTTTCTCGGGACCGCTGCCGCCGCAGCGGCATTGACGGTGCTGGCGGCTCCGCGGGCACGAGCGGTGATCGCCGAGGAACGTCACCGTGCGGTGGTGATCGGGAGCGGCTTCGGTGGCGCGATCACCGCGATGCACCTGGGGCGGGCGGGAGTCCAGACGGTCGTGCTCGAACGGGGGGTGCGCTGGCCCACCGGGCCGAACGCGGAGACCTTCCCCCGTATGTTCGCCCCCGACCGGCGGGCGTCGTGGTTGTCACCGATGCCGGTGATGACGGGTGCGCCCCCGATTCCGTCGGAACCGTACACCGGCCTGATGGAACGGGTGCGCGGGCGCGGGATAGACATCCTGTGTGGTGCGGGAGTCGGTGGCAGTTCCCTCATGTACCACGGGATGACGCTGCAACCGGACGCAGAACGGTTCGCGGCGTCGGTGTCGCCGAGCCTCGACTACGGTCTGCTCGACCGGGAGTACTTTCCCCGCGTGGCCCGCATGCTGCGAGTCGCCGAGATCCCCGACGACCTGCTCGCCCATGTGCGGTACAGGTCGTCGCGGGAGTTCCTGGACCGGGCCGCGTCGGAAGGGTACGAGACGTTCCGCGTACCCATGTCCCTCGACTGGGACTTCGCCCGGCGCGAACTCACCGGAGAACTGAAACCGTCCTACACGACCGGCGACGTGATCTACGGCGTGAACAACGGTGGGAAGTTCTCGGTGGACGTGACCTACCTGGCCGCGGCCGAGAACACGGGCAATGTCTCTGTCGCGCCACTGCATCGCGTCACCGACATCGAGCGCGCATCGAACGGAACGTGGATCACGCACGTCGACCGGATCCACACCGACGGAACGATTCTCGAACGAAAGAGGCTCCTCTCGGAGGCGGTGTTCCTCGGTGGGGGATCGGCCGGCACGACCCGGTTGCTGATGAAGGCCCACGCGAAGAACCTCGTGCCCGACCTGCCGGACGAGGTGGGAACGGGGTGGGGCAACAACGGAGACCGCGTGTTCTCGGTGACCACGCCGCTGTCGAGTCCGGGGGAGTTCCAGGGCGGTCCGGCCTGCGTCGGGATGAAGGACTATTCCGATCCGGCCGGTGCGCTGATGATCGTCACCGGCCCGGTGCCGTGGCCCGCCGACATCGGCACCACCTCGGTGATCGGACTGGGGGTCGTGCGCGGGCTCGGACGATGGCAGTACGACGCCGCCACCGACGACGCTGTGCTGCAGTGGGATCAGGCATTCGACCGTGAACTGACCCGGGCCATCGAAACGCGTATCCGCCGCATCGCCGGCCCGGCAGCCCTCGTGGTCGACATCAATTCCGTGGACGTCAACACCTTCCATCCGCTCGGGGGAGCGCCCATGGGATCGGTGTGCGACGAAGCGGGCCGCGTGTTCGGGCAGCGCGGCCTGTATGTGGTGGACGGAGCGAAGATCCCGGGCTCGACCGGCGCGTGCAATCCGTCCATGACGATCGCCGCGCTCGCGGAGTACGGCGCGGACGAGATCGTCCGCCGCGATGCCGGTTCGGTGTTCTGAGCCCGGGACCCGCTCGGTCCGGTTCAGCCCTTAACTGCGGAGATGCCCGCCCGCCGGCCGAAGAAACTGCCGTCGCCGAGGGACGTTCCGCTCGCATATCCCCAGGCGCATACTCCGGAGGTGCAACGGCCCGCGGCGAACAGGCCGGGGATCGGCTCACCGGAGACGTGCAGAACCTCGGAGTCGACGGTCGTCCGCAACCCGCCGAGCGTGAACCCGGCGGTGCAGTTGCGCAGATCCAGGGCGGCGATCGGTGACCCGATCGGCACGCACCACTCGCTCTTTTTGCCCAGTACGGGGTCGCTGCCCGTCGCTGCATGCCGGTTGTACACCTCGACCGTGGCCTGCAACGTGCCCGCCGGCAATCCCATGTCGGACTCGAGTTCCTCGACGGTCTCCGCGACCCACTTCGGGCGGAACCGGAAGAAAGGCGTGGAACTGGTAGCAGCACAACCCTCTTCGTAGGCGGCCTCGTCGATGACGAGGAACGCCTGGTTGTCGTTCTTGAGCAGGGTCAACTGCCCGATCCGCCCCGGGTAGGTGTCTTCGGGCACGTAGCGGTTGCCGCGACCGTTGACGAGGATGCCGCGCGCCATCAACTGGGGATCGCCGAAGAACGCGACCTCGGTGGCGTCCATGTGCGCGAGGTCGGCGCCGAGTGCCTGCGCCATCCGGATCGCACGACCGTCGTGTTCCTCGATCGCGGCACCCGGACGTCCCGCGAGCTGGGGCGCGTAAGCGGCGACCATCTCCTTGTTGTACGCGAAGCTTCCGGTTGCGAGGACGACGCCGCGACGGGCCCGGACGTACACCTCGTTGCCGTACTGCTTGGCGGCGATACCGACGACGCGCCCGTCCTCGTCGATGATGAGACGCTGGACGCGGACGTCGTATTCGGCTCGGACGCCGAGTTTTTCGGCAACCTGCGACAGCGGTTGCATGAGCATGAATCCGCCGCCCTTCTCGCCGGTGCGCTTGTCCGCCATCTGGGGGACGTGGCCGCGCGGAGCGGGGGTCGCGATCTCGTTGAAGGGGGCGGCGTTCTCGCCGCCCGAGTACATCAGGCCGTCGTCGCCGGGGATCTCCCAGCCGGGCTCACCCCAGAAGCTCTCCTTGAAGACGACGCCGTTGTCGACGAGCCAGTCGTAGTGCTCGACGCTGCCCTCGCAGTACTCGGAGATCTTCGCCTCGTCGGCTCCGGGCCCGAGCGCCGCGAGCATGAAGGCCTTCATGTTGTCGGGGGTGTCCTCGAACCCGAGCGCGTTCTGCAGGCCGGTCCCACCTCCGAGGTAGACGATGCCGCCGGACAACGAGGCGGCTCCGCCCCAGCCTCCGGTGCGCTCGAGGACCAGTACCTCGGCGCCCGCCCGAGCGGCTTCGACGGCTGCCGAGACACCGGCGATGCCGTATCCGGCGATCACCACGTCGGCCTCGTGGTGCCAGGTGTCGATCCGGTCGGCCTGGAGGGGATGCAAATCGGTGTTCAATGTGGGTCCCGTTCTGGTGCGTCGATCAGTGGTCGAGTTTGCCGGCGAGCCGGTCGATATAGGAGACGACGTCGGCCTCTGCACGATCGGGAAGACCGAAGATGACCTCGTCCACGCCCGCGTCGCTCCAGCGGCTCAGCTGCTCGGTGTCGGGCCGGCCGGCCAGTGCGACGACCTTCGGGGTTCCGGTGCGGCCCGCTTCCGCCCACATCTTGTGGAGCCGGTGCACGTTCTCGACGGTGTCGCGTTCGGTGGGGGTGGTGATCCAGCCGTCCGCAGAACGCACGATCCACGCGAAGTTGCGCTCGGTCGCACCCGCCCCGATGAGCACGGGAGGCCGCGGCTGCTGGACCGGTTTGGGCCACGCCCAACTCGGGCCGAAGGAGACGAAGGTGCCGTCGTAGGATGCCTCCGCCTGGGTCCACAGTGCCTGCATCGCCTCGAGGTATTCCCGCAAGGCGGTGCGGCGCTTGCCCGGGGGAACGCCGTGGTCTGCGAGTTCTTCCGCGTTCCAGCCGAATCCGGCTCCGAGGATCACGCGTCCGCCCGAGAGGTGGTCGAGGGTGGCGATCGTCTTCGCGAGCGTGATCGGGTCGTGTTCGAGCGGCAGCGCGACCGACGTGCCCAGGCTGATCGTCGACGTCACGGCGGCGGCGAGGCCGAGCGAGACCCAGGGATCGAGGGTGCGCATGTACCGGTCGTCGGGCAGCGTTTCGTCGCCGGTCCCCGGGTGGGCGGATTCACGCCGCACCGGTATGTGGGTGTGTTCGGGAACGTAGAAACTGTCGAACCCTCGGCTCTCCGCGGTCGACGCGGCAACATCGGGTCGGATTCCCCGGTCGCTGGTGAACAGGGTGATTCCGTGGCGCACTGTGGCCCCTCTCGTCGGATGACGAGGAAAATGTAACGCGTTCTACCTCTCGAGGGAAGGGTTTCCGGACACCTGTCTAGATAAGGACGTCGGGGCTCGTGGTGCAGGCGCCGTCCGGCTCTGAACTATCCTCGACGTGGAAGAACGGAAGGTGACGTGATGGCGGAGGAGCGGACCCCAGAGGTTGCGCGTGCGACGCAGCGGGCTGTTTCCACGCCGGGTGCGGAGCTACGGCCCGCCCAGCGAGCCCGCTTCATGCGCATCATCGGGACGGCGAAGGAACTCGCTGCCGAAGGCGGCTACGACGCCGTGCAGATGCGCGCGGTTGCCGATCGGTCCGGTGTTGCTCTCGGTACGGTGTATCGCTATTTCCCGTCGAAGAATCACCTGCTGGTCGTCGCACTGGTGCTCGAGTTCGAGTCGGCCGCCCGCAGGTTCGCCGAGGTCGAGCTTCCCGGCGACACGCCGCACGACCGCATCATGGTGGTGTTCCGGGCGTCGATCCGGCAACTCGAGGAAAAGCCCCGGCTGTACGACGCACTGGTACGGGCGACGATGTTCGCCGACGCGTCGTCCGCGCCCGAACTCGACTACCTCGGGAACGTCCTGACAGACCTGTTCGCCCGGGCCGCGGGCATCGACACGGTCACGGAGGAAGTTCTCAACGCGGTGCACATCATCGCCGACGTGTGGATGTCGGCCCTCGTGAGCTGGGCCGCGGGCCGGCAGAGCACGCGGGAGGTGCTCGCGCACACCGACACGGCGGTGACGTTGGTGTTCGACCGGCTCGAGCGGTTGCAGCGCGCGAGCTGACCCAACGGGACTACTTCGGCGGTCGGGCCTCTCACCGACACGACTCAGGGGCGGGGGGGGGGGGGGGGGGGGCGCCCCCCCGGGGGGGGGGGGGGGGGGGCCCGGGGCCGCGGCCCCCGGGAAAGCCCGGGGGGGGGGGGGGTGTT